>NZ_JBVINN010000060.1:0-43809 GCF_055579305.1 Kitasatospora sp. NPDC032757 | reverse complement strand
GTTGTCTTTCGGTATGCCTTACGGTTTTCCACAGCACCATAGCACCCCCCACCCCCCCCCCCCCCCCCCCCCCCCCCCCCTCCCTCCCCCCTCCCCCCCCCCCCCCCCCCCCCCCCCCACCGCGGGTGTCGACGGAACAGGGTTCAAAGGGCCCTGAGGCCGTCCAGGAGTTGCCGGCCGCCGGGGCTGCCGAAGCCGGTGCACGGGTCCCAGCCGGGGCCCGAGGCGAACGCGCCGTTGCTCCCGTTCGTGACGTCCCGCAGGACGCCCGACGCGAACTTCGCGTACAGCAGCGGGTTGAGGAAACCGACCTGGGCGCCGAGTCCCTGGTTGATGCGCGCGAGCAGGGCGGACCACATCGGGGCGGCGGCGCTGGTGCCGCCGATCTGGGTGAAGTTCACGCCGTCCACGCTCGGGATGACCACGCCGGTCTGGGGATCGGCCAGCGCGGACACGTCGGGCACACCACGCCCGCGCGCGTGGGGCGGGTTCACCGAGGGCGGTACGCCCGCGCCGGCCTGGTACGCCGGCATCGGGAACACCTTGCTGATGCCGCCGCCCGTCCGGCTGCCCGGGCCGTCGTCCCAGACGGTCTCGCTGACGACCTGCCCCTGGCTCGCCACCAGGCGGGTGCCGCCGACGCCGACCACGTGCGGGCTGGAGGCGGGGAAGTCGGCGTGGGCGCGCTCGTCGAAGGCCTGGTCGCGGGAGCCGTCGTCGCCCGAGGCGCAGCAGATGCTGATGTTCTTCTCGGCCGCGTTGGCGAATGCCGCGTCGACCCGGGAGATCGCCGCGTTGGTCCACCGGCTGCCGAGGGTCGGCTCGGCGTTGCCGTAGCTGGAGGAGATCACCGAGGGCTTGTTGACGGTGTCGTTGACGATCCGGGTGATCACGTCGACCCAGCCCTGCTCGGTGAACTTGCTGAAGTAGACGACGATCTTCGCCTTGGGTGCGAGCGCGCCGACGATCGCGAGGTCGAGCATGATCTCGCCCGTGGTGTCGGGGGTGGCGAAATCGGCGTCCTGGCCCGGCTCGTTCCCGGGTGTCCCGACGCCCGGGACCACCACGTTGGTGATGTCCGGCATGGGCCGGTGCAGGACGTTGACGAAGTAGTTGCGCAGCGCATCGAGTGAGTAACCGCCGGACGGGACGCCCGGTGTCGTCTCGCCGTTGAAGGCGAGGACGGCGATGCACTGGCCGGCCCCGTCGGTATCGGCGGGGTAGGCGTACGGTGCCTCGAGCTGGGGCGGGAGGAAGGCGCCCGGTTGGATCACCGGGGTGGTGTGGGCCACCGGGATCCGGTCGGCGGCCCGGCGGATCAGCAGGCGGGAGCCGATCGGCCGGTCGTCCAGGCCGAACACGCCGGTGATGATGTCGCGCATCTCCGCGGGCACGCAGATCATGCCCTCGCGGCCACGGTAGGTCCGGGGGTTCTGGTCGGCGTCCTGGTAGCGGTAGCGGGCGAGGGTGACCTGGAAGGCGTCCGCGACATCCTCGGTGGTGCCGGTCAGCTGGATGCTGCGGGCCAGCGGGTTCTCGTTGGAGACGGTGAGGCGGTGTTCGGCGGCGAACGCCTCGACCGCCTTGAGGTCGGTGTCCAGCCACCGGTGGGTCGCGGCGTACTGGTCCTCGGTGGGGACGGCGCGGCGGGTCGGCGGCTGAAGCGCCAACTCGTACACGTCGGGCCGGGGCGGCGCGTCGGGGTCGCGCCGCAGGTAGACGGTGACGGTCAGGGGGGTACGTGAATCGGCCGGTCCGATGGCCCGCGCCCCGCGGAGCGGAACGCGGGCGCTGTCCGGCAGCGCCACGTAGTGGCTGCTCGACATGATCGCTCCAGCGGTCGGGTCGGAGTTCGTGGAGCTCGGGAAGGGCGCGACAGGGGCCGCCACCCTTCGACTGTCTTGACGGTCTTTACGGCGCACATTTATGTCGTATACGTACACCGTCCCTCCTGGGCCTGCCCCGAGTCAAGGGAGCGCGGACGCGATCGCCGGCTGCGTCCGACTCGCCGGACGGGTAGGCGCCGAAGCGCCGGGCGTGCGCATCGGCGACCCAGGTAGGGGCGGAGAGCATCGACCGGGCATCGGCGGAGCCGGCACGCATGCGCCAGATGGAGGCGGGGCCGGCCGGGGCTGCAGTGGATCCCCCCGCGTGTACGGGTCGGTCGTAGGCCGTCGAAGGCATGGCCCGGCGACCCCGCGGAGCGTCTCTCCTGCCGGACCCTCCCGGTTCACCCGGGCAGAAGGAGTGCCGGCCGGCGCCTGGCTGCGCGGAACCGACGGGGCGGACCGAGCTTCTCCTGGCACGCTGCCGACCCCCAGCGCTCCACGTGGGACCTCCACAGGTGTTCGGACTCGCGCCGGCGGGGTTCGGCTGTCGCTTGGAAGCTCGGCGCTGGCCGCCACCGCCCGGACGGCCCCGCGCGGCCGCCGGTGGGGCGCCGTCGGCCGCGCGGGGTGTGGCCGTCGGTCAGCGGAGGACGCCGTGGACGGCCTCCGGGTCGGTGGGCGCGAGGGGGGTGACGGCGGTGGCGGTCTTGCCGGTGAGGGCCGGCGGCGGGGTCACGTACACGGGGTCGGGCTCGGGCTCGGGGGCACAGGTCTTGGCGATGCGGCCGCCGCCCTTGGGGAGGCTGCCGTCGCGGAGGTAGGCGGTGAAGGTGTCGTCCAGGCAGGCGTTGCCGTGGAAGAGGATCTCGTGGAAGCTGCCGCCGGTCTGGATGACCAGCTTCGAGCCGGGCAGCGCGTCGTGCATGGCGAGGCCGCCCTCGTACGGGGTGGCGGCGTCCTCGGTGGCCTGGAAGAGCAGGACGGGCGGCAGGCCCTTGCCGGTGATCTTCGTCCGGCCGGCCGGGTTGCCCTGGGAGGGCCAGAACATGCAGGCCGCGTTGTACCACATGTTGTTGTACGTGTAGAAGGGTGCGACGGCGTTGACCTTGGCCTGGTCCTTCTTCCAGAACTCCCAGTCGCGCGGCCAGGCGTTCTCGGTGCACTGCGCCGCGTTGTAGGCGGGGAAGGCGCCGTCGTCGCCGCCGGGCGCCGCGTAGCGGTTGTAGGCGATGTTCAGCGGCCGGGTGTCGTGCTGGGTGAGGTAGGCCGAGAGGACGGTGGCCATCCGGGGCCAGCGCAGGAAGTTGTAGCCGCCGCCGTAGAAGGTGTCCTCGAACTCGGCCGGGCCGATCTTCCCGGCGGCCGGGGCGGCGTCCACCGGGTCGGTGCGCAGGGCGGCCTCGACCTGGTCGTAGGCCTTCTTGACCGCGGCGGTGTCGGTGCCCAGGTGGTAGGTGGAGTCGGCCTTGGCCGTCCAGGCCGCGAAGGCGTCGAAGCGGCGCTGGTGTTCCTTGTCCTGAAGGATGTTGTGGTCGTACCAGCTGATGGTCGGGCCGACGATGCTGTCCAGCACCATCCGCCGCACGTGCGAGGGGAAGAGCTGGCCGTACGTGGAGCCCAGCGAGGTGCCCCAGGATCCGCCGTAGAAGTTGATCTGGCGGACGCCGAGAGCCCGCCGGATGCTGTCCATGTCGCGCGCGTTGTCGACGGTGGTCATGTGCGGCAGGAGCCACGACCAGTCGGCCGCGCAGTTGGCGGCGTACCCGGCCGCCTTCGCCAGCCAGGCCTTCGACGTGCCCTGGCTCGGCTGGTAGTCGGGGCGCTCGCCGTCGAAGTAGTGGGCGTCGCAGACGACATGGGGATCGCTGCCGTTGGTGCCGCGTGGGTCGAAGCCGATCCAGTCGTAGGTCGAGGCGACGTCCTGCGGGATCTGCCCGGAGATGTAGGCGGGCATCCACAGCCCGGAGTCCCCGGGGCCGCCGGGGTTGAGCAGGATCGGGCCCTGCTGCTTGTCCCGGGGTGCGGTGGCGGGGAGGCGGTTCACCTTGATCTTGATCTTGCGGCCGTGCGGGTCGGCGTAGTCCACCGGCACGTCGAGCATCGCGCACTGAAGCGCGGGCGTGGCGGCGTCGTTGCAGGAGCTCCAGACGAGCTTCCCCTGGCCGACGTCCTCGGGGGCGGGTGTGTCGGATGCGGCGCTGGCGGACGCTCCGCCGAAGGCGACGACGGCTGCGGCCGCCGAGAACAGGGCTACGGCTTTTCTCATGAGGAGCATAATGTGATATGTGCAATGGCACATCCAGGGGGCTGGCGGGACGTTACCAAGCTGTGACTGCGGGGGAGTCGGGGTGCCCGGGGTCGGGGCCCGGCCACCCCACGCCATGTCAGGCCGGAGTGCCGCAGGCGGTGGTGCCGCAGCAGGCGTCCGGAGCTGCGCCGCTCCTGCCGAGGGTGTCGGCGTCGGCCTTGACCACGTAGACCTCCCAGGGCTCCTGGCCGGGGCCGGTCACCCAGACCTTGTCCTGCAGCGCGAAGCAGCAGGAGGTGTCGGCCTCCTCGAAGGTGGCCAGGCCGGACTCCTTGAGCCGGGTGGCGGCGGCGGTGACGTGCCCGGTGCTCTCGACCTCGACGCCGAGGTGGTCGAGGCGGGTGTCCGCGCCGGCCTCGCCCTCGATGAGGACGAGCTTGAGCGGGGGCTCGGTGATGGCGAAGTTCGCGTAGCCGGGGCGGCGCTTGGCGGGCTCGGCGCCGAACAGCTTGGAGTAGAAGGCGACGGAGCCTTCGAGGTCGGCGACGCGCAGGGCGAGCTGAATGCGGGACATGGCGGTCTCCCTGATCGAGAGGTCTTGTTTCGACATCTGTCGATACAGCGAGCTTGCCTCTTCGCTTAGATGGCTGTCAACATAGACGCATGTCGAAATCAGAGCTGGTCGTCCTGGGGCAGGACGACACCGTTGCGTGCTGCTCGCCGATGGTCCGCGAGCCGCTGGGCGAGGAGGCCGCCGTCGACCTGGCGAAGACGTTCAAGGCACTCTCCGATCCGGTGCGGCTGCGGCTGCTGTCACTGATCGCCTCTCATGAGGGCGGCGAGGCCTGCGTCTGCGACCTGACCGGCCCGTTCGACGTGTCCCAGCCGACCATCTCCCACCACCTGAAGGTGCTGCGGGAAGCGGGTCTGGTGGGCTCCGAGCGGCGCGGGACGTGGGTCTACTACTGGGTGCTGCCCGCTGCCCTGGCCAAGCTGTCCTCCCTGCTCCAGGCCCCGGCCGGCAGCGCCGCCGTGGCCGCCGGGGAGGCGAGATGACGGGGACGGCGCCGCTGGGGCGCCGGGCCGCGGTCGAGTTCGTCGGCACCGGAGCGCTGGTCACCGTCGTGGTCGGCTCCGGTATCCAGGCCACCCGGCTGTCCCCGGACGTCGGCGTGCAGCTGCTCGCCAACTCCCTGGCCACCGTGTTCGGCCTGGGCGCGCTGATCGCCCTGCTCGGCCCCGTCTCCGGCGCTCACTTCAACCCCGCCGTCACCCTGGCCGCCTGGTGGGCCGGCCGGCGAAGCGGGGAGGGGCCGAGCCTGCGCGAGGCCGCCGCCTACGTCCCGGCGCAGGTCGCCGGGGCGGCCGGCGGAGCGGTGCTGGCCGACGCGATGTTCGCCGAGCCGCTGGTCCGCTGGTCCACCCACGACCGCTCGGACCCGCACCTCCTGCTGGGCGAGGTGGTGGCGACCGCCGGCCTGGTCCTGCTGATCTTCGGCCTGGCCCGCACCGGCCGCGCCCACTTCGCCCCGGTCGCGGTCGCCTCCTACATCGGCGCGGCGTACTGGTTCACCTCCTCCACCAGCTTCGCCAACCCGGCCGTGACGGTCGGCCGGGCCTTCACCGACACCTTCGCAGGCATCGCCCCCGCCTCGGTCCTGCCGTTCGTCGTCGCCCAGCTGGCCGGGCTGGCCGTCGGTGTCGCCCTGGTCGCCGTGCTGTTCGGCCGCCCCGTGCTCGTCGCTGTGGAGGACGTCGTCGTCCCGCACGGTGAGCACCACCCGGCCTCCTCCGGCCGCTGACCCGGCCCGCCCTCCTGCCCTCCCCCCGTTGAAGGGACCCGCTCGTGAGTACTCCCGCCGTCCCGTCCGTGCTGTTCGTCTGCGTGCACAACGCCGGCCGCTCCCAGATGGCCGCCGCCTTCCTCGCCCGTCTCGGCGGGGAGCGGGTCGAGGTCCGTTCGGCCGGCTCCGCCCCTGCCGACACCGTGAACCCGGCCGTGGTCGAAGCGATGCGCGAGGTCGGCATCGACATCTCCGCCGAGGTGCCCAAGGTCCTCACCGGCGAGGCGGTGCAGGCGGCCGACGTGGTGATCACCATGGGCTGCGGCGACGCCTGCCCGTACTTCCCCGGCAAGCGCTACCTGGACTGGGAGCTGGAGGATCCGGCGGGCCAGGGCGTGGACGCGGTCCGACCGATCCGCGACCGGATCGGGCAGCGCATCCGCGCCCTGCTGGCCGAGCTCGGCATCGAGGCCGCCGAGTGACGGGCGCACCGGTGACCGTCGCCGCGATGCTCCCCGCCCACGCCGAGCAGGTCCTGGCGATCTACCAGGCCGGGATCGACGGCGGCGACGCCACCTTCGAGACGACCGCCCCCAGCTGGGAGGTGTTCGACGCCGCCCGGCTCCCGGAGCACCGCCCGGCCGCCGTCGACGGTGGCGGCCGGGTGCTGGGCTGGGCCGCGGTGGTGCCGGTCTCCGGCCGGTGCGCGTACACCGGGGTGGTCGAGCACTCCGTCTACGTGCACCCCGAGGTCCGGGGCCGAGGCGTCGGCCTGGTCCTGCTGCGGGCGCTGCTGGCGTCCACCGACGCCGCCGGCATCTGGACCGTGCAGTCCGGCATCTTCCCGGAGAACACCGCCGGCCTCGCCCTGCACATCAGGGCCGGATTCCGCGTGGTCGGAACCCGCGAGCGTCTGGGCCGCCACCACGGCCGCTGGCGCGACGTCGTGCTGGTCGAGCGCCGCAGCCCGACCGTCGCCTGAGAACCCTCTACGGCTCGCCGTCATCCTCCTGGCGGATTCGGCACGGGATTTCGCCGGCCTTTCCGCCCGGTGGGTGCGGGGGTTCGCTTTCTTCGGTCGCGATCCGCGGGAACTCCGGCACCGTTCCGGTACGCAAGGTCTCCGGGATGGTGCGGCGGCGATGGGATCCGCCCGTGTTCCGGGAAATGCCGGGCCGGTCAATCGTATGCACACCATGGGGCGGGAAATCCTGCGCGGAAATCACTCTCCGTCGCCACGTGATTGCTCATCGAAGTCGCTGGAGTCGCAGGGGTCCGCCCTGCTGGACCTCGCCTCGTTCACATGTCAACCACACATCCTTGAAGCATCATCCTCAACATCCATTGTGGCTACGCATGTTCGAAGGTAGAGTCCCGGCTCGCCGAGCACCGACAAGGGCTCGCACGGCATTCTTTGGGGCGGGCATGACAAATAACCGCAACATCAACGGGGCCACTTCCGACCTGATTGACGCGTTCACGGAAACCGTGGGCCGATTTTCTGCACGACCGGCGATTGTCCACCACGGACACGTCCTGAGCTATCGCCAACTCGGCATGTTGGCGGGCGCGTTGGCCGAACGGCTGGGTGCCGCTCCGGGCGTGGTCGCCGTGCCGGCGGTCCACACACCGGCGACGGTGGTCGGGCTGCTCGGTGTGCTGGCGGCGGGCGGCGCGTACTGCCCGGTCGATCCGGCCATCCCGCCACAGCGCCGGCAGGCGATGCTGACGGCGGTGGGGTGCCGCACCGGACTGGCCGCCGCCACCGGCCCTGACGACCGGTACGGCCCGGACGGGCCGGCCCTGGCAGTGCCGCTTCTGGCGGGGCCGCTTCTGGACGGGTGGGGCCTGGAGCCGGGCCTGGACGGGCCGGCCCTGGGGCTGGTCGGTCTGCCGCGATTAGCCGGTCCCGACTCGGCGGATCCGATGGCCGGGCCGCCGGCGGGCGAGCCGCGCCGGATCGATCCGGAGCAGCCGGCCTATCTCCTGTTCACGTCGGGTTCGACCGGGCAGCCGAAACCCGTCGTGACGCCCCGCCGGGCGATCTCCGTGGCCGTGGCGTCCCTGCGCGAGCTGTTCGGGCTGACGCCGGACGACCGGGTGCTTCAGTTCGCCTCGCTGAACTGGGACACCTGCTTCGAGGAGATCCTCCCGACCCTCACCGCGGGTGCCACCCTCGTCCTCGACGCCGAGGCGCACTCCGGCTCGTTCCCCCGGTTCCTGCGGATGGTCGAGCGTGAGCGGATCACCGTCCTGGACCTGCCGACCGCGTTCTGGAACGAGCTGGTGCTCCACCTCACCGAGGAAGGGCAGGCGCTCCCCGGCTCCGTCCGGCTGGTGGTGATCGGCGGCGAGGCGGCCAACCCGGCCCGGCTCGCCGACTGGGCCGCCCTGGACACCGGCCGGATCCGGCTGCTCAACACCTACGGGTCCACCGAGACCACGCTGATCACCCATGCCGTCGACCTGCACGGGCCGCGGGCGGCCGAGCGGGCGCGGCCGTGGGCGGCCGGCGACCGGGTGCCGATCGGCCGGGCGCTCCCGCACATCCTGGAACGGATCGGCGAGCAGGACGAGTTGATCGTCGGCGGGCCCGCGGTGGCGCTCGGGTACCACGGGCTGCCGGAGGCCACCGGGGCGCGGTTCGCCGTCGTCGACGAGGTCCGCTGGTTCCGCACCGGCGACCGGGTGAGCCGCGCGCCGGACGGCGTGCTGACCCACCGGGGGAGGCTGGACGGCGAGCTGAAGGTCCGGGGCATCCGGGTGGACCCGGCCGAGGTCGAGGCGGAGATCGCCGGCCACCCGGGCGTCACCGCCGTCGCCGTGACCGGGGCGACGGTGGCCGGCCGATCGGTGCTGGTCGCGTACGTGGTGCCGCGTCCCGGCGCCACGGCCGGCACGCTCGACGCCGACGTCCGCGCCTACCTGCGCGGCCGGGTGCCGGGCCATCTCGTGCCCAGCCGGATCACCGTCGTCCCCGAACTGGTGCTCACCGCGAGCGGCAAGGTCGACCGGGCCGGCTCGCACCGCCGCCACGCGCCGCACGGACCGGGCTCCGGCCGGACACCCGGAGCCGCCCCGGTCCCGGCAGTTCCGTCGGTTCCGGCGGTCTCGTCGGTTCCGTCGCAGCACTAGCCAACGGGACGGGTTCGCCCCTGCCCGCCCCGACGCGGCCGGCCGGGGCCCGGTACGGGCGAGGGCGGGGCACGCCCCCCGCACGCCCCGGCCGGGCCTCTTGCCAGGCCACCACCAGGTGCCCCACGGGCGCACCCACAGGTCAAAGGAGAGCACTGATGACCAGCGTTGACACCACGTCCGCCGACGCGGAGGGCGTGGCGGTGATCTTCCGCCGCGTCCTGGAGAGCGCCGACGTCGCGGCGGACTCGGACTTCTTCCTCCTCGGCGGCGACTCCCTCATCGCCACCCGGGTGCTGAGCGCCGTCGCCCGCACCTACGGGGTCGAGCTGTCCTTCGAGGACTTCGTGCTCGCGCCGACCCCGGCCGGCCTGGCCGAGCTGATCGCGTCCGCCGGATGAGCGGCCGGAGACGCGCCACCGTCGCCTCCGCCGTCGTCGTCGGGGCCGGGCCGGCCGGGCTGACCGCCGCGGCCGGGCTCGCGGCCCGCGGGGTCGAGGTCACCGTGCTGGAGGCACGGGACCGGGTCGGCGGTCGGACGCACGGGATCGAGGTTTCCCCCGGCGCCTGGGTGGACGCCGGGGCCGCCTACCTCGGCGACCGGCACACCGAACTCCTCGCCCTCCTCAAGGAACTGGACCTCGGCACCACGCCGACCACGATGCTGGGCGCCAGCCGCTTCGCGCTCGGCAGCGACAGGGGCGGAGACCCGGGCGGCGACCGGGCCGGCGACCGGACCGGCGGCGGGCACGCCACCCGGGACGGCCGATTCCCGCCGCTCAACGCCGTGGCGCTCGGCGACCTCTTCGACCGGCTCGCCGAACTCACCGCCGCCGTACGGCCGGACGCGCCCTGGCTCACCCCGGACGCCGAGCGGCTGGACACCCTGACGGCCGCCGACTGGGCCGAGCGGGAGCTGTCCCACCCGGACGCCCGGCTCTTCTTCCCGCTCTTCCTGGGCGAGATGATGGCCGCCGACCCGGCCGACGTCTCCGTCCTGCACATGGCCTTCTACCTCCGCTCGGGCGGCGGTCTGCGGTATCTCAACGCCTTCGAGGGCGGCGCCCAGCAGGACCGGGTGGCCGGCGGCGCGCACCTGCTCTGCGAACGGCTGGCCGCCCGGCTGGTCTCCTCGCCCCGCGGGCGGCTGCGGCTCGGCGAGCCGGCCCTGACGGTCCGCCAGGTCGAGGACGGTGTCACCGTCCGTACGGCGCGGGGCGAGTACCGGGCGGACGTCGCGGTGGTCGCGCTGCCGCCGCTGCTCGCCGACGCGCTCGAACAGCACCCCGCGCCGGCCGCGCCCCGCTCCGGCGAACGGACCGGACGCGGCTGTGCGGTGAAGGTCCACCTGGTCTACCCGACGCCGCTCTGGCGCGAGCACGGGCTCTCCGGCTGGTCGGTCAACGCCGAGGGCCCGCTGCTCTCGACGGTCGACGACTCGCCGGCCGGAGCACCGACCGGCGTACTGACCGGCTTCGTCACCGGCGCCGAGGCGCACCGGTTCGCCGCCCTGGACGGGGCGGAGCAGCGCGCCGCGGCGGTCGCGCAGGCCGCCCGGCTCTTCCCGATGCTCCCCGATCCGATCGGCTTCCACGTCACCGACTGGGTCAACGAGCCGTACAGCATGGGGTGTTATGCGGCCCTCCTCGGGCCCGGTGACTGGCTGCGGCTCGGGCCGGCGCTGACCGCCCCGCACGGCCGGGTGCACTGGGCCGGCACCGAGACCAGCACCGAGTACTTCGGGCTGCTGGAGGGTGCGGTCCGCTCCGGGCGCCGCGTGGTCGCGGAGATCCTCGACTCCCAGGCCTGAGCACCTCGCCGACCGATCACCGCGGGCCGGTCACTGCCCGAGGCCCGATCACCGCGGGCCGGGTCGCAGCCCGCGGCCCGAGCATCCGCGGCCCGAGCACCCCCGGCCCGATCACGGCCCGGCCCGGTGGCCGTTCCGCTCGACCGCCCCGCGCCGCACCACCGTACGTCCGGGCAAGGACGGCGGAGCAGCAGTCCGGCACCACCACCGCACGAACCCGTCCGCCGAGCACCAGATCTCCCACACCACCAAGCCCGTCCGCCCGTTCCACGAGAACCCGGCCACGGGCCACCCCCCAGGAGACGCCATGAGCGACCAGAGTTCCCACCAGAGTCCCGTCGCGCCCCTCGCCGCCCGCGAGCGGCTGATGACCGAGCCCGACCTCGGCGCCGGCAACTTCCTCGACCACGCCATCGCGGTGAACCCCCACCGCGCCGTCCCGTTCGCCTACAGCCACCACACCGACCACCGCGGCGCCGTCGTGCTGCGCGGCCACAGCCTGCTCGACCTCGCCGCCCTGCGCGACCGGTACGCCGCCTGGTACCACGCCAACGGCGTGCGCCCCGGCGAGCCGGTGGCCGTGGTGATCGGCGAGGGGCTGGAGCCGCTGCTGCACTTCCTCGCGCTGAGCGCGCTGGGCGCCGTCCCGGCCCTGGTCAACGACGCGATGCGGCACGACGTGATGGTCCGCTACCTCAACCACGTGGGCGTGGTCGGCGTGGTCGCGGACGACACCACCCGCCTGGCCGCCGCCTACCGCCAGGACCCGCAGCGCCGGCCCCGGTTCCTCGCGCTCGCCGCCGAGGTGCAGGCCTTCGACGCGGACGCCTCCGGCGGGCTCCCGGCGGTGTACCCGTACCGGCACGCGGCGGACGACGTGGTCGCGCTGATCCACTCCTCCGGTACCACCGGCACGCCCAAGTCGACGATGCTGGCGCACCGCCAGTTCTGGGACGGCAAGCAGCCGCGCATGCTGCGGTTCCCGGCGGAGCCGTACGACCGGCTGATGTCGCTGATGCCCCACACCCACGCGGGCGGCCTGAGCTACTTCCTCACCGCGACGCTGCTCGGCCTGCCGACGGTGGTCATGGCCGACTGGCGGCGCTCGGTCGTCGAGCCGGTGATGGAGGCGTTCGAGCCGACCATGGTGGCCTCGTTCCCGCGCACCTTCGTCGAACTCGCCACCGGGGAGCTGCCGGTGAAGGGCGCCGCCAAGGTGCACTCCTGGTTCAACACCGGTGACAGCGCGCACTACGGGCACATCCGCCGGCTGGTCCGGCTGGGCGAGCGCCCGGCCGGGCTGATCCGGCCGTGGCTGCTGCCGAGCGAGAAGGCAGGGCAACCTGCCCTCCCCGGCTCGCAGTTCGTCGACGGGCTGGGCTCCTCCGAGATGGGCATGGCGCTGTTCGGCCAGGTGACCACGCCGGAGACCGTCCGGGACGACCGCTGTGTCGGCAAGCCGCTGGAGGTGGTCCGCCGGGCGGCCGTGCTGGACCAGGACGGCGAGGAGGTCCCGGACGGCGCGGTCGGGCTGCTCGCGGTGGACACGCCGTCCCGCACACCGGGCTACTGGAACAACGCCCGCCTCACCGGTAGCTTCGAGCTGGCCGGCTACTGGCTGACCGGGGACGTCGCCCGCCGCGACGCCGAGGGCCGGTTCTACCACCTCGACCGCACGGTGGACGTCATCGACACCGCGGCCGGGCCGGTCTACAGCCTGCCGATCGAGGAGGTGCTGCTCGCCGACTGCGCCGAGCTGGTGCGGGACTGCTCCGTGATCGGTGTGCCGGGCACGGCCGGCGAGGGCCAACGGCCCGTCGCGGTGGTCCAGTTGCAGGCGCAGGCCGAGGACGCGCGGGCCGAGGACGTCCTGGAGGCCGCCAACAAGGCGCTGGCCGGGGCCGGTCTGGTCGCGCTCGCCGCCGTCCGCATCGCCCGCACCGCGGAGGAGTTCCCGCTCGGGCCCACCGGCAAGGTGCTCAAGCGCGAGCTGCGCACCCGCTTCGCCACCCTCTTCACCGGCCAGTAGCCGCCCGGATGGACCGCCCCGAACCCCCGGTGCGCACCCCGCCGCAGCAGCCGTACCAGTACGTCCGGACGACGCCGGTCGAGCCGGACTGGCGCCGGCTGCCGGGCTGGCGCGACGTGACCGAGGCCCAGTGGCGCGACGCCCAGTGGCAGCGGGCGCACTGCGTCAAGAACGCCCGGCAGCTGCGGGCCGTCGCCGGCGAGCTGCTCACCGACGCCTTCTATGAGCAACTCGCCGCCGACCAGGCCGAGTTCGCGACCATGCCGATCCTGCTGCCGCCGCAGATGCTGAACACCATGGCGGCGCAGGCCCCGACCGAGCCGCACGCCTTCACCGAGGCCTTCCTGGCCGACCCGGTCCGCCGCTACATGCTGCCGGTGCACGCCGACCGGCACCCGCGGTGGCCCAGCCACCCGAAGGCCGAACGCGACTCGCTGCACGAGGCACAGATGTGGGTGGTGGAGGGCCTGACCCGCCGCTACCCCACCAAGGTGCTGGCCGAGCTGGTCTCCACCTGCCCGCAGTACTGCGGCCACTGCACCCGGATGGACCTGGTCGGAACCTCCACGCCCCAGGTCACCAAGGCCAGGCTGGTGCTCCGGCCGGCCCACCGCCAGGAGCAGATGCTCGACTACCTCAAGCGCACCCCGGCCGTGCGCGACGTGGTGGTCTCCGGCGGCGACCTCGCCAACGTGCCCTGGCCGCAACTGGAGTCGTTCCTGCTACGGCTGCTGGAGCTGGAGTCGGTCCGGGACATCCGGCTGGCCAGCAAGGCGGTGGTCGGCCTGCCGCAGCACTGGCTGCAGCCGCAGATCCTCGACGGCGTGCACCGGGTGGCCGCGCTGGCCGCCCGGCGCGCCGTCAACCTCGCCGTGCACACGCACGCCAACCACGTCCGGTCGGTGACCCCGCTGGTCGCCGAGGCGGCCCGGGCGCTGCTGGACGCGGGCGTGCGGG
Organism: Kitasatospora sp. NPDC032757; assembly: GCF_055579305.1. NCBI lineage: Bacteria > Bacillati > Actinomycetota > Actinomycetes > Kitasatosporales > Streptomycetaceae > Kitasatospora > Kitasatospora sp. NPDC032757. Next base: position 30,017 of record NZ_JBVINN010000060.1, on the reverse strand, counting down.
ACGTCCGCAACCAGGGCGTGCTGATGCGCGGCGTCAACGCCACCCCCGAGGACCTGCTCGACCTCTGCTTCGCCCTCCAGGGGGAGGCGAACATCCTGCCCTACTACTTCTACCTCTGCGACATGATCCCCAACGCCGAGCACTGGCGCACCAGCGTGCACGAGGCGCAGCGGCTCCAGGAGGCGATCATGGGCTACCTGCCCGGCTACGCGACGCCGCGTCTGGTCTGCGACGTGCCGGACCTCGGCAAACGCTGGGTGCACCAGGCCGTCGGGTACGACCGCGAGCGCGGCATCTCGTACTGGACCAAGAACTACCGCACCGAGGCGGAGGTCCGCGAGCCCACCGGTGAGGACCGGCTCGGGCGCCGCCACCCGTACTACGACCCGGTGGACACCCTCCCGGAGGCCGGCCGCCGCTGGTGGGCCGACCTGGCCGGCCGGGCCGGCCCGGCCGCGCCCACCGGGTCCCCCGGAGCCAACGGCCCCACTACGCGCGCCGCACACCCGCCGACCCCACGGACCACCCCGGAAGGAGCACGGTGAACCCCACCGGCCTCGCGAACGACCCCGGCCCGCTGCGCCGGATGTGCTGGATCTTCCCCGACCGCGAGTCCACCCGGATGACGGCGACCTGGCACCACTTCTTCTGGGACCTCTACGCCGAGACCGCCGAGGAGCTGGGCCTCACCTGGTGCCGGCACGCGCCGGACGCGGTCACCGTGGACGCCACCGACCCGTCCCGGCCGCTGGTCTACGTCGACGAGGAGCCGGTGACCCCGCAGGACACCCTCTTCGTCACCGCGCTCTACTCGCTGCCGTACCAGTCGATGGACATCTTCAACCAGTACGCGCTCTACGCGGTGCTCGAACAGGCCGGTTTCTACCTGCCGTTCCCGCCGCAGGTGTCGCTGATCGGCAACGACAAGCTCGCCACCGTGCTGCACCTCGCCGACTCCCCGGTGCCGCCGATCCCGTCGGTCCGGATCGGCACCGGCCGGGACATCAGCAAGCACCAGTACGAGGTCGCCCTCGGCAACCTCACCTACCCGGCCATCGTCAAACCGGCCGGCTGGTGCGGCGGCGGCGGGATCAACCTGGCCCGCGGCCCGGAGGACATCCGGGGCCTGGCCAGCCTCGCCCAGGGCGGCGACACCACGCTGATCGCCCAGCCCTACCTCGGCGACGGCACCGTCGACTACCGGGTCTACGTGGTCGACGGCGAGCCGTACGCGGTGATGAAGCGGATCCCCGAGCCGGGCTCGCCGGTCGCCAACGCCAGCCGGGGCGGGGCGATGGAGTTCCCGCCCGTGCCCCCCGAACTGGCCGAGGCCACCGCCTACTTCGCGGAGAAGCTGGCGATCCCGTTCTTCTGCGTCGACTTCCTGTACGACGGAGAGCGGTACTGGTTCTCGGAGCTGGAGCCGGACGGCGTGATCGCCCCGGACTGGTCCGACCCGGACCGGACCCTCCAACGGGCCGTCACCCGCGCCCGGTTCACCGCCTACCGGGACGCCCACGCCAAGTGGCTCGCCAACCGCACCCCCACCACCCCACGGACGGACCCCCGATGACCGACACGTTCTCCCTGCCGCCCGGGGCCGCCGAGCCGCACCTGCCCGTCGCCGCCCGGGCTCTGGAGCGGCTGCGGACGGTGCCCGCGCTGGCCCCGCGCTACGCCGGCCTGCCCGGCACCATCGGCACCCTCGACGAGCTGGCCGCCCTCCCGCCGCTGCTCAAGGACGACCTGAACGTGGCCCTCGCCCACCTGGAGCCGCGCGCCGGGACGGGCGCCACGTGGCTGTTCCAGAGCGGTGGCTCCACCGGCGCCCCCAAGGTCGGCTACGCGCCCACCGGCTTCTACATGGCCGGGGTGCACGCGCACTGGCAGCCGCTCGACCGCGACGACACCTTCGTCAACGCCTGGGGCGCCGGCCGGATGTGGGGCGCGCACTTCCTCGCCGCCGCGCTGGCCGACCTGGCGGGCTGCCGGGTGATCGCGCTCGGCTCGGTCACCCGGGAGGAGTACGGGGACTGGCTGGGTTTCCTCGCCGACCGGCGGGTCACCGCCATCGGCGGGACGCCCAGCGTGCTGCGGCTCTGGTTCGCCCACGCCCGCTCCGCCGGGCTCGAGCTGCCGGCCCTGCGCAAGGTGCTCTGGCTCGGCGAGGCCTGGCAGCCGCAGCTGGCGGAGGACATCGCGGCCGTCGCGCCGCAGGCCCGCCGCTGGGGCATGTTCGGCTCCACCGAGACGTGGGTGGTCGCCACCAACACCCCGGACTGCCCGGCCGACACCTTCCACCCGCTGCCCGAGCAGCTGGTGCACGTGGGCCCGGACGGGGAGCTGGACTTCACCACCCTCAACCCCGAGATGCTCAACCCGGTGCTGCGCTACCGCACCGGCGACGCGGGCGAGCTGACCACCTGCCCGTGCGGGCGGCCTGGCCGGGCGATGCGGGTGCTGGGCCGCCGGGACAGCGTGGTCCAGGTGCGCGGCCTCGGCCTGCACGTGGACGAGCTGGTCGCCCGGGCGGAGCGCGAGCCGGGGGTCTCCCGGGCGCAGGTGGTGATCAGCGAGAACGGCGGCCGGGCCACCGGCGTCGACGTCCTGGTGCTCACCGGCCGGGGCGTCGCCGTGGACACCGACCGGCTGCGCGCGCAGCTCCTCTCGGCGACGTTCACGCTGAGCACCGCGTTCCAGCACGACCCGGAGAACCTCCGGGTCCGCGCGGTCGACGAGCTGGTCAGCAACGACCGCACCGGCAAGACGGCCGGCTTCGTGGTCCGCGCGGCCGACCAGGACGCCTCGTGAAAGCCCGGCGCCCGGCCGACCTGGGGAGCGGCTTCAACCTGTTCTGGGCCGGCCAGACGGTCAGCGTGGTCGGCGACCGGATCACCGTCTTCGTCGTGCCCACCCTGATGATCTTCGTCCTGCACGCCTCCGCCCTCCAGGTCGGTGTGGTGGCGATGGCCCAGTACCTGGGCATCCCGCTGCTCGGGCCGGTGGCCGGCGTGCTGGTCGACCGCTGGAACAAGCGCTGGACGATGCTGGTCTGCGACCTGGTCCGGCTGGCCGCCGTCGCGGTCATCCCGCTGGCCTACTGGCTGGACTTCCTCTCCACCCCGCTGCTGTTCGGCTGCGTCGCGATGATCAGCGGCGCGACCATCTTCTTCAACGTCGGCTATCTGATCGCCGTCCCCGCCGTGGTGAAGGAGGACCAGATGGTCCGCGCCTACTCCCGGCTGGAGGGCAGCGGCTCGGTCGCCGAGGTGGCCGGCCCCTCGATCGCGGCGGGCCTGTACGGCGCGCTCGGCGTGGCCGCGCTGCTGGTGGACGCGGCCAGCTACCTGGTCTCCGCCGCCTGCTTCCGGTCCATGAAGCCGTGGGGCGGGCGCACCGTGGTCGAGGGCACGGTCTGGGAGCGGCTGACCGCCGGCTTCCGGATGAACTGGGCCGACCCGGTGCTGCGCCGGGTGGTGCTGGCGGCCGTCACGCTCAACTCCGGCGGCCCGGTCTTCGTCACCGTGCTGCCGGTCCTCGCCTACCGCGGTCTGGACGTCTCGGTCGGCGTCCTCGGCGCGGCCATGTCGGTCGGCGCCGTGGGCGCGCTGGCCGGCGCCGTGGTCGCCCCGCGGATCAGCGAACGGTTCGGCCTGGGCCGCACGCTCGCCTGGTCGCTGCTGCTGCACTGCCTGGTCGGGCTCGGCGTCCTGGCCGCGCCCGCACTGCCGGCCGGGCCGGTGATCGCCGTGACCATGGGCTGCTACGGCTTCTTCATGTCCTGCATCAACGTGTGCAGCGCGCCCACCCGGCAGTCCCGGATGTCCGCCGAGCACCAGGGCGTGATGCACGCGGCGTTCCGCACCGTCACCTGGGGCGTGATCCCGCTGGCCGCGCTCGCCGGCGGTCTCGCTGTCTCGCTGCTCACCGGACCCCTGGGCATCCGGGACGCCGCGCGCTGGACCATGGTCGGCGGCACCCTGCTGGCGGCCTGCTCCTTCCTGCCCGCGCTCGGCATCCAGGCCCGGCTCGACGCGGCCGCCCGTGAGCAGAGGGAACCCTCCGACACGGCGCCGGAGTTGACGGAGACCGCGCGGTGAGCGGGCGCGTCGTCCTGATCACCGGCACCTCCTCCGGGATCGGCCTGGCCACCGCCGTCGCGGCCGCCCGGGCCGGGTTCACCACGGTGGCCACGCTGCGCGACCCGGCCCGTGGGCGGGCGCTCACCGAGGCGGCCGAGCGGGCCGGCGTGACCCTGGACGTCCGCCGGCTCGACGTCACCGACGCCGACTCCGTGACCGCCTGCGTGGACGGCGTGGCCGAGACCTACGGACGGCTGGACGCGGTGGTCAACAACGCCGGCATCTCCAACTGCGATCCGACGCTGGAGATGTCCACGACGGCGGCGCTGCGGGCCAACCTGGAGGTGAACTTCTTCGGCGTCATCGCCGTCAGCCGCGCCGCGATGCCGCTGCTGCGCGCCTCGGCCGGCCGGCTGCTCACCGTCGGCAGCGTGCATGGCGTGGTCGGCCAGCCCTTCAACGAGGCCTACTGCGCGGCCAAGTTCGCCGTCGAGGGGTTCATGGAGAGCCTCGCCCCGGTCGCCGGCGCACACGGCGTCCGGGTATGCGTCGTCGTCCCCGGCTTCGTGCCGGACACCGGGTTCGGGGTCTTCCCCGACATCAACCGCACGACCATCGAGGCCGCCTCCGGCCCGTACGCGCCCACCTTCGCCGACTACCTGGCCTGGGTCGGCGGCCAGGGCTGGGAGGCCGCCGGGCAACCCGCCCGGGAGGTCGCCGAGGTGGTCGTCCGGACCCTGCGCGCCGAACGGCCCGCCTTCCGCGTGCCCACCAACGCCTGGGCCGCCGCGTACCTGGAACAGAAGCTCGCCGACCCGGACGGCGCCGCCGTCCAGACCCTCGCCCGTACCTGGATCGGCCGCCCCGACCCCAGCTGACCAACCGTCAGGAGTGTTCGTGCCCGCCAAACCGCTGCCGGAGCTGATCGACTTCGCCCGGCGCAACTCCCCCTTCTATGCCGAGCTCTACCAGGGCCTCCCGGCCCGCGTCGAGCACCTCGACCGGCTCCCCGTCATCGAGCAGACCGCCTTCTGGGCCGCCAACTCCTGGCCGGACAACCGGCTGCTCACCGGACCGCTGTCGGACGCCGGCGTCTACAAGACCGGCGGTACCACCGGCGTCCCGAAGTTCTCGCCCTGGTCGCGCACCGAGCACGCCGACTCGGTGACCGCCTTCGGCGCGGGCCTGGTGCAGGCCGGTCTCAGGCCCGGGCACCGGGTGGCGAACCTGTTCTGCGCCGGCGAGCTCTACGGCGGCTTCCTCTACATCGAGAACGCCCTGCACCACGCGCCGGTGGACAACGTCCGGCTGCCGGTCGGCGCCGCCCCCGACGCCTATGTGGCCGCCCTGATCGAGGACTTCGGCGTCGACGTGCTGGCCGGCGAGCCGATGAAGCTCAGCTCGGTCGCCGAGTACCTGGTCAGGCACGGGAAGACCGCCGAGCGCATCGAACTGCTGCTCTTCGGCGGCGACCTGCTCTTCGCCGACCTGCGGCCGATCCTCTCCCGCGCCTTCCCCAAGGCGGCCGTCGCCTCGATCGGCTACGCCTCGGTGGACGCCGGGCTGGTCGGCGCGCCGGTGCCGGGCGACGACGTCCGGGTGCACGAGGCGTTCCCGAACCGCACCGTGGTGGAGCTGGTCGACGACGTGACCGGCGAGCCGGTCACCGCCCCCGGGGTGCCCGGCCGGGTGGTGGTCACCAACCTGTTCCGCACCCTGATGCCGATCCTGCGCTACCCGACCGGCGACCGCGCCGAGTGGGTCGACGTCGAGCGCGGGCGGTTCCGCCTGGTCGGCCGGTCCACCGAGGGCGCCCGGGTCGGCACGGTGGCGATGCCGACCGAGGAGATCCGCGCCGTCCTGGTCGCCAACGACCCGGACCAGGTCATCTCCGGCATGCAGCTGGTCCAGCGGCGCTGGGACGGCAAGGACGGCCTGATCCTGCGGCTCGGCTGCACCGAGGAGCCCCCGCCGGGCCTGGGCGAACGACTGGTCGAGGCGGTGTACCGGGCCCGGCCGCTGTACCCCGACGAGGTGGCGGCCGGCGCGGTCCACCACCTCACCGTCGAGTGGGTGCCGCGCTCCGGGCTGATCACCAACCCGCGCACCGGCAAGCTCCAGCAGGTCGTGGACGAGCGTCCGCCGGCCTGATCCGGCGCGCCGCGCCCCGGTGGCCGGGCGGGGGTCGCCCCCGCGCCCGGTCAGCCGGCGTGCGGTTTCCCGGCGAGCATCACGCTCTGCCCGCGGAACTCCGCGATCACCTGTTCCGCGGAGTTCCGCACCGTCACGTCGTATATCCCGCTCCGCCCGGACCGGACGCGTTCCACGGCCTCGGCGGTCAGTTCGTCCCCGACCGCCGCCGGGGCCAGGAAGGTGACCTGCGCGGCCTGGGCCACCGTCACCGGGCCGTAGCTGTTGCAGGCGTAGGAGAACGCCGCGTCGGCGAGCAGGAAGAGGTAGCCGCCGTGCGCGATGCCGTGGCCGTTCACCATGGTCGGAGCCACCGTCATACGCATCCGCGCCCGCCCGGAGGACACCTCGTCGAGCGCGATGCCCAGCCCCTGGCAGGCCTCGTCGCGCTCGTACAGCGCGGCCATCCGCGCATTCCTCCCGGCGAATTCCACTGCTTCCGTGGTGTCCGCGCCCATGATTCCTGCTTTCCCCCGGGAACAGCCCGAAACGGCCGGTCCGACCTGCCTCCGTATTGCACCCGCATTACACCGAGCCCCGCGACGGGCTGTCAACGGTCCACCGGGTGAACGGAATCCCTGCCGGCGGCCGCTGCGGTCCCGCCGAACGGAATCTGCGGTGCCGGAGCCCGCGTCACTGGCGCTGCGTCACCGGGCCTGCGTCACCGGGCCTGCTCACCGGGTCGGCCGGGCCCGCCGGACGGTCAGCATGTCCTGGGTGTGGCCGATGACGTACGTGCCGTCCGGTCGGGCGAAGTGCTGCCGGACGTAGGCGGTCAGCTCGGCACGGTCCGGCAGCGGGTCCATGGCGGCCAGGTCGGCCACGTTCACCATGAACTCGGCGACGTCCACCGCCTTCTCCAGGCGGTCGGTGCGGTACCGGAGGTCGAGCGTCTCCAGCGCGTGCTCCTGCGCCGGCTCCTGCTCGCGCAGGTGATCGGCCAGCGGCCGCAGGTCGTAGCGGGCGCCGGTGAAGTGCGCGGCCATCCGCATGCACGGGCTCTCCGGGTTCTGGAGCATGACCAGCAGGGTGCCGCCGGGCGCCGTCCAGTCCAGGATCCGGCCGACCGTGCGCGGCCAGTCCTCCTCCGGGACGTAGTACAGCACGTGCGAGAGGTGGACGAGGTCCGCCGGCTCGGGCGGCTGCGCCCGGTCGATCGGCTCCGGCAGGACGAGGGCGTCGGGGCACACCAGGCGGAGCTTCTCGCGCATCGCCGCGCTGGGTTCGACGGCCACCGTGCGCTCGAAGTACCGCCCCAGGTACGCGGTGGTCCGGCCCTCGCCCGCGCCCACGTCCAGCAGCACGCGACGGTGCTCCAGGCCGGCAACGACCTCGCCCAGCCGGGCGTGGGTGAGGGGCTTCTCGTCGGTGCCCGCGAGGAACAGCTCGAAGGCACGGCGGTAGGCGGCACCGCTGACGTCCAGCACCCGCAGCGGACCCGACTCCGCAGTCCTTGTCTCCACCGGGCAACCCCTTTCGACGGCCGGCTTGGCCCGGCCAATGCACCGAGGCCGGGCGCCTCCGGCGCGCAGGGACGTTCCTGCCCGCGTGTCGCGGGGCGGGTGCCGGGGTGTCAGCGGTGCGGTACGCCGCCGACGAAGTCCTTGAGGGCGTCGAGACGGGTCCGGCGGTCGGGCGGGTAGCGGCGCAGGGCGCGTGCGGCCTTGCGCGACTCCGCACGGTAGCGCCATCGTGCCCAGGGGGACGTCGGTTTGGCCAGGCGCAGGACGCCGACCAGCCCGACCAGGGGGACCAGCAGGCCGATCACGCCCATCGCCGTCTTGCCCTTGAGGATCGTGCCGACGCACAGGGCCAGGTTGACCAGCAGCACCCCGGCGAAGACGAGCTGGTCGGCCGTGCCCGACCCGACGTCGGAGAACGGGTTGAACCCGGCGACCAGCAACAGGCCGACCGCCGCCGCCAGGAACGCCGCATCGACCGATTTGCGGCCCTCCTTCGCCCAGTAGACGTCCTCCAGGTGCAGCCAGAGCGCGTACTCGTCGACCGTCAGGGCGGCACCCGCGCCGAACAGCACGGCCAGGATCTGCGCCCCGGGAGTGTCCGGCCGGTACGAGAACTCGATCGCGCCGGCCACCAGCATCGCGAGGATGCCGTACACCTCGTGGTGCACGTGGGTGCCGCCGACCTCGACGTTGCGGAACGGCCCACGGCCCGCCCGGATCAGCCGGGTGACCGCCCGGGTGCCGCCGAAGGTCAGGATGAACGCGCCGACCATCCAGAGACCGACGCCCTGGTTGGGGATGGTGATGACCACGTTGATGTCGACTTCCGTGTGCCGCACGGTGGGTCCCGTCCCGTCAGCCGTGGTGCGCCGGCACCCGGAGCAGGTCGCGCACCGTGGCGGAGGGCATGTAGCAGCGCAGCAGGGACAGGCCGATCCGGGGCAGGTCGGCCTCGTCGCGGTAGAGCAGGAACATCGGCTCGTAGCGCGGCTGGAACTTCGCCTTGAAGGAGTGCAGGGAGCGGAACCCGTAGTACGGCTCCATGGCAGCGCCCAGCTGGTCGAGGATCCGGTCCAGCACGGTGGGTGCGTGGGCGGGGCCGGTGCGGGCCAGCGGCGCGCCGGAGAGCGACAGGTAGCGCGCGCCGTCCTCCCGGAGGGCGAGGCAGCTGGAGGCGATCATGAACTCGACCACCGGCCGGAAGCCGTCGCGGCGGCGGCGCATCATGTCCAGGGTCCAGCCCTGTGGCTCCCCGTCCGCGCCGAACACCGGCATCCAGGACGTCACGCCGTGGAGGCGCTCCTCTCCCTCCATGGCCAGGCCGACCCGCATCCGCGGATCCATGGCCTCCTCCACGCCGCCGAGCGTGAATCCCATCTCCGGGAGGCCCATGTCGCCGACCCACTCCTCGGAGATGCCGCGGACCTGGGAGAGGACCGGACGGGGCTGCTCGGCGAGGGAGACCAGCCGGTACTCGACGCCGTCCTTCTTGGCGCGGTTGAGGGCGGTGCGCACGTCCTGCCAGGCCTTGCCGCGGAATTCGAGGCCGGGCAGGTCGATCACGGTGTCCTCGGCGACCTGGACGGACCGCCAGCCCAGCGCGTCGGTGGCCTCGGCGGCCCGGGTGGTGGCGGAGAACAGGCACGGGACCAGCCCCGTGCGGTCGCACATCTCGGCGAAGCGCGAGATCGTCCGGGCCCGGTCGTCCGCCGCGCCCACCGGATCGCCCAGCGCGACCGCGACGCCCGCGTGCGCCCGGTAGGCGATGTAGCTCCCGCCGTCGTCGTCGGGGAAGAAGTAGGAGTTGTCCGGCCAGGTCGTCATCCAGGAGAGGTTCTCCCCGCCCCGGTGCACCAGCAGGTCCGCGGCCCGGGTCCGAGGGTCCCCGTCGGCCGACGGTGCCGGCGGCCGGGTGCCGGCCGCGGGGGCCCGGCGGCGGGGGCGCCGTGCCCGGAACGCGTCCCGGCCGGCGATCAGCACGACCAGTTCGGCGGTCCAGACCACCGAGGTGGGGACGAACACCGCGGCACCCGTGACCGTGACCTGCTCGTCGAGGGCCTTGCCGATCACGTACACGACCCCGACGAACAGGCCCAGCAGCGCGTTCAGCGCGCAGAGCAGCACCGTCCAGCGCCAGGCGGTGCGGCGGCCGCGGCGCAGCCCGTTGATCAGCAGCCCGATGAGCGCCAGGGAGAGCAGGACCTGCCAGCCCGGTCCGCCCAGCCCCCTGGTCTCCCCGACCGGGCTGCGGCCGGGGGCCAGCCAGACGACCAGCAGGATCGCCGCGATCAGGAGCAGGCCGGCCACGGCCAGCAGCCGCCACTCCCGGCGGCTGAGCCGGCCGGAGGTCCGGGCGGCTCCCGGCACCCGCAGCCAGTGGGTCGCCGCCAGCCCGCCGGTGACCGCCAGCGCGTGCTCCAGGTCGTCGAGCCCGCCGACGTACAGCAGTGAGACGCCGGCGTAGGCGATCAGGCCGAGCCGCAGCCGCTGGCGCCACGGCGAGGCCAGGGCCGCCGAGGCCACCGCGCCCGCGCAGAGCGCGCCCGCCGAGATGCCGACGTCGACGGTGCCGGCGAGGTCCTTCGCCCAGGTCCACGCGGTGTGCCGCAGGGCGAACAGCAGCAGGGCGGCCAGGAGGACGGCGCCGAGCTGGCCGGCGGCCGTCACCGCGGCGGTCCAGCGGGTCCCGAGCCGTGCCTCCGCGAGCCCGCAGAGCAGGAGGACGCCGACGAGCACCGGGAGGTAGTCGATCGGCGTCGCGCAGAACAGCGGCCCGGTGACCAGGGTCCACCAGCGCCCCGTCTCGAACGAGGGCAGGCCGTACGCGACGTCGGGGTACCACGACCGGTCGGACACCGCGTCCCAGAGCCCGCCGACGGCCAGCCCCAGCAGCAGGATCACCGCGGCGGTGGCGAGTGTGAAGGGTAAGCGCCGTACTGCGGCGGTGACCGCGGTCAGGGCGTCGTGCCGCCACCGCGGCTCTGATTCTCCCGGCACCTCGCACCTCCGCACGGCGTGGCCGATCTCACCCCCACCTCGGGCCCGGAGCCTCCTTGCTCAGCGTATCCGGATTCGGCGACCGGGGCCGGGCGAGGAGACCGGGCCCCAAGCGGGCCGTTCGCGCGGGACGACGGCTGGACGAAAAGGAGTCATGTGCCCCCGGTTCTTGACATGTGCGCGTCATCACGGCTTAACCTGTGACGCGCTACCGATCGGTAGCCTCAGCGTAGACCCGGACAGCGGAACAGCGGAACAGCGCGAGGCGCTCCAACTCACCCACGGCCTTGCGGGTGCTGTGCGGGAGCTTTCCATCCCCTCAGGTGCACCACGATGCATACCGGAGTGTCGATGACGCCCAGCTTTCCGCTTTCCGACCTCGTCGTCGGGATCACGCCGTTCCACGAGCCGGACGCCGGCCTCGCCGAGGCCCTGTGCCGGGCGGGAGCGCTGGGCGTGCTCGATCTCGGGACCGGGGGTCGTCGGGCCCGCGAGGAGTTCGACCGGCTCCGTGAGCGTGTCCCCGGGCGGTTCGGCGTCAGACTGGCCCCGGGCTGCGGCCTTTCGGTCGGTGAGCTGCGCAGACCTGACGGCAGCGGCCCGCACACCCTGGTGCTGGCCGTCGGCGCACTGGAGGCCGGTGACGGCCCCGGCCAGGACCGGGGCGGGTTCACCGGCCTCCGCCTGCTGGTCGAGGTGACCGATCTGCGGCAGGCGCTGAACGCCGTCCGCCGTGGTGCGGACGGCCTGATCGCGCGCGGTAGCGAGAGCGGCGGACCGGTCGGCGAGCTGAGTACCTTCGTCCTGCTGCAGCAGCTCCTGGGCGCACCCGGGATCACCGTGCCGGTGTGGGCGGCCGGTGGCATCGGCCTGCGCACCGCGGCGGCGGCGGTGGCCGGTGGTGCCGCGGGCGTGGTGCTGGACACCCAGCTGGCCTTGTTGGCCGAGTCCGGCGCGTCCGAGCAGGCCGCGGCCGTACTGCGTTCGGCGGACGGCTCCGAGACCGTGCTCGTCGACGGGTGGCGGGTGTTGCGGTGGGGTGGGCCCGGCGGTGGGAGAACCGAACTGACGGCAGGTCAGGATGCCTTTCTGGCCGCCAGGTTCGCCGACCGCTGGGAGACGGTCGCGCGGAGCGTCCACGCCGTGCGCGAGGCGGTGCGCGGCGTGGCGGCCGGCGCCGGCGCCGCACTGCTCGGCACCGGCTCGCCGCTCAGTGGCGCGTTCGGCACCGCGCTCCCGGTCGCGCAGGGCCCGATGACCCGGGTCAGCGACCAGCCGGGTTTCGCCGCCGCGGTGGCCGGGGCCGGCGCGCTGCCGTTCGTCGCCCTGGCCCTGGCGGACGGGCCGCAGTCCCGCGAGCTGCTCTCCCGTACCGCCGCCGAGCTGGGCGAACTCCCCTGGGGAGTCGGAGTGTTGGGCTTCGCCCCGGAGAAGGTGCGGGCCGCGCAGCTGGCCGAGGTCCTGGCCGCGCGGCCGAGCCACGCGGTGATCGCGGGCGGACGGCCCGCACAGGCGCGAGCCCTGGAGGAGGCCGGGATCCGGACCTTCCTGCACGTGCCCTCGCCCGGGCTGCTGCGGCAGTTCCTGGCGGACGGTGCGCGCCGGTTCGTCTTCGAGGGCTCGGAGTGCGGCGGTCACGTCGGGCCGCTGCACAGCTTCCCGCTCTGGGAGGCCCAGTTGGCGGTCCTCGAGGACTTCCTCGACGCGACCCCCGGCCGTACCGGTGAGCCGGCGATCGAGGTGCTGTTCGCGGGCGGCGTGCACGACGAGCGCTCGGCCGCGATGGTGGCGGCCCTGGCCGCACCGGTCGCGGAGCGCGGCGTCCTGACGGGCGTGCTGATGGGCACGGCGTACCTCTTCACCGAGGAGGCGGTGGCGCTGGGCGCGGTGCGGCCGCAGTTCCAGCGCCAGGTGATCGCGGCCCGCGGCACGGAGCTGCTGCTGTCCGCCCCCGGGCACGCGACCCGCTGCGTGCCCAGCCCGTTCACCGCGGAGTTCCGCCAGGCCCGGGAGCGGATGCGGGAGCAGGGCGTTCCGGACCGCGAAGCCTGGGAGAAGCTGGAGCAGTTGAACGTCGGCCGGCTGCGCGTCGCCAGCAAGGGGCTGGAGCGCGTGGCGGGCGGGCTGGCGCCGGTCGACGAGCAGGGGCAGCTGCGGCGGGGCATGTTCATGGCCGGACAGGTCGCGGTGCTGCGCGCGGCCACCACGACGCTGGCCGAACTGCACGGCGCGGTGACGGCGGGCGCGGCCGGCTTCCTCACCGTGCGGGCCGCCGAACTGGCCGGCCGGCTCGGCGGGGAGGGCGCCCCGGCCGGGCGGCCGAAACCGCTGGAGATCGCGGTGGTCGGCATGGCGGGCATGTTCCCGCAGGCCCCCGACCTGCCCGCGTTCTGGGCCAACGTGCTGGCCGGTGTGGACGCGGTCACCGAGGTGGCGCCGGAACGCTGGGACCCTGCCGTGTACTACGAGGCCGACGGCGGTCCGGGCTGTACACCGTCCAAGTGGGGCGGCTTCCTGCCCCGGATCCCCTTCGACCCGCTGAGATACGGCCTCCCGCCGTCCGCGCTCGGCAGCATCGAGCCGGTGCAGCTGCTGGCACTGGAGGCGGCCCGGCGCGCACTGGTGGACGCCGGCTACGACAGCGGCGCGGGCGACGCCGGCCGCGGCTTCGACCGCTCGCGCGCCGGTGTGGTGTTCGGCGCCGAGGCCGGCAGCGACCTGTCCAACGCGGGCGTGCTCGGCTCGGTGCTGCCGTCCTACCTGGGCCGGGTGCCCGAGGCCCTCGCGGAGCAGTTGCCGGGGCTCACCGAGGACTCCTTCCCGGGCATGCTGGCCAACGTCATCTCCGGGCGGATCGCGAACCGGCTGGACCTGGGGGGCGCCAACTTCACCGTGGACGCCGCGTGCGCGTCCTCGCTCGCCGCGCTCGACGTGGCCTGCAAGGAACTCACGGCGGGGACGGCGGACCTGATGGTGTGCGGGGGAGCGGACCTGCACAACGGGATCAACGACTTCCTGCTCTTCGCCTCGGTGCACGCGCTCTCCCCGACCGGGCGGTCGCGGCCGTTCGACGCGGCGGCGGACGGCATCGCGCTCGGCGAGGGGGTGGCCTGCCTGGTGCTGAAACGCCTGGCGGACGCCGAACGGGACGGCGACCGGGTGTACGCGGTGGTGCGGGGCATCGGCAGCGCGAGCGACGGCCGCTCGCTGGGCCTGACCGCCCCACGGCCCGAGGGTCAGCGCGCGGCCCTGGAGCGGGCCTACCACGGCGCCGGCCTCGCGCCGTCGGAGGTCGGCCTGGTGGAGGCGCACGGCACCGGGACGGTGGTCGGCGACCGGACCGAGCTGACCACGCTGACCGAGGTCTTCACCGAGGCCGGCGCGGCGCCCGGCAGCTGCGCGCTCGGGTCGGTGAAGTCGCAGATCGGGCACACCAAGTGTGCCGCGGGGCTGGCCGGTCTGATCAAGGCGTCGCTGGCGCTGCACACCGGAGTCCTGCCGCCGACGCTGCACGTGGACCGGCCGAACCCGGCCTGGCAGGCCGGCCGGAGCCCGTTCGTGTTCGGTGCCGAGCCCCGGCCGTGGGCCACGGCGCCGGCCGGACGCGTCGCCGGCGTGAGCGCGTTCGGCTTCGGCGGCACCAACTTCCATGCGGTCCTGCAGGGTTACGACGGGCCCGCGCCCGTGCACGGTCTGCAGGGGTGGCCGGCCGAGCTGTTCCTGTTCCGCGGGGCGGACCGGGAGCGGGCGCTGCGCGGAGTCCGCGCGATCCTGCGGCTGGCCGAGGCCCCCGGTGCACCGTGGCGGCTGCGCGACCTGGCGATGGCCGCCGCCCGGCGGGCCGCGGGCGGGCACGGACGGGTGCAGGTCGCGGTGGTGGCCGCGGACGTCGCGGAGCTGGTCGGGTTGCTGATCCGGGCGCTGGACGGGGAGCACGCACCGCAGCACGGACTCCATCAGGCGGACCCGGCCCTGGACGCGGCCCCGGACCCGACTCCGGCCGCGACCCCGGACGCGGCGTCGGACCCCGCTCCGGGCGGTGGGCCGGTGGGCGAGGTGGCGTTCCTCTTCCCGGGTCAGGGCAGTCAGCGGCCGGGCATGTTCGCCGAGCTGTTCACGGCGTTCCCGGCACTCCAGCGGCACCTGCGGCTGGGCCGGGAGCACGCCGGCCTGCTGCACCCGCCCGCCGCCTTCACGGCCGAGGCCCGTGAGCGACAGCGGGCCGAGCTGACCGACACCCGGGTGGCGCAGCCGGTGCTGGGCATGACCGGCCTCGCCGCCTACGAGGCGCTCGCGCTCGCCGGGGTGCATCCGCAGCTGGCGGCCGGGCACAGCTACGGCGAACTGGTGGCGCTCTGCGCGGCGGGCGCGCTGGCGGCCGAGGACCTGCCGGAGCTCAGCGCCGAGCGGGCGCGGTCGATCCTGGGGGCGGTCGGGGTGGCCGCCGCGCCCGGGGCCGCCGCCGACGCGGGGACGGACCCGGGAACGATGGCGGCCGTCGCGGCCGGAGCCGCCGACGTCGAGCGGGTCCTGCGGGAGGCCGGAACGGCCGGCCGGGTGGTGGTGGCGAACCACAACGGGCCGCGGCAGACGGTGGTGTCCGGGCCGACCGCGGAGATCGAGGAGGCCGCCGGCCTGCTGCGTGCTGCCGGGTTCGGGGTGAAGCGGCTGCCGGTGGCGTGCGCCTTCCACAGCCCGCTGGTGGCGGGCGCGGGCGAGCGCTTCACGGCCGCGCTGGCCGACCGGACGGTGCGGGCGCCGGAGTTCCCCGTCTGGTCGAACCGCACGGCGGCCGCCTACCCGGCGGAGCCCGCCGCGATCCGGGCCGAACTCGCGGCACAGATCGGCGCGCCGGTGCGCTTCGCGGCACAGATCGAGGCGATGTACGAGGCGGGCGCCCGGGTCTTCGTCGAGGCCGGGCCGGGGACGGTGCTGACCAGGCTGGTCTCCGAGGTGCTCGGCGACCGGCCCCACCGGGCCGTCCCGCTGGAACGGCGGCGCACCGGTCTGCCGGGCTACCTCGACGCCCTGGCCGAGCTGGCCGTCGCCGGTGTGCCCGTGCACACCGACCGGCTGTTCCGCGGACGCGACGCGGTGGACGCCGGCCGTGCCGAGGCGCCGCGCCGGCCGGGCTGGACGGTCGACGGCCAACTGGTCCGCACGGCCGCAGGAGAGACACCGCCCGGTGCACTGGCACCGGCCCGACTCGTACCGGAGGCATGGGTGACCACGCACGAACCACGGCGCGACGACCCGCAGACGCTGATCGCGGACTTCCTGAGCAGCAGCCGGGAGCTGATCGCGGCACAACGGGACGTGCTGCTCACGTACTTCGGAGCGGCGGGCGCGGCCCAGGCGCCGGAACTCCCGGCACCGGTGGCGCAGGCCGCGGCACTGCAGGCGCCGGCGCTCCCGGCCCCGGCCGCGTGGCCGCCGTCGGTGCAGGGAACGACGGTTCGGCCGACGGTCCCGCAGCCGTCCGTGACGGAGCCGCCGGTGCCCGCCCCCGCCGGTGCGCCCGCCCCCGGACGGCTGCCGGTGGACCCGCCGGCCGTCGGCGCCGCTGCCGTGCCGACGGCGGCGGAGCTGCTGGCCATGGTGATCGAGGTGATCGGCGAACGCACCGGCTACCCGGCCGACATGATCGAGCCTGATCTCGACCTCGAAGCCGACCTCAGCATCGACTCCATCAAGCGCACCGAGATCATCGGCAGACTGGTCCGCCGCCTGGCCGGCCCGTCCGGTGTTGGCCCGTCCGGTGCCGGCCGTCCCGACGACCGGATGGCACTGGGCGACGAGGAGGTCGAGCACCTCGCCCGGGCCCGGACGGCGGCGGCCGTCGCCGACTGGCTTGCCGAGCGTCTCGGGGAGGCGGAGGCGCCGGCCGGTGCCCCGGGCCGCGACGCCGCGGGGGAGGCCGAGCCCGCTGCGCCGGCCGACGGACGGACGGGCGGCGAGGTGCCCGAGCCCGTCGCCGCCGGCTCGCAGGCGGCCGGCGAGCCGTACCCCGCCCGCCGCGACGCGGTGACCGCTGCCACCGGTGCCGGCGGCCCGGACGTCAGGCCGGTGCCCGACGGCCACGAGCCGCTGCGGCTCCGCGTCGAGCCGGTCCCGCTCCCGGAGCCCGCCGAGCCCGGCCGCACCCTCGCGGGCCGGCGCTTCCACCTCCTCGGCGACGACACGCACGGCATCGCCGCCGCCCTCACCGCCCGCCTGAACGCCCTCGGCGCCGAAGTGGCCTCCCACGACGCGGCGTACGAACTGTCCACCGCGGACGGCCCCGTGGACGGGGTCGTGCTGCTCGACCCGCTCTCGCCCGAGGGCGCCCCCGTGCTGCCCGCGGCCGTCCCCGCCCTGCAGGCCGCGCTGGCCCGGGCACCGCGCTGGCTGCTCGCCGCCCGGGCGGCCGACGGCCCGGCGACGGGTCCCGCCGCGACGGGCCACCCCGCGACACCCGCGGGGACGACACCCGCGGGGACCGCGCGTGCCGAGGGCCTGCGTGGTCTGTTCCGCACGCTGGCCGCCGAGTACCCGCACCTCTCCGCCCGCCTGGTCGAGCTCGACCGGACCGACGACCCGGTCCTGGCCGCCGAGCTGCTCGCCGCGGAGCTCCGGGCCGCCGATCGCGAGCCGGTGGTGCTGCGCACCTCCGCGGGGCGGCGCGGCCTCACCCTGCGCGAGTCGGGTCTCGGCGTGCTCGGCAGCACCGGCGCCGGCCCGGCCGGTGACGGTGTGGCGGAGGCCGAGGCACTGGGCCTGGACCGCGACGCCGTCGTCCTGCTGGTCGGCGGCGCCCGGGGGATCACGGCGCGGTTCGCCGCCACCCTGGCGGCCGCGAGCCGGTGCCGACTGGAGCTGCTCGGCCGCACCGCACCGCCGGAGGGCCCGGAGGACCCGGTCACCGCGGCGGCCGGCGACCGCGCCGCCCTGCGCGCGGTGCTCGCCCGCGGTGGCATGCCGCTTCCGGAGGTGGACGCCGCGGCGTCCGGGCTGCTCGCCGGCCGGGAGGTCGCGGCCACCCTCGCGGAGCTGGACGCGTTCGGCGCCCGCGCCGCGTACCGGACGGTGGACGTGGCCGACGCGGCGGCGCTGCGCCAGGCCGTCAAGGAGGTCCACGCCGAACACGGCCGCCTCGACGGAGTGGTGTACGCCGCGGGCGTGATCGAGGACAAGGTGTTCGCCGAGAAGAGCCCCGCCTCGTTCGGGCGGGTCTTCACCACCAAGGCCGAGGGTGCCCGCGCCCTGCTGGAGGCGCTGGCCGAACTGCCGGCCGGCCCGCGGTTCACCGTGCTCTTCGGCAGCATCGCGGCGGTGCTCGGCAACCGCGGGCAGGCCGACTACGCGGCGGCCAACGACGCGCTGGAGGGCCTGGGCGCACGCTGGGCCCAGCAGACCAGCCACCGCGCGCTCACCGTGCACTGGGGGCCGTGGGCGCCGTCCGGCCGGCACGGCGGCATGGTGTCCCCGGAGCTCGCGCACAGCTACGCCGACCGTGGGGTGAAGCTGATCGCGCCGGACGCCGGCTCGCTCGCCCTGCTGCGCGAGCTCGCCTGGGGCGAGCCCGGCCTGCGCTCGGTCGTCTACACGGCCTCGGGCTGGTGACGCGGTGACGGACCGTCAGCCACCCGCGGTGGCCGTGGTCGGCATGGCCGTCCTCCTGCCCGGCGCACCGGACCTCGCCACCTACTGGCGGAACCTGGTGGACGGGGTGGACGCGATCACCGACGTCCCGGCCGGGCGCTGGGACGCCGAGTACTACGACCCCCGGGCGGCCGCGGACCCGGGCCATGCGGGCGCGGGCGCACCGGACAAGGTGTACTGCCGGCGCGGCGGCTTCGTGGACGAGCTGGCCGAGGTGCAGCCGACCCGCTTCGGACTGGTGCCGAACTCCGTCGCCGGCACCGAGCCGGACCAGCTCATCGCGCTCCAGGTCGCCGCCGCGGCCGTCGAGGACGCCGGTGGCCCGGACCGGCTGCCGGACCGCGACCGGGTCGGCGTGGTGCTGGGGCGCGGCGGCTACCTGACGCCCGGGATCGCCCGCCTCGACCAGCGGGTGCGCGGCTCGCACCAGCTGGTCCGCACGCTCCGCGAGCTGCTGCCGGAACTGACCGACGGCCAGCTCGACCGGGTCAGGACGGCGTTCACCGAGCGGCTGGGCCCGGACCGGCCGGAGGCGGCGATCGGCCTGGTGCCGAACCTGGCCGCCTCCCGGGTCGCCAACCGGCTCGACCTGCGCGGGCCCGCGTACACGGTGGACGCCGCGTGCGCCTCGTCCCTGATCGCGGTGGACCAGGCGGTCGGCGAGCTGGTGAACGGCCGGTGCGACGTGGTGCTGGCCGGCGGCGTGCACCACTGTCACGACGTGACGCTGTGGAGCGTCTTCACCCAGCTGAAGGCGTTGTCCCCCAGCCAGCGGATCCGTCCGTTCCACCGGGGCGCCGACGGCATCCTGATCGGCGAGGGCACCGGCGTGGTCGTCCTGAAACGCCTTGCCGACGCCGACCGGGACGGCGACCGGGTGTACGCGGTGATCCGTGGCACGGGGGTCGCCGGCGACGGGCGCTCCTCCGCCCTGGCCAACCCCGACCCGGGCGGTCAGGGCCGGGCGGTTCGGGCGGCCTGGCGCTCCGCCGGGCTGGACCCGGCCACGCCCGGCGCGGTGGGACTGCTGGAGGCGCACGGCACCGCGACTCCGGCCGGCGACCTGGCCGAACTCCGGACGCTGGCAGAGGTGTTCGGGCCCCATACGGCCCGGGAGCCGCGCGCCGTCCTCGGCTCGGTCAAGTCGATGATCGGCCACACCATGCCGGCCGCCGGGATCGCCGGCCTGGTCAAGGCGGCCCTGGCGGTCCACCACGGGGTGCTGCTGCCCACCCTGCACTGCGAGGACCCGCACCCGGCCCTGGCGGCCACGCGCTTCGCCACCATCGGCACGGCGCGTCCCTGGGAGGGCACCGACGGTCCGCGCCGTGCGGCGGTGAACGCCTTCGGCTTCGGGGGCATCAATGCGCACGTCGTACTGGAACAGGCCCCCGGCGCCGGTGCCGTCCCGCCGCCGGCGACAGGCATCGCGCGGACGGCCCGGCCCGCACCGGGCACCGCCTCCACGAAGGTCGTGGAGCCCGAGCGGGTCCTGCGCCTGGCGGCCGACACACCCGAGCAACTCGCGGCGCTCATCGGCGACGACGCCACCGGCCCGGCGGCCGCCGGCCTGCCCGAGCCCGGTCCGTCGGCACCGTCCTGCCGCCTGGCCGTCGTCGGTCCGACGCCGAAGAGCCTGGCCCTGGCCCGCCGCGCGGTCGCCCGCGGCCGGGCCTGGCGCGGGCGCGGTGACGTCTGGTACGCGCCGCGGCCCCTGCTCGGACCGGGCGGGGGGCGGCTCGCGTTCCTCTTCCCGGGCCTGGAGGGCGAGTTCGCGCCGCGGGTGGACGATGTCGCCGACCACTTCGGGCTGCCCCGGCCGGCCGTGGGCGATGCCGCCCGGGTCGGCGACATCGGCCGGCACGGCGCGGGCGTGGTCACGGTCGGCCGCCTGCTCGACCGCGCCCTGGGCCGGATCGGCCTGCGGCCCGACGCGGTCGCCGGGCACAGCGTCGGCGAGTGGACCGCGATGATCACCGCCGGCCTGTACTCCGGCGCCTCGGTGGACGCGTTCCTGGAGTCCTTCGACCCGGACGCGCTGCACGTGCCCGGCCTGGCCTTCGCCGCGCTCGGCGCCCCGGCGGACCACGTCCTCGATGCCCTGGCGACGCTGCCCGGCATGGCCGAGGTCGTCCTGTCCCACGACAACGCACCGCAGCAGGCGATCGTCTGCGGCCCGCAGCAGCCGGTCACCGAACTGGTGCGGTGGTTCCGGGCGCGCGGGGTGCTCGGGCAGGTCCTGCCGTTCCGGTCCGGCTTCCACACGCCGATGCTCGAACCGTATCTGGCACCGATCCGGGCCGCGGCCGAGCGGTTCGACCTGCACCGGCCGACCGTACCGGTGTGGTCGGGGACGACGGCCGCGCCGTTCCCGACGGCGGAGGCCGAGGTGCGGGAGCTGTTCCTGCGACACCTGCTGGAGCCGGTACGGTTCCGGCCGCTGGTCGAGGCACTGTACGCGGCCGGCTTCCGGGCGTTCGTCCAGGTCGGCACCGGACAGCTGGGCTCGCTGGTCGGCGACATCCTCCAGGACCGGGAGCACCTGGCGGTCGCGGCCAACTCGGCCCAGCGCGACGGCCTGGCGCAGCTGCGCCGAGTGGCGGCGGCGATGTGGGTGGACGGCGCCGAACCGGACGCGGCCGCCCTGCTGCCCGCCCGGACGCGGAGCCGGGCCACGGCGCGGGAGCACCCGGCGGTGCCCCTGGACCTCGGCAGCGCCCTGGTCTCGCTGGACCGCGCCACGCTCGACGGACTGCGTGCCGAGCTGACGCCGGCGGCCCGGCCCGCGGAGACGCTCGGCGACCTCGGCCGGCGCTTTCCGCCGGCCGCCGGCCTGGACGCGCTCCTGCGCGAGACCGAGCGCACCGCGGTCGAGCTGTTCGGCGCGGCCGCCCGGATGCCGCACACGCCCCCGCCGGCGCGCCCGTCCGCCATGGCCCGCACCACCACGCTGCACCCCACTGCCCCGCGCCTCACCGCCCCGGACCCCGTCACCCCGAACTCCGTCACCCCGGCCCTCGTCACCCAGCCGGCGGCCGCACCGAACCCCGCACCGGGCCCCGCACCGAGCCCCCGGCGGCACGTCCTCCCGCTGCACGTCTCGCTCGACGCCATGCCCTACCTGTCCGACCACTGCTTCTTCCGGCAACGCCAGGGCTGGCCCGATCCGACGGACCGCTGGCCGGTCGTCCCGGCCACCACGATCGTCCACCACCTCCAGGAGGCGGCCGAGCGGATCGCACCGGGCCGGATCGCCACCGGCGGGCGCGACCTGCGCTTCGGCCAGTGGGTACCGGCCGCCGAACCGCTCGACCTGGCCATCACCCTCCAGGAGACCGAACCGGGCCTGTACAGCGCCGAGTTCGGCCACTTCGCCCAGGGCGCCGTCGAGGTGGCGGACCGCTACGCACCGCCGCCCGCGCCGTGGCCGGTCCCGGTGGCCGAGGAGCAGGTGCCCGAGCTGACCGCGGCCGGCCTCTACCAGGAACGGTGGATGTTCCACGGCCCCGCGTTCCAGGGCCTGACCGAGCTGACCGCGATCGGCGCGTCGCACATCCGCGGCGTGATCACCGCCCCCGCCGCGCCGGGTGCGCTGCTGGACAACGTCGGCCAACTGCTCGGCTACTGGATCATGGCCACCCGCACCGAGCGCACCGTGGTGTTCCCGGTCGGCATCCGGCGGCTGCGCACCCACGGCCCGGCGCCGCGCGCCGGCACCGAACTGCACTGCCACATCCGGATCACCGCCCTCACCGACCAGGTGCTCGAGGCCGACGTCCAGCTGCGCCCCGCCGGTGGCCCGGTCTGGGCGGAACTGCACGGCTGGCAGGACCGCCGCTTCGACAGTCACCCCGAAACCCGCCCCGTCGAACGCTTCGTCGACCGC
The DNA here is from genome assembly GCF_055579305.1 of Kitasatospora sp. NPDC032757. Taxonomy (NCBI): domain Bacteria; kingdom Bacillati; phylum Actinomycetota; class Actinomycetes; order Kitasatosporales; family Streptomycetaceae; genus Kitasatospora; species Kitasatospora sp. NPDC032757. Next base: position 7,758 of record NZ_JBVINN010000060.1, on the reverse strand, counting down.
AACACGCTGTCCCGGCCGCAGCCGGCCGGCTGGGTCCTGCTGTACGAACGCTGGCCGGACCTCGCCTCGCGCGACCTGATCATGCGCAACCACCTCGGCGCCGCCGAACGGGACCAGTACGCCCGGCAGCCGCCGCGCGGCCGCCGGGCCTGGCTGCTCGGCCGGATCGCGGTCAAGGACGCGGTGCGGCGCCGGCTGTGGGAGCACGGTGAGGGCCCGGTCTTCCCTGCCGAGATCGAGGTCAGCAACGACGCGGCCGGCCGGCCGGTGGTGGCGGGCGTCCACGGCCGGACGCTGCCGGAGCTCGACGTCTCGCTCGCGCACTGCGCCGAGGCCGCGGTCGCCCTGGTCCGCCCGGCCCGCGACGGCGTCGGCATCGACATCGAGGAGGTCGTCGACCGCCCGGGCGAGACGCTCCAAGTCGCCCTCGGCCGGGCCGAGTCGGAGCTCCTGGCCGCCTGCCGGGCCCGCGGCGGCCAGAGCGACGGCGACGGTACCGGCCCCGGCAACGGCCCCGGCAACGGCCGCAGCGCCGGCCAGAGTGACGAACACGGCAACGGACACACCAACGGCCACAGTGACGGACACAGCAACGGACACGGCACAGACCACGGCGACGCCGGCAGCGGTCGTGCCGACGAGGCCGGCGACGGGGCACTCTGGTTCACCCGGTTCTGGGCGGCCAAGGAGGCCGTCGCCAAAGCCGAGGGCACCGGACTGCGCGGCCGTCCACGGGACTTCACGGTGGTGGCGGCCGAACCGTCCACCCTGCTGGTCGAGACCGCCGGACCCGCCGGGCCCCGCCGCCACCGCGTGCACTGCACCACCGTCACCAGCCCGCCCGGCCTGCCCGGGCGGCGCTACGTGGTGGCCTGGACCGCCGGGCCGGACGACGGACCCCGGCCCGGGCCCCACGAGCAGACCGGACACACCGACCACGACCCCGAAGGGACAACAGCCCCGTGACTGTCAGCGAGCAGACCGTGGACCACACCCCGCCGACCGCCCAGCAGGTCCTCGGCGAGATCACCGCCATGCTGGCCGCGCTGCTCGACGAGTACGGCCTCGACGAGGCCGAGGTCACCATGGACACCCGGTTCACCGCGGACCTCGAACTGGAGAGCATCGACCTGGTGACCCTCGCCGGGCAGCTCCAGGCCCGCTGGGGCGACCGCATCAACTTCGCCGAGTTCGTCTCCGGCATGGAGCTGGACGAGATCATCGAGCTGACCGTGGGCCGGCTGGTCGCGTACGTGGTGGAACGCCTGAGCCCGGCCGAGCGGGGCTGACCGTGCCCTTCCTCGACCTCGAAGGGCTGCGCTGCCACGTGCAGCGGCTCGCCCCGTCCGACGGCCGCCCGCCCGCCGCCACCGCCGTCCTGGTGCACGGCCTGCTGACCGACAGCATGGCCAGCCACTACTTCACCATCGCCCCGACACTCGCCGCGGCCGGGCTGGACGTGCTGATGTACGACCAGCGCGGCCACGGCCGCTCCGGCCGGCCGCCCACCGGCTACCGGCTGGAGAGCTTCGTGGACGACCTCGCGCTGCTGCTCGACCGGTCGGCCGTCACCCGCCCGGTGCACCTGCTCGGCAACTCCTTCGGCGGCACCGTGGCCTTCGGCCTGGCCGTCCGCAGACCCGCGGCGGTGGCGAGCATCCTGGCCATCGAGTCCGAACCGGCCTCCCGGGCCTGGTCCGTGAAGCTGGACGGCATCCTGCGCCGGGCCGGGACCGAACTGCTCGACGAGGCCACCCTGGCCTGGGTCGCCGACCGGCGCGGACCGCACACCGCCAGGCTGGCCCGCTCGGCCGGCCGGCTGCTCGCCGCGACCTCGCTCGCCCGGGACATCCCGGCGAGCCGGCTGCCGGGCGAGGCGGAGCTGCGCACGATCCGCTGCCCGGTCCTGGCCGTCTACGGGACCGAATCGGATCTGGCCGAGCAGGCGGCCTGGCTGGACGACCTGCTGCCGGACTGCCGCAGCACCTTCGTGCCCGGGCACGATCACTCGGTGCTGGTGGAGAACCCCGTCGTGGTGGGCGAGCTGGCGCTGGACTGGCTGCGCGAGCAGGGCGTGGAACTGCGCGGCGAGCCGGCCGCCGTACCCGCCGGAGCACGCGGCGACGACCACACCGTGCTCGCGCCGGGACGGACCCGCCCGTGAGCCGCTTCCTCTTCGTCGTCCCGCCCCTCGTCGGCCACGTGAACCCGGCCGTCGGGGTCGCCGCCGAACTGGCGCGGCGCGGGCACACCGTGGCATGGGCCGGAGTACCCGGCCTGATCACGCACCTGGCCGGACCGGACAGCGAGATCCACCCGTGCGCCACCCCGCCCCGGACCCCGGAGCGGCCACCCGACCTGCGCGGGCCGGGCGCGCTGAAGTTCCTCTGGCAGGACTTCCTGATCCCGCTCGCCGAGGCGATGGCACCGGGCGTCGCCCTGGCGTGCCAGCGATTCCGCCCCGACGTCGTCGTCGCCGACCAGCAGGCCCTCGCCGGCGCCCTCGTCGCCGAACGGCTCGGCCTGCCCTGGGCCACCTCCGCGACCACCTCCGCCGAGCTGACCGGCGCGCTCGACGACCTGCCCCTGGTCGCTGCCTGGGTCCGCGACCTGCTCACCGGCCTGCGCGGACGGATCGGCGCCCCGCCAACGGCGACCGACCCGCGGTTCTCCCCGTACCTGGTGCTCGCCTTCACCACCCCGGACCTGACCGGGCCCGTGACCGCCGGCAGCGGCCCGGTCCACTTCGTCGGCCCCTCGATCGCACCCCGGCCGACGACCCCGGCCTTCCCGTGGCAGTGGCTGGACCGGGACCGCGCCACCGTGCTCGTCACCCTCGGCACGGCCAACGCCGACACCGGCGCCGCCTTCCTCACGGTCTGCCGGCAGGCGCTCCGGGCCCGTGCCGCCGGCCTGCAGGCCGTGATCGTCGACCCGGCCGGCGTGCTCGCGGACCAGCCGCCCGACCCCGACCTGCTGTCCCTGCCCGCCGTACCGCAGCTGGACCTGCTCCCGCACACCGCCGCGGTGGTCTGCCACGCCGGCCACAACACCGTCTGCGAGGCCCTCTGGCACGGCGTCCCCCTCGTGGTGGCCCCGATCCGCGACGACCAGCCGGTGATCGCCCACCAGGTCGCCGAGGCCGGCGCCGGCGTGCGGATCAGGTTCGGCCGCACCGACCCGACCCGGCTCGGCCAGGCCGTCGACACCGTGCTCGGCGACCCCGCCCACCGGGCCGCCGCCCGCCGGATCGGCGACTCCTTCCGCGCCGCGGGCGGCGCCGCCGCAGCCGCCGTACGGCTCGAAGCACTGACCACCGCCCGCCACCTGCCGGACACCGGCACGCCGGCCGTCGCCCCGCCCGGCCCCGCCCGGTTCACCGCGCCGACAGCCGAACGGAAGGAGCCCCGATGACCACGCAACCGGCAGCCCGCTCCCGGCAGGCCGCCGTCGCCGGCCTGCGCCCCGCCTACCAGAGCGAACTCGCCGACGGTACCGACCGGTTCTTCGAACCGCGCCGCACCGACTGCCCCTGGTGCGGCTCCCGCCTCCTCCGGCTGCGGCTGCGCACCCGCGACCTCCTGCAGTACAAGCCCGGCACCTTCGTCCTCGACGAGTGCGAGGCCTGCGGCCACGTCTTCCAGAACCCCCGGCTGACCGAGGCGGGCCTCGCCTTCTACTACCGCGACTTCTACGACGGCCTCGGCGAACAACGGCTCGGCGCCACCCTCGGCACCCGCAGGAGTACGTACCGCGGCCGCGCCCGGTCGGTTCTGCCGTTCACCGCCGCACCCGGGCGCTGGCTGGACGTCGGCACCGGCCACGGCCACTTCTGCGAGACCGCACGCGAGGTCTTACCCGCCACGGTCTTCGACGGCCTCGACCTCAGCGAGGGCGTCGAACTCGCCGAACGCCACGGCCGCGTCACCCGCGGCCTGCGCGGAACCTTCCCCGGACAGGCCGGCCGGATGCCCGGACAGTACGACGTGGTGAGCATGTTCCACTACCTCGAGCACAGCACCGAACTGCACCGGGAACTCGCCGCGGCCCGGCAGGTGCTGCGCCCGGGCGGACTGCTGCTGATCGAGGTCCCCGACCCGCAGAGCCGCTACGCCCGGCTGCTCGGCCGCTGGTGGCTGCCCTGGCTCCAGCCGCAGCACCTCAACCTGGCCCCGGCGGCCAACCTGCGTCACCGCCTCGACGAACTCGGCTTCACCGTGCTGCTCGAACAGCACACCGAGCCGCACGACCCCGTCGACCTGCTGGCCGCCTGCTGGCTCCTGCTCGATGCGCTCGCCCCGCGCGAGGACGCGCCGTGGCGCGCAGGACGCCCCCCTGGCCGGCTACGGCGGGCGCTGCGCGCCGCAGTGTTCGTCGCGGGCGCGCCCGCCCTGCTCATCGCCGCTCTGGCGGACCGCCTCCTCGCCCGCGTCGCGGGTCCGGCGGGCCTCTCCAACGCCTACCGTCTGCTGGCCCGGAAGGACTTCGGCGGCGACCTTGAGCGCCGAGGTCAGTAACGTCGGCCGTCAAAGCCGTCACAGCTCGGGAGCCGCAGGGCTGAAGAGAGCTCACCGACTCTGACTGCCGGTCCGGCTGCCCGTGCCGGCCGCCACCGGGGTAAGCGGCCTGCAAGGGCTACCTCCCTCGTAGCCACCTCCTGCCCCGGGATCGTTCCTGCCAGTACGTGAGTGCCTGCTGGGTGGTCGCGAGGTCGGGATGGTCTGGGCGGAGGACACGCAGTTGCTCGTTCAGCAGGTCGGAGAGGAGGGTCACTGCGCCGCGAGGGTCGCCGGACTGGCCGCGCCAGCGGGCGAGGGCGGCGCGGGTGCGGAAGATTGCGGACCGGTCGGTGTTGGTGGCTACCGCGTACGGGTTGGACCACGTGTCCCGAGTGCCCTGGGCGATCTCGTGCGACTCCAGGCGGAGTTGGTCGTTGAGCAGGTCGGTCAGGACGGTCACGGCCCCTCGTGCGTCGCCCGACTCGCCCAGCCAGTGGCCGAAGCTGAAACGGGTGTCGAAGGTGCCCGAGTTCTCCGGCCCGCGCGTGCAGAACTGCTCGTTGACGAGCTGGCGGTACACGACCACTGCCCCGGCCGCGTCTCCCGCCTTCCCCTGCCACTCGGCGGCGTCGCGGCGCAGAGTGAAGTCGGGCGGGCCCGTCCGTCCGGCGACGGCCGCGATGTAGCCGTCATCGGCGAGCAGGTCGCGATAGACGCGTGCGACGCCCGGCAGGTCGCCGGCCTGTTCGAGCCAGTAGGCCAGGCGGTAGCGCAGCTCGGTGACCTCCTCGACCAGGCGGATCCGCTGGGCGGGGTACAGCTCGTACTCCGGGGCCAGCAGGGCCAGTTGATCGTCGATCATCCGACGGTACTCGGTGATCGCGGCAGCGAGGTCGCCGGATTCCGCCCGCAGCCGCGCGATCCGGCCGCGCAGCTTCGTCACGGACTCGTGCCGGGCTCCCAGCCGGTCGGCCGTCGTCGGCAGCAGCGCCACGAAGTAGTCCAGTGCGGCCTGTGGCCGGCCGTCGTCCGCCAGCGTGTCGCCCACCCGGAGTACGAGGTCGTGCAGCTCCTGACCGGTACTCCACCCGTACCGAAGCTCGGGCTCGCCGGAGCCCAGCATCATGGCCGGGGCATTGCGGGTCAGCGCCTCGACGTTGGAGCGCAGCACGTCCGAAGGAAAATCGAGGGCGCGCGAACGCAGGTGCGGAGCCCGATCCCTCGGGGGAACCAGGAAGAACGTCATCGAGTTCGCCTGGTCCGCCGACGCCCGGGATGCGACGAAGAGCAGGTTGGCGGCCACGTCGGCCAGCTCTGCGGCCCGGCTCGCGGGCACGCTCTCGCGGACGGCTCGCTGCACCATCGGGTGGACCCGCACCGACCGGTCCTGGTCCGCCGGGTCGTAGTCGAGCAGGCTCCACCGGTGCAGCAGCGCGAGCGTCTCGTCGGCGCGCTCGTCCGGCTCCGCGTCGTCTGCCGGGCGGTCGGTCCGCTGCCGGTCGAGGTACCTGACCGCAGCGATCAGCACGGCAGCCGGGATGCCGTCGGAAGCCAGCGGCGCCGCCAGTTCCAGCAGCATCCGCGCCGTCCCGGCCGGCGCCAGGGCGTCGGCGCGCTCCAGCGCGAGGTCCCAGGCGTATGGCAGCGGCAGGCTCTGCTCGTCCGGCAGTCCGCCCGGGTCCGGCACGAGGTCGGCCAGCCGCCGACCGTCGTCGCCGAGCAGGCGCAGGTAGTCGGCGCAACTCAGACCGGTGCTGCCCACGTAGGCGGCCGCCTGCGCGAGCGCGAGCGGCAGGTGTCCCAGCTCGCGGGCGAGCGCCTCCAGTTGCTCAGGCGGCTCGACCCGGCCGGACGCGGCGAGCACCGCCGTGAGGTAGCCGAAGGCCTCGGCGGAGCTGAACGACGGCACGGTGACCACCTGTCGGCCAAGCCCCTCGCGGGCCAGGTCCCGGCGCCAGGTGGTGACCAGGGTCCGCCCCAAGGGCTGGTCCGGCGGCCAGAGGCCGCGCAGGTCGTCGGGGTCGACCAGACCGTCCAGGACGATCAGCCGGCGAACCGTCTCGCCGGCCCCGCCCGGCCGGAGCCAGGCCAGGAACTCCCGCGCGCCCTGCTCCGGATCGGCCGGGTCACTACCGGTGATCTCGGCGATGGCCCGGGCGTAGGCGGTCAGGATCGCCGCGCGGCTGCCGGCGGCGACCCAGACCAGCAGGTCGAGTTGCCCGGCCTGCCAGGCAGTGCGGGCCTCGTTCGCGGCCAGCTGGGTCTTGCCGGCCCCGGCGGCGCCGACCAGTATCCGGCAGCGCGCAGGGGCGTCGGGAGTATCGAGAACGGCCCGGCGCTGGAAGCAGTGCGCGGTGTTCGGGACCGCCCCGACCTGGTGCGGCCAGGCGGCCGGGGCATGTCGGCCGGCGTAGTAGGCCACCTGGCCGGCGTGGCCGACGGCGAAGCTGTGGTTGCTCGCCTGTACCCCTGTGAGCGGCGGCGGTGGCGAGGTTTGTGACGGGCTTGGCGTGGCCGGTCCATTCAGCCCTGGAACGGATCCGGCACCTGAGGGTGGCCGATCTGCACGCCCCCATGGATCACACCGGCGGCGACCGAGCCTTCCTTGGCGCTGATGTGCACGTTTCCGCCGACCGCCATCCCGCCGTCCCCGGCCGACACCTGGGCCTGGGTCGCGCTCTCAGCCAGCAGCTCGCGCAGCGCCTCGCCGGCGCGCTCGCGCTCGTCCTCCGGCAGGTCCTCCAGGAACGCCTCGAACCGGGCCTGCCAGGAGGCCTCCTGGCGGATCCGGAGCCGCTCCAGCTGCCCGCCCTCAGCTGCCGCGAGCTCGGCGGCAGTGCGACCCAGCCGCTCCAGCTCGGCACTCTCACGCTGGGTGTTCCCCCGCCCGAACCAGGCGGCCACCCGGCCTCGGAACCCCTCCCATGCCTCGGTCCCCGCCGCGGTCATCACCGCCGTCCCACCGGACATGGCCAGCGCGGTCAGTGCCTCGGACAGCATGCGCAGTCCCCCCTGTCGACAACCGTGACCCCGACCGTACCGCGAGCCGGGTGCCGTGCCCAGGCGGATATTCACGCAGATACGCAGGCGAGCAAGGATAAGTGACCAGCCGTCAGCAATACCTGCCAAATCGTCGTCCTGAGGCGCCGAAGTCAGTAGGTGCTTGGAACGCCGCGACGCCGCTGTCCCGGACCGTGGGTGTTCGGTCGGGTGCAGCGGCGTTGTCGTGGGGGTGACGTCGGGTGGACGTCGGGGCGGC
>NZ_JBVINN010000059.1:0-46509 GCF_055579305.1 Kitasatospora sp. NPDC032757 | reverse complement strand
AGGGAGAAGACGGTGCCCTCGGGGACGGCGAGGTCGATGCCGTCGAGGACGGTCTTGTCGCCGTAGGACTTGCGCAGCCCGTACGCGGCGATGGCGAGTGCGTGCGATGTCGTTGCGGTCATGCCGCAGAGGTTGCGCCTGCCCGCATTCAGCGCGGTTTCACGACGGTTTCAGCGCCCTGGAACCGGGTGGGCGACGCGATGCCTCCGCACTCCTCCCCCCGTGGTCCCGGAAAGCCGGTGCTGTCGCCCGCCGGCCCCCGAGCCGCCGATCCGGTCGGTTCACCCGGACACGGGTGGCCGCTCCCGGCCGACCGCGTCGAGCAGCATCTTCGCGGCCACCGTGGCCCCGTCCGTGCGGATCGTGCCGGCCACCGCCCTTGCACGTGCGCGGGTCTGCGGGGACAGGGCCGTGCCGAGCGCGGCCGACAGGGAGTCGAAGGTCGGGGTCGGACCGCCGTGTGCCACACCGATGCCCAGCTCGGCCACCCGGGCGGCCCAGTGCGGCTGGTCCACGATCTGCGGCACCACGAGCTGGGGTGCGCCGGCCCGGGCGGCCGTCGTCGTGGTGCCGGCGCCGCCGTGGTGCACGACGGCGGCCACCCGGCCGAACAGTGCCTGCTGGTTGACCTCGCCGACGGCGAAGCAGTCGTCCTGGTCGTCGATCAGGCCCAGGTCGGCCCAGCCGCGGGCGAGGAGCACGCGGCGGCCGTGCGCGCGGCTCGCCTCGATGGCCACCCGGGCGATGTCCTTCGGGGCGTGCGCGGCCATGCTGCCGAAGCCCACGTACACCGGTGGTGCGCCCGCGTCCAGGAACGCCTCCAGTCCCGCCGGGAGCGGGCGGTCGTCGGGCAGGATCCACGCCCCGGTCTGCACCAGGTCGAGGTCCGTCGCGTCCTGCGATGGCCACAGGGTCGCGTCCGCCGCCAGCCACGGCCGGTCGGTGAGGACGTGGTCACGGACGTCGTCCACCGGCGGCAGGCCGATCGCCGCCCGCCCGCTGTTGAGCGCCTCGCCGTAGAGCGCGTTCACCCGCTGGGCGTCCTGCTGCCACAGCACCCGGTTGTCGGTCTCGTCCGGCGAGGACTGCTTGCCCGGCCGGGCCGCCGGAGGGAAGCGCCGCGACGGCAGGCCGGCCGTGTGGAAGCAGGCGAACACGTAGGGGATGCCCAGCTTCTCGGCCACGTCCCGTGCACCGGCCGGCATCAGGCCGGTCGCCAGCAGCACGTCACAGCCCTCCGCCGCCGCGGGGAGCGTGTCGAACCGCGCGGCGACCAGCTCGGGAGCGAGCCGGAACGCGTCCTGCGCCGAGGGCGGCTTCGGGCCGGCGACCACCGAGCGCACCGTGGGGCCCAGCGGCACCAACGGCACGCCGACCCGCGCCAGCAGCGCCGCGAACTCCTCGTCCGGCGGCGCGCACACCAGCGCTTCCGCACCGAGTTCCCGCAACGCCACCGCCAGGCCCGCCAGCGGTTCCACGTCCCCGCGTGATCCCCACGTCGACAACACCACACGCATATCGGGTTCCCCATTTCCGTGAATTCCGGCTTCGGCCGACAATCCTGCGGCACAACCCGGGCCTTGCCGCAAGCCCCCCGGTGCGATATAACCTGAGAGTGGCAAGGAGAAAGAACTCCTTGCCTTTGCCTTTTCTCGCCGCCGGTGGACCGGCGGCCTCCCCGCGAAACGGTCTCCCCGCGAAACGGCGACCGGCGCGTACTTCTCCCACCGAGGGACGGCGGTGACCGGCGTTCCCCTGGGTCGGCCTGACCCGATCAGCCGCCTGGAAGCGGTGGTGTACTGCGCCCCGGCCTGCTGCCGCCACCTCGATCGGGTGACTGGCGGAGATGCGTGTACCGCGCGGCGCGTCCCGTCCCGTACCGTCCGTCGTACGGGCTCCTCGCGGTCGGCCCGGCGGCAGCGCCGCCACCCTTCAGGTAATCCGTCGGCCGCGGACCGCATCGACGACCGATTCGCCAGAACGCTCGCCCCCGGGTGAGCACGAGTCAGAGGGAGAAAACCGTGGCAACTGGCACGGTGAAGTGGTTCAACGCCGAGAAGGGCTTCGGATTCATCGCGCAGGACGGCGGCGGCGACGACGTCTTCGCCCATTTCAGCAACATCGCCGCCCAGGGCTTCCGCGAGCTCCAGGAGGGCCAGAAGGTCGAGTTCGACGTCGTCCAGGGGCAGAAAGGCCTCCAGGCCGAGAACATCGTGCCCCTCTGATCACACCGCACGGCGCGCCCCGCATCAGCTCGATGCGGGGCGCGCTGCCGTTTCCGGCCCCGGGCCGTGGGCTCGGGACGAAGCGCCTCCCGGCCTCCGTACGGGACCCGTCCCCCAGGAGCAGCCCCGGCCCTCAGCGGCCGGTCAGGCGTCCAGCGGCCGCCAGGCCGGGCCGTCCCCGTCCGGCTGGACGTGCCCGAACACCACGTCCGCGAAGTGGACGCCGAAGCCGATCGTGCCGGGCTCTGCCAGCTCGGCGACGAGGCGGCGGCGGTGCTCGGCGGTCCGGGCACCGTCGTGGTCGAAGGCCGAGGACCAGTCGGGGTGGTCGATCTGGATGGGCGAGTGCACGGCGTCGCCGAAGGCGATCAGGCGCCGTCCGCCCCCGGTGATGACGTACTCGGCGTGTCCGACGGTGTGGCCGGGGGTGATCCGCACGCGGACGCCGGGGAAGATCTCCTGCCCGTCCGCGATCGTGCGGACGCGCGGTTCGAGGGCCGCGACCTCGTCCGTCATGCCCTGGGCCTCCAGGAGGTCGCGCCGCTCCCACTCCGGCTCGGAGATCAGGTAGTCGGCGTGGGCGAACACGGGCCGGTCGCCTCCGGGGGCGGGGTGGCAGGCCCAGCCGAGGTGGTCTGAGTGGAGGTGGGTGAAGGCCACCGCCTCGATGTCCCCGGGGCCGCGGCCGAGTTCGGCCAGGCTTTGCGGGAGCGCACCTCCGTGGATCACGCCGAGGGGGCCGTCCGGAACCTGGAGCGTCCGCGGGCCGAAGCCCGCGTCGATCAGCAGCGCGCGGTCGCCGTACTCCACCAGCAGGGCGCCGACGCTGCCCACGAGGTGGCCCGTGGCGTCCAGGTACTCCGGGTGCGCGGCCCACACCTCGTCGGTGGTGTCCTGGAGCAGGTGAAGCGGCCGGAGCCGCACATCGCCGTCCGGCACGTACGACACCAGCGTGTCGCCCAGGCGTATCGAGCGGACTCCCGCCGGACGGCGCAGTCGTTCGTCCCGATCCACCGTCACGTCAGCCATGGGTTCTCTCCTGTGAGTCGTCATCAGGTCGCCGCGGTGCCTCCCGCGGCGACGACGCCCACCATAAGCATCAAGTTCGAATCATTCAAGCTGCAATTATTTGGTCTTGATGGATTTGCTAGGATGGTGGCATGACGACGTCCCCCGAGCGCCAGGCCATCGCCGAGAGACAGCTGTGCGGTCTGGTGAACGGGCTCGCCCAGCGGATCGGCGAGCACGTCCGGGAGCGCGCCGCCACCCTGGGCCTCACCGCGTCCCAGGCGACCGCGCTGCGGGAGATGAGCGGGCCGATGACCATGCGGGAGCTCGCCGAACGCATGAGCTGCGAGCCCTCCAACACCACCTTCGTCGTCGACAAGCTGGAGAAGCAGAGCCTGGTCGAGCGTCATCCGCACCCCACCGACCGCCGCGCCAAGCACCTCGTCCTCACCGCCGAGGGCACCGCGCTGCGCGCACGCCTCCTCGAACTCCTCGCCGTGGACTCCCCGCTGTCCGGCCTCACCCCCCAGGAGCAGCAGGTCCTTCACGGCCTGCTGGAGCAGGCCATCACCTCCGCGTGACCACAACGGCGCACCGTCGTCCGCGCCGCACCACCCCACCCCGGACGTCCTCGGCGGAATCCGGCAGTGATCACCGTCGAGAAATCCACTGGCGGGCCCGGGCCCTCACGAACCAGCATGGAACGCATGAGTGACCGACCCGCACGATGGAGCCAGGCAACCGTCTACCCCGACATGTGGGCCGACCCGGGCGACGACCCCCGCGCCGGCGAGGGAGCCGGTCCGGACGGCGAGCTGGCGACGCTGCAGGACTTCCTGACGAACTACCGGACGACCCTGCGGATGAAGTGCGAGGGCCTGGATCCGGAGCAACTGGCCCGTCGGTCGGTTCCGCCGTCGACGATGTCGCTGCTCGGCCTGGTGCGGCACCTCGCCGAAGTGGAACGGGACTGGCGCAACTGGATCACCGACGGTGATCCGCTCCCGAAGCTGTACGGCAGGCGTGACGCCGACTTCGACGAAGCCGTCGCCGAGCAGGCCGAGGTGGACGCTGCGTACTCCGCTCTGGCTCGCGAGCAGGCCGCGACCGATGCCGCGCTGGCCGGGCACCCGGACCCGGGCGAGCGTCTGGGCAAGGACGGCATCGCCGTGCGGGAGCTGATGGTGCACAGGGTCGAGGAGTACGCCCGTCACTGCGGGCACGCCGACCTGTTGCGCGAGTGCGTCGACGGACGGGTGGGCCAGTGAGGTTCGCCTCGCCGGCATGACGGTCGTGAAGCGGGGAGCCGCGCCGCACCCGGGCTCGGCGGCGGGAGCCGGGCCCCGGAGAGCGTCAGGCCACCGGCGGCGGCGCCGGACGGCGCAGCTGCGCGTAGACCGACCACGCCACCGAGACGGCGGGGACGGCGACCACGGCGCCGATCACTCCGGCCGCGATGCTGCCGGCGAGCACCGAGACCGCGACCACCACCGGGTGCAGACTCACCGCCCAGCTCATCACCAGCGGGTGGAGCAGGTGGCCCTCGATCTGACCGATCACCACAATCAGCAGCAGCACCACGATCGCGATCACCGGGCCGCGGGCCGCCAGCGCCACCAGGGAGGCGATCAGCATCGCGACCGGTGAGCCGACCAGGGGGACGAAGGACGCGAAGAACTCCAGCACGATCAGCGGCAGGACGAGCGGCACGCCGAGGAAGAACAGGGCGATGCCGACCATGATCGCGTTGCTCGCGGCGACGATGAAGATGCCCCGGGTGTAACCGGAGAAGGTCCGCCACGCCGCCCGGCCGCCCCGGTCGAGATGCTCTCCCGCGGCAGCCGGCAGTTGAGCAGCGGTCCACCGCCACATCCGCTCCCCGGAGTGCAGGAAGAACACCGACATGAACAGCGCGAGCGCGGCGCCCGTCGCGACCTCGATCACCCGCCCGGCCCCGCTGACAGCCGTGCTGATCAACGTCGAACGGTGCGCGGAGACGTAGTCGGAGATCTTGCGCCGGAGATCGTCGAAGTACGTCGCCGAGAGATGGAACGGCGCCCCTTCCAGCCATTTCTCCAGCCGGTCCAGACCACCCTGGAACTCCCCGACCAGGCGCGACACGTCGTCCGCCACGGTCTCGCCGATCAGCGCGAGCAGGCCGGCCGGCACCAGGATCGCCGCGGCGAGGCCGATCACCACGGCGAGCGAACGGGGAAGGACACGGGCCACCAGATCGACCACCGGCCGGACCACCGCCGTGATCACCAGGGCCAGGAAGCCGGCCAGCGTGATCAGGTGGAACCGCCCCATCACCATCAGCACCAGGTACGCCGCCGCCGCGACGACGAGCAGCCGCCACGCGTAGTCCGAAAGGCGGCGCAGCGCCGGACCCGCGCCGCCGACGGCCGCCGCAGGGCCCGGCCGGCGGGGCTTGGGCCGCCTCACCGGCATGCCACACCGTCACCCGCCGCACACCCCGCCCGGGCACACCGCACAGGGGCCGGGCCGCCGCGCCCGGCACCGTCGGAACGCGACCGACCACGCCGTTCCGAGGGACTGCCGTCGGGCCGGGGACTGCTGGGGTGCGAAAGCGACATGCATCCTGGATAGCGGGTGGAACGCCGCCCGGCCTGTTCCCGCGCCGACGGACCCACGCCGGGTCGCCCACCGCATCGATCCCACCGCACCCGCTCCCCCGCCCGCGCAGCAGGGTCGGCGGACGCCCGTGCTCGGACGTGCCCGCCTGGGACGGGCCTGTCCGGGTGCCGGGCTGCGGGGTCACCGGCTCAGGGGGCTGCCGGGCCTCGCCGGCCCCAGCGGCTGACCAGCGGGGCGGTGAGCACGTCCAGCTCGGCATCGTGGAGGTTCGTCAGGTGCCGGTCCAGGTCGGTGGACGCGAGATCGGGCCCGACCACCTGGTCGCGGACCCGGCGGACTGTCGCCGCCTCCGGCTCCCGGCAGGCCGGGGAGGTGAGGTGACTGCGTTCGCCGGTCAGGCTCCGCCGCCTCTCGGGTCGCCCGAGCCTGCCTCCGGACCCGACAGGCACTGGTGGTGATCGTAGGCGACGGGTGTGCGGCGACCGATTGCTCACCATCGGCGGAACCGCCCAGCTGGGTGACCGGCCGGGCCGGGCGGCGCGTCAGCCCGGGGCGGTCGTGGCGGCACTGACACTCTGTCGGTCGATCAAAGCGTCGGGGCCGGCCGAGCACCGGCGCCCCAACCGAGTCGAGGAGCCGCCGATGATCCGGTTGCCCGTTCTCCGGCTGACGGCCGCCGTGATGGGCCTGGTCATCGGGCTCTCCGGCTGCTCCGGCGTGGACTCCGCCGAGAGCACCCCCAGCCCGCGGGCGAGCTCCTCGCCGCCCGCCGACGAGGTGGCCGCCAACGGCCCGCTGGTCGGCGACCCCGCGCTCATCCCCGACGAGCAGGCCTGTGCCGCCGCGGAGGGAAACGCTCCGTGGTACCCGACCATCGCCGCCTTCGAGGTGCACGACTCGAACCGGACGCACCGCTACGCGTGCGCGCACTTCGAGGGCGGCCCGTCGAACAACCAGGTCTTCGCGCACAGTTCGAACCAGGTCTACACCACGCCGTACAACATCGTGGACCGCGGACCGGACGAGCTCTACGTCTACGGCGGTGGCTACGGCGACAACCCGGCCGCGTCCGGCTCGTTCGTCTCACGGGTGGAGCCCGGCACCTTCAACGAGGTCTGGCGGCGGGTGCTCATCAACACCGACGCGACCGACGAGTGGGACTACCCGGGTGTCCTCAACACCCTCGCGGACGGCAGCCTGGTCGTGATCTACGGCTATCACATCGCCAGGATCGACCCGACGACCGGGAACGTCCTGGCCCGGACCACGCTGCCCACCGGACAGTCGGCCCCGCGCGACACGGCCTACAACGGCTACGACGCGTTCCCCGACGGCACGATCGTGGCCAAGACCGTGAACCGGCAGCCCGGCTGCACCGAGCAGGGGTTCAGCGCCTTCCTCGACTGCCCCGACCCGACGGCGACGGCACCCTCGATCATGGTGGCGATCGATCCGAAGACCCTGCAGGTCGTCTCCCAGGTGACGCTGCCCGAGATGATGGGCGGCCGGCTCACCACGACGACCTTCAACGGGAGCCAGGCGATCTACCTGCCCGGCACGAGCAAGCTCTACCGGTACACCTACCAGAACGGCGCCCTCGCCCGCGACCCCGGCTGGGGGCCGGTCTCCTACCTCCAGAACGGGCAGACGGCGGCGTCGGCGATGGCGGTCATCAACGACCACGTCGTCGCCATGACCAACGGCGGGAAGCCGACCTCGACCCCCATGAGCGTCGTCGCGGTGTCCCAGGCGGACTCGACCGACGTGGCGAGCGTCCAGCCGTTCGCGAGCAGCGGCGCCAAGCAGAGCTTCATTCCGTCGATGGTCTCGGTCGACCCGGAGAACAACCGCGTCTACGCGATGGACGCGGGAGCGGGGAAGCTGGCCGGGCTCGACCTGTCGAACGGCACCCTGTCGGTGACATGGACCCAGGACCAGACGACGCTCAGCTTCACGACCCTGCTCGGCCCGAAGGACCAGCGGGTCCTGATCGGGACCGACATCCCGGTGAAGTTCTTCCAGGGCCTCAAGGCGTACGACACGGAACAGGTGGTGTGGCGCGATGCCCGCACCGGCACCGAGCTGGCCCGGTCGAGCCAGCTGCCGAAGATGACCCAGGGGATCCTGGTGACACCGGGCTACGCCGGACTCCAGTACTTCCTCACCGCCGACGGGCACGTCATCGGCCTCCAGGTCGCACCGAAACCCGCTTCGGCCTCCACCTCCGCCTCTCCCACGGCCTCTCCCACGGCCTCGACGCCGACCGGGCCGTCCGGGTCCTCGTCCGCCCCCGCACCGGCCACGCCCGGCTCGGCCACCGCGTCGCCGTGACGCCCGGGCCCGCTCCCGAGAGGTGACCCGGTGAAAGGCGGCCGGACCGAACCGAACCGGTGGTCCCTCGTGTGAGAGTCGTGAGGGCCTAGTGAGGGCCCGGTGAGGGCCGTCAGGGTCGGCCGGGTCCTCTGCGCCGCCTGTGCCGCCGGCGGCGGGAGATCTGCTGGCGGGTGGTGCGCCACCGCAGTCTCATCTGGCCGAGAACGTGGTCCCACTCCCGGCGGACCTCGTCGTCCGGCGGTCGCTCGCCCCGGCCGATGCGGTCGAGTTCATCGCACACCTCCCGCCCGAGCGCCGCGGACCCGACCACGACGACCATGGCGCAGAACAGGCAGGAGAGAATCGCGAAGACGGCACCCACCGCGCCGTACCGCGTGGCGTAGGAGCTGAAGAGGCGCGGCAGGTAGAAGGTCGCCCCCACCGAACAGGCCGCCAGGAGGAGGGCGGCGATGACACCGAACGGGAGGAGGTCCTTCGGGGCGATCCGCCCGGCGGAGAGCACCCGGCCGCTCCAGACGGCGAAGGCCGCCGTGAGCGGCACCTCGGCCAGGGATGCCACCAGCTCCAGACGTCCGTGGCCGAGAACGGCGTGCAGCCACGAAACGGCCGCGGCGTACACCGGCAGGGTCAGCGCCCACCGCAGGCCGTTCGGTGTGTTGCGCACGCTGAGGGGCCGCAACTCCCAGGTCTGCTCGAACATCCGCTGCATCGCCCGTGTGAAGCTCAGGACCGAGACCACCAGGAACGCCGTCCCCAAAATACTCGCGCTCGCGCTCGCGCCGGTGGCGGAGGCGAAGACCTCGTCGACCGCCTCGGCCCCGCCTCCGGTGAGGCCGTAGCGGTCGATGATGCGGTTCGCGACGTCCTTGTCGCTCAGACGGGTCAGGACGGAGCTGCAGAGGATCGCCAGCGGGATGAGTGCCGTCAGGGCGCTGGAGGCCAGCGCCATCGACCGGTCGAAGCCCACGACCTTCTGGAAGCGGTTGACGACGCGCAGCGCGAAGGCCGGGCGCAGCCAGAACGTCAGCGTTCTGATGAGTCGCTCGCGGTTGATCGGTGCCGTCTCCCCTCGCGACCGGCCGGTTGGTGACAGGGCGAGAGTAGCCCGGCGCCGCGGCATCCCACGGCTCCGACGCGGACGGGGCTCCCCCGTCCGCGGGAGGCTTCAGGGGGCCTTGAACAGCAGCGGGAACCGCAGGGCGAGCCAGGGCTTGCGGCCCCAGGCGAGGACCTTGCCGCGGGCCAGAACGGCGAACGGGTCGCACCGGCCGAGGGCGAGCAGCAGGAAGGTCACCGGCTCGGTGAGGATCGTGCAGTCGGGCCGGGCCGCGGGCCCGGGAGAGACCTCGGCGGCGCCGTCGAGGAAGGTCACCGTGAAGCGGGCGCCGCCCCGTATCCGCAGGTCGTAGCAGGCGGTGTGACCGGCGGCGGATCGGCCGTCGACGACCCGGGGCATGGCGGTCATCAGGAACGGCACGGTCAGTGCCACCCGGTGGCGGTCGACCATGTGCGGGCGGCGCAGCGCGACGGCCAGGTCGTACCCGTGGCCGAGCATGTGCGTGAGCAGGTACGAGGCCAGCGTGGCGAGGTCCATCGGTCCGAGCGGGGTGAGGACCGGGGCCGACGCCGGCCGGTCCGCGCAGGCCTCGGTGAAGGCGCGGGCGTGCCGGACGATCTCCTCGGCGAGGACCGTGGCGTCACGCTCGGGGAAGGCGGTCAGGGAGGCCTCGTTGGCCGCGGCCAGGCTGTCCGGTGTCCCATCCCCGTAGGTCCGCTGCTCGCCGGCGGCCAGAGCGGCCATCAGCTCGTTGGCGAGGGCGAGATGGGCCGCCGCCTCGCCCACGGTCCACTGCGCGCCGGGGATCGGGCGGTCGGTGTCGGGGCGGTGGCGGAGCAGCGCCGCGATGTCCTCGGCCGCGCCGAGGACGGCGTCGAGGAGCGCGGTGCGCACGGAGTCCCGCGGGACCGGGGCAGGGATCATGGTGGTGAATCGTGGACCACCCCCGCCCCGCTGTCCAGAGATCCGGCGGAACTGATTACCGGCGGGTAGGCCCGGTGGCCCCGCCCGTGACCCCGCCGGCGAGGAGGGCATCGGCGCCGGTGACAGTGACGCCCAGGGCGCGGAACGCCTGCAGGGCGGCGGCGTGGCCGGCGGCGGAGAGGGCGGTGACGGCGTCCTCGACGACGGTGGTGGGGTGGCCGAGGGCCGCGGCGGTGCGGACGGTCTCGCCGACGCCGTACTCGGTGGCGATGCCCGCGACAACGAGGGACGTGGCACCGAGGCGGCGCAGCCGGTCGGCGAGGTCGGTGCCGGCGAAGGCGTCGATGCCGTACTTGGTGACCACCTCGTTGCCGGGGCGGGTGTCCACCTCGGAGGCGAAGCGGTTGAAGTGGGAGTCAGGGCCGCCGTCGCTGCCGTCCGTCCGGGCGTGACGGACCAGGATCACCGGCAGTCCGGCGGCTTCGAAGGCCGCCTTCAGCCGGGCGGCGGAGCGGACCACGGCCGCGCCGGCCAGCGGCGTGGAGGGGCGGTTGACGATCCACTGCTGGAGGTCCACCAGCACCAGGACGGTGCCGGGGGCGGGGCTGGTCGGGGTGTCGGTCATCGAGACTCCTCGGAATGGGGCGGCGGGTGGTCACTCCGCGGCAGCGGCTGGCCACTTCGCGGCGGCGGTGGTCACTCCGCAGCGGTGGGGGGCCACTTCGCGACGGCGGGCATCATTACGGGCGTCGAAGGGCCGTGGCGTCCCACCGGCGGTGTGGGCGAAGGGGCGGGGTACGGGGGGCGGGTCGTGCAGCGGCGGCCGCCCCTCTCCCCTGCGCCTGCTCAAGGCGCGCCCCCTCCCCTGCGCCTGCTCAGGGGAGGAGGAGAGGTCGCACCCCCGGGGCGGACGGCGACCCGGGAAAGGCGCGGCGGCGCGGCGCCGAAGCGCCGCCGCGCCTACTTGTCGGCGGTGAGCTTGCCGGCGTGGGCCCAGTCCTCGCCCTGGTATTCCTGGATCCAGACGTAGACGCTCTCCGCCGGGACCTCCAGGGCCTCCACGAACGCCTCGGTGATCTTCTTGACCAGCTCGCGCTTCTGCTCGACCTTGCGCGGGCCCTGCTGGATGGTGACGACGGGCATCTTCGGCTCCTCGGTCCTCGGTTGGGACTTCTCCTGCGGGATTCCTCCCGCTGTGAACCAGTCCACCGGATCGCGGGCCGCGCACCCAGACCCGATTTCGGCTGGCAGCGATCACGAATCCTGATCGTCCCAGCTCACGGGCTCGGTCCGGCAGGCGTCCAGGAGCAGCCGCGGGACCGGGTCGGCGCGGCGCACGGCGAGCGCCGTCGGCAGCGCCAGCGGTCTGCGGGGCGAACGGAAGACGATCCGGCGGGTGCTCGCCGTCCGCGCGTTCGCGGCGTAGACCACCGTCCACATCGGCGCCCCCGTGCCGATGGCGGCCAGGGTGTCCTGGAGGGAGCCGGTGGACGGACCGAGGACGGGGCGGAAGCCGGCCTCCTGGCAGGCGGACATGACGAGGTCGACCAGGGCGGGATGGTTCGACCGCTCGGTGAGCCGCAGTGGCAGCTCGGCGAGCTCGGACAGATCGATCACGGGGTGCACGGCCTGCGGGTGCCGCGCGGGCAGGGCGAGGACCAACTCGTCCTGCCAGACCGGCAGGAAGCGCAGAGCGGGGTCGGAATCCGGGATCGCGCCCCGGACGAAGGCGGCGTCCAGCCGCCCGTCCGCGAGCCGGGCGAGCCGGTCCCCGACCGGGGCGGAGTGCAGCTCGACGCGGGTGCCGGGGGCGTGCTGCTGGTACGCGTCCAGGATGGCGTCGAGGCGTTCGCCGAGGCCGGTGACGGTTCCGATCCGGAGCGTGCCGGGCGAGGCAAGGCCGGCGGCGACGGCCCGGGCGGCGTCCTCGGCCGCCAGCACGTTCCTGGCCGCCGGAAGGAAGCGCTCGCCGGCGGGCGTCAGCCGCACGTACCGGGGCGACCGGTCGAACAGTTCGACCTTCAACTCCCGCTCCAGGCGCCGCACCTGCTGGCTCACCGCGGGCTGGCCCAGCAGCAGCCGCTCGGCCGCCCGGCCGAAGTGCAGCTCCTCGGCGACGGCGACGAAGCAGCGCAGCTGTCGTAGCTCCATGGGACCCCCGCTCGGTATGTCGACGGCCCATCGTCGCAGGGCCCCGCAGGCGGGCCGCGCGCACCCGTGCCCCGGCCGGCGAGGGTGCGGACGAGGACGGCCTGATCTGGCTGGAGGTCGCCGCCGGCCCGCCGCTGCGCATCGCGCTCGCCGCGCGCTCCCGCGTGCGCGGTGCCGAAGGGCCCGTGCCGGAAGGGCCGGCACCGCCGTAGGGCCCTGGGTCACGCCCCGCGCGACGGCCCGGCCACCGGTGGAGGCGTCAGGGCCGGTTACCGGCCAAGGTGGTGGACGAAGCGGTAGGTGTCGCGGTCGAGTTCGGCGACCTCGACACAGATCGCCGCCGGAACGGCGATGCGGGCCTGGAGGACCGTGAGCACCCGGGCGGTCAGTTCGGCCCGCTGCTCGGTGGTGCGGCCGGCCAGGATCTTGATCTGCGCCAGCACCAGGGCCTCACCGGTGCTCCCGTCGCCGACCGCGTACCGCGCGGCCGGGCGGAACAGGGTCTTGCAGTCCGCCACCTTGGTGTCGATCACCTCGGTGATGAGCTGGTGGACCTCCGCGGCGAGGCCCGCCTGGTCGAAGTCGAGTTCCGGCGAGTGGTCGATCAGGATCTGCGGCACGGGGGCCTCCTACAGGACGGGACGGGACAGCCGGTCCGGACCGGACGGACAGCCGGACGGGACCGGCCGAACGGCACGGACAGCCGGCCCCGACGGCACGGACGACATCCGCGACGCTATCGCGCACCGCCGTGCGCCCGGCCGCCGGCACCCCCGCGGGCCGGTCACGCTCGCCTGATTCTCCACCTTCGCCACCGTCCGCCCGGCCGTCATCGGCCGCGTTGGTGCGGCGGCGGTACAGCAGCACCAGGATCCCGGCCACCGCCAGGAACCCGGCCGCGCAGTCGGCGAAGAGCGAGAGCAGGTGGCACGCGTGCTCGTCGAGTCCGATCGCGTCGGTCCACGACGCGGGGACGAACAGGCCCATGAGATGGCCCGCGAGGACGAAGAGGATGCCGTAGTGGAACATCGGCGAGGCGATGTTCAGCAGCCGGGACTCGTACACCTCGGACGAGCGCGTTGGTCCACCCGAACCTGTCGTAGCGGTAACGCCAGACCAGGCCAAACACCAGAAGCGCGCCCGCGGGGTACGGCAGGGCGCCCCAGAGGAAGGTGCTCATCGGCGGTCTCCGGTCGCGACGGGCGGAACACACCCCACGGGCGGGACAGACCCCACGGGCGGAAGGTACCCATGGGCCGGACGGACTCCACTACCAGGACGGGGAGCAGGCCCAAGTGGCCGTAGGGCGGCTGGGTGTCCAGACCGACCTGCTCACGCGGCGGGCCGCCACGGGCGAGGGCCTGGGCAGCAGCCCGGTCCTTCGGGGACGGTCCGGGCAGCGTGGCGCACACGGCCTCCAGCACCCGGGCGTACGGGGTGCCGTGCTCGGTGAGGGCGAGCCGCAGGAGCCCCAGGGCGGGTCGGTGCTCGCGCAGCAGCGCATCCGAGCCGGTGGCGGCCGTGAACTCCAGCACGGCGGGCAGGAAGTCGGGCAGCTCCTCGCCGGTGAACTCCAGGCCGTGCCGGACGGACACCGCCGTCTTGACGAACTCATGACACTGACGGACCATCATGCTGGCGCGCGCCGCAGTTCCTCCCCTGCTCCGTCCCTACGGACCCCCCCACAGGAGGACAGTCATGCGACTGCCCCGCCGAGGGAAGCCCGCCGCGGTCACCGCCGTGCTGCTGGCCCTCGCACTCGCCTCGCCGCTCACCACGCGGGTCGCCGCCCAGCCGGTCGCCGGCGACACCGTCGCCGCGGCCGAAGCCGCGGGCGACACCGCCCGTCAGTACCTCCTCGACGG
Organism: Kitasatospora sp. NPDC032757; assembly: GCF_055579305.1. Classification (NCBI taxonomy): domain Bacteria; kingdom Bacillati; phylum Actinomycetota; class Actinomycetes; order Kitasatosporales; family Streptomycetaceae; genus Kitasatospora; species Kitasatospora sp. NPDC032757. The sequence goes on along the minus strand of NZ_JBVINN010000059.1, from coordinate 32,347 downwards.
CCCCCGCACGGTCGCCGAACGCAGCGCCGTCGCCGCCACCGGCGCCTCCGTCGACGCCGTCCGGCCCGACTCGGTGGTGGTCACCGCCACGCCCGCCGAACTCGCCCGCCTGCGCGCGCTCGGCTGGTCCCCCACCGCGCTGCCGGGGCCCCGGTACGGCGTCGAGGACAGCCGGGAGAGCACGGCCGCAGGCCTGTACGACTTCCCGCCCGCCGACTCCGGGTACCACAACTACGCCGAGGCCGCCGCCGACATCGACGCCGTCGTCGCCGCGCACCCCGACATCATGAGCAAGCGCGTGATCGGCACCTCCTACGAGGGCCGCCCGATCGTCGCCGTCAAGATCAGCGACAACGTCGGCACCGACGAGAACGAGCCCGAGGTGCTGTTCACCGCCCACCAGCACGCGCGCGAGCACCTCACCGTCGAGATGGCGCTCTACCTGCTGCACGAGTTCGGCGACAAGTTCGCCACCGACAGCCGGATCGCCGACGCCGTCAACAGCCGCGAGATCTGGGTGATCCCCGACCTCAACCCGGACGGCGGCGAGTACGACATCGCCACCGGCCGCTACCGCAGCTGGCGCAAGGACCGCCAGCCCAACGCCGGCAGCCGCAACGTCGGCACCGACCTGAACCGCAACTGGGACTACAAGTGGGGCTGCTGCGGCGGCTCCTCCGGCTCCACCTCCAGCGAGACCTACCGGGGCGCCGCGCCCGAGTCCGCCAAGGAGACCAAGGTGGTCGCCGACTTCGTCCGCTCCCGGGTGGTGGGCGGCAAGCAGCAGATCACCGCGGCCATCGACTTCCACACCTACAGCGAGCTGGTGCTCTGGCCGTTCGGCTGGACCACCGCGGACACGGCCACCGGGATGACCGCCGACGAGGCCAACACCTTCGCCACCCTCGGCCGGAGCATGGCCGGCACCAACGGCTACACGCCCGAACAGTCCAGCGACCTCTACATCACCGACGGCGCGATCGACGATTGGCTGTGGGGCGCGCAGCGGATCTTCGCCTACACCTTCGAGATGTATCCGGGCCCGAACGGCAGCAGCGGCTTCTACCCGCCGGACGAGGTGATCGGACGGGAGACCAGCCGCAACCGCGAGGCCGTGCTGCGGCTGGTGGAGACCGCCGACTGCATGTTCCGGGTGATCGGCAAGCAGCAGCAGTACTGCGGCATCACCACCTGAGCTCCCGGCCCCCCGACAGCCCGGCCTCGCCCGTCCGGCGCGCCGCCGCACCCCACGCGGCGGCGTCGCCGACGGGGTCCGCCCGGTCCGCGACACGCGGGCAGGAACGTCCCTGCGCTCCGTACCCGCCGGTTCCCGGTGCAATGGACCGGACGCGGCGCACCGTCGAAAGGGGTTTCCGGATGGAGGCAGGGACTGCGGAGCCGGGGCCCGTCCGGGTGCTGGACGTCTCCGGCGCCGCCTACCGTCGTGCCTTCGAGCTGTTCCTCGCCGGCACCGGCGAGAAGCTCCGTACCCACGCCCGGCTGGACCAGGTCGTCGCCGGGCTGGAGCACCGCCGGGTGTTGCTGGACGTGGGCGCGGGCGAGGGCCGGACCACCGCACACCTTGGGGCGGTTCTTCGAACGGACGGTGGCCGTCGAGCCCAGTGCCGCGATGCGCGAAAGGCTGCGCCTGGCCTGTCCCGACGCCCTGGTCCTGCCGGAGCCGATCGACGAGGCGCAGCCGCCCGGGCCGGCGGACCTGGTCCACCTTTCGCACGTGCTCTACTACGTGCCGGAGGAGGACTGGCTGCGCACGGTCGGCACGGTCCTCGGTTGGACGGTGCCCGGCGGCACCCTGGTGGTGATGCTCCAGAACCCGGACAGCCCGTGCATGCGGATGGCCGAGCACTTCACCGGAGTCCGTTACGACCTGCGGCCGCTGGCCGACCGCCTGCGCGAGCGGGAGCCGGCCCACGAGTACACGCTGGAGACGCTCGACCTCCGCTACCGGGCCGACCGCCCGGAGGAGGCGGTGGACGTCGCCGAGTTCATGGTGAACGTGGCCGACTTGGCCGCCATGGAGCCGCGGCCGGACCGCACCGAGCTGACCGCCTACGTCCGGCGTCACTTCGCCCGGCCGGACGGCTCGTTCGTCATCGGCCACACCCAGGACATGCTGACCGTCCGGCGGGCTCGGCCGGCCGGCCGGCCGGCCGGGTGAGGCTCGCGTGGTGAGGCGGTCGGTCGGCTGAAGTCCCGGCCCCCGCCTGACCTTTGCCCTCCTGGCGACAGTCGTCCGCCGGGAGCCGTGCTCGCTCCCCCACGGCGTGCGCCCCCGAGTGGTCCCTGGCAGGTCAATCCGCGGCCGCTGCAACGCCCGGCACGTGACCCGGCTCTTCCGACAGGCCGCGAACAGGTGAAGCATGTCACGGCCTCGCCCCGTCCCCCCCACCGGGTCGGGGCAGGTAGGTTCCTGCGTCCAAGGGGAGGACACTCCCCCTTGGACGCAGATCCCACCGTCAACAACTCCTCCGACGAGAGAGGCACGATTGACATCCTCCCGGCGCTGAAGCGCGGGGATTCCTGGCTCACTTCGCCTGGCACCTAGCAGGTGGCAGGGCTTACAAGATCAGCACCAGCCGGGTTGAGACCAGCCCGGACGAGCATCACGCGGGCGGAGTTCTTGTCCCGTGGGGACGAGACTCCGCACGCGGTGCACGTGTAGGTCCTTTCGGAAAGGGGAAGTGCGTGCTTGGCTCTCGCTCCGCAGGGCGCGCAGTCCATCGTGGTGTGCGCGGTGTGGACAAGGTGCACGGTGCGCCCGTGCTTACGGGCCATCTCGATCAGCGCGGCCTTGGTCGCACCGATCGCCGCATCGGCCGCCTTGCGGGCCATCGTGGTCCCGGCAAGGAACGTCGGCCGGAAGTCCTCCACCGCGATGTGGTCGTGGTCCCGCACCACGGACTTCGCCCACTTGCGGCCGGTGTCCTGCCGCTGCCGGGCGATCTTCCTGGACACCCTCGCGGCCTGTTCGCGGGCCTTCCTGTACCCCTTGGTGTCCGGCTTGTTCTTCGGGGTCCGTCGACGCGCCATCATCCGCTGGTAGCGGGCAAGACGCTGCGCCGCGATCCTGCCGTGCTCTGCGTGGGGGAGGTCGTGGGCGTCACTGGTGGTGGTCGCGGTCTCCTTCACACCCCAGTCGACACCAATCACGCGGCCGGTGACCGGAAGCGGCTGCGTCTCGGCGACGACGACGAACGAGCAGTACCAGTGACCGAGGCCGTCCCGGTACACCCGCACCGACGACGGAGCGGGCGGCAGGTCACGCGACCACACCACCGTCAGCACGATGCCGCCGGCCAGGTGCAGACGGCCGTCCTTCAGCCGGAACCCGCGCGTGGTGTGGTTCAGCGTGGGCAGTGCCTCACGCTCTCGCTTGACGCGGGGCATCCCGGCCCGCCGGCGCACCGGAACCTTCGCCTTGATGTCCTTGAGCGCCTTCGCACGGGACTTGGCGAAGTCCCGGATGACCTGCTGCTGCGGCACCGAAGCGCCCTCGCGGAGCCACGCCATCGACTGGCGGGCCGTAGGTGTACCGGGCATGCCCGGTGTCCTCCACAACCTGTCGCACCGTCATGTCGGGCAACCTACAGCCACCCACTGACAATGGAAGAAAGCACAGGTCACAGCAGATGAGCAAAGCGCTCCGCCGCTACGCGGCCCCGAGCCAAGGACCCTCCCCCACCCTCCGGGCGGGGGGACCCACATCTCCCCGGCCTGAAGGCCGGAGCCTCCTGGGAGAAGTCAGGTGATATCTGCACAGGACACCGCGCACCACCCCCCGCGGCGCATCGGTGTGGTCGCCGAGTCGGCCACCGGGGAGACCCGCGTCGCCGCGACACCGTCGACGGTGCGCGCGCTGCTCGCGCTCGGCTACGAGGTCGTCGTCGAGTCCGAGGCGGGCGCGGCCTCCGGCTTCACCGACGAGGCCTACGCCGAGTCGGGCGCGCACATCGGGGACGCCTGGGCGGCCGACATCGTCCTGAAGGTCAACGCCCCGTCGACCGGGGAGATCGCCCGGTTGCGTGACGGCTCGACCCTGGTCGGTCTGCTCGCTCCGGCGCAGCGGCCCGAACTGCTGGAGGCGCTCGCGTCGCGCCCGGTCACCGCCCTGGCGCTGGACGCGGTGCCACGGATCTCGCGTGCGCAGTCGATGGACGTGCTCAGTTCGATGGCGAACATCGCCGGGTACCGTGCCGTGATCGAGGCGGCGCACGTGTTCGGCCGCTTCTTCACCGGGCAGGTGACGGCCGCGGGCAAGGTCCCTCCGGCGAAGGTGCTCGTGGCCGGTGCCGGCGTGGCCGGGCTCGCCGCCATCGGCGCCGCCTCCAGCCTGGGGGCGATCGTCCGGGCGACCGACCCCCGGCCTGAAGTCGCCGACCAGGTACGGTCGTTGCGCGGTGAGTACCTCGCCGTGAACGTCGCCCAGGAGGCCGGCACCGACGGCTACGCCAAGGCGACGTCCGCCGACTACGACCGTGCCGCGGCCGAGCTCTACCACGAGCAGGCCAAGGACGTGGACATCATCGTCACCACCGCGCTGATCCCCGGGCGGCCCGCCCCGCGCCTGCTCACCGCTGCGGACGTGGCGGCGATGAAGCCCGGCAGCGTCATCGTCGACATGGCGGCCGTCCAGGGCGGCAACGTCGAGGGCACCGTCGCGGGCCGCACGGTGGTCACCGGCAACGGCGTCACCATCATCGGCTTCACCGATCTCGCGTCCCGCCTGCCCGCGCAGGCGTCACAGCTGTTCGGCACCAACCTGGTCAACCTGCTCAAGCTGCTGACGCCCGGCAAGGACGGGCAGCTGGTCGTCGACTTCGACGACGTCGTCCAGCGCGCGGTGACCGTGGTCCGGGACGGCGAGATCACCTGGCCGCCGCCGCCGGTCGCCGTCTCGGCCGCTCCCGCCGCGCAGCCCGCCGCCGCTCCCGCGGTCGTCGAGCCGAAGCCGCCCCGGCTCACCACGGCGGCCCGCTTCGGCCTGATCGGCGTCGGCATGCTGGCGCTGTTCGCGCTGGTCGCCTTCGCCCCCGCACAACTCGCCCAGAACTTCACGGTGTTCGCGCTCGCAGTGGTCATCGGCTACTACGTCATCGGCAAGGTCCACCACGCCCTGCACACCCCGCTGATGTCGGTGACCAATGCGATCTCAGGGATCGTGGTGATCGGCGCCCTGCTGCAGATCGGGCACCGGAGCACGCTCGTCACCGTGCTCTCCTTCGTGGCGATCCTGCTGACGAGCGTGAACATCTTCGGCGGCTTCGCCGTCACCCGTCGCATGCTGAGCATGTTCTCGACGTCCCCCGAAAGGCGCTGAGCCCGATGACTTCCACGACGGCCGCCCACGCCGCGGACCTGGTCGCCGCCCTGCTGTTCATCCTCAGTCTGGCGGGGCTGTCCCAGCACCGCACCTCCCGCGCCGGCGTCGCCTACGGCATCGCCGGCATGGCCCTCGCCCTGGTCGCCACCGTCGTGGTGGCGTCCCGGAGCATCACCGCGGGCGCGGTCGCCCTGATCGTCGTCGCGATGGTGCTGGGCGGCGCGATCGGCCTGTGGCGGGCACGACAGGTCGAGATGACGCAGATGCCGGAGCTCATCGCCGTCCTGCACAGCTTCGTCGGCCTGGCCGCGGTGCTGGTCGGCTGGAACAGCTACCTGGAGGTCGAGTCGCAGGGCTCGGCACAGGACGCCGTCCCGGCCGACCTGCTGGGCATCCACCACGCCGAGGTGTTCATCGGCATCTTCATCGGAGCGGTCACCTTCACCGGCTCGATCGTCGCCTTCCTCAAGCTGTCCGCCCGGATCGCCTCGCGTCCGCTGGTGCTGCCCGGCAAGAACGGGCTGAACCTGGGCGCGCTCGCCGCGTTCGTGGCGCTGACGGTCTGGTTCACCGTCAGCCCCGGCCTCGGCCTGATGATCGCGGTCACCGTGCTCGCCCTCGCGCTGGGCTGGCACCTGGTCGCCTCGATCGGCGGCGGCGACATGCCCGTCGTCGTCTCCATGCTCAACAGCTACTCCGGCTGGGCCGCGGCGGCCGCCGGGTTCCTGCTCGACAACAACCTGCTCATCGTCACCGGCGCATTGGTCGGCTCCTCGGGTGCTTACCTGTCCTTCATCATGTGCAAGGCGATGAACCGCTCGTTCCTCTCCGTCATCGCCGGCGGCTTCGGCATCGAAGCCCCCTCCGGCGGGGAGGAGGAGCAGGGTGAGCACCGCGAGATCCGCGCCGAGGAGGCGGCACGTCAGCTCGCACAGGCCCGGTCCGTCGTCATCACCCCCGGCTACGGCATGGCGGTGGCGCAGGCGCAGCACCCGGTCGCCGAGCTCACCCGACGGCTGCGCGAGCGCGGCGTCGACGTCCGCTTCGGCATCCACCCCGTCGCCGGACGCCTGCCCGGTCACATGAACGTGCTGCTCGCCGAGGCGAAGGTGCCCTACGACATCGTCCTGGAGATGGACGAGATCAACGACGACTTCGCCGACACCTCCGTCGTTCTCGTCATCGGTGCCAACGACACCGTCAACCCGGCCGCCACCGACGACCCTTCCAGCCCCATCGCCGGCATGCCGGTGCTGCGGGTGTGGGAGGCGGAGCAGGTGATCGTGTTCAAGCGGTCCATGGCCTCCGGTTACGCGGGGGTCCAGAACCCGCTGTTCTTCCGCGAGAACAGCGGGATGCTCTTCGGGGACGCCAAGCAGAGCGTCGATGAGATCCTGCACTTCCTCGACGCCGACGACCGGGGCCGGCAGGCACCGGCCGCCCGGCCGACCACGGCGGGCGACCGGGCCTCCGTGTAGGGCCGCAGGCGTGGGAGTCGGCCGGGTCCCGCACCCGGCCGACCGCCCGGCGTGCCGGGGCTGGGAGGTTCCGGCGCCCCGCACCCCACCGATCCGACCTTCCGATCCGCCCCATCCGATCCGCTCCGGCCCGGCCGGGGCGGATCGTCGGCTGTCGGCGTCTCCGCCGCCGCCCGTACCGGGTCGCTGCGGCCGGCGGGCTCCCCAACTCCCGGTGACGTGCCCTCGGGCTCGCCGTCAGATGGTGGCCGTGTCGATGACGAAGCGGTAGCGCACGTCGCTCGCGCGAACCCGCTCGTAGGCGCCGTTGATCTCGTCCGCACGGATCAGCTCGATCTCGGCGCCCACCCCGTGCTCGGCGCAGAAGTCCAGCATCTCCTGGGTCTCGGCGATGCCGCCGATGCCCGAGCTGCTCATGCTGCGGCGGTTGCCGGACATCGCCTGGAGCTCGATCTGCACCGGCTCCTCCGGGAGTCCGAGGTTCACCATGGTCCCGTCCGTGCCCAGCAACGACATGTAGGCGGCGAAGTCGAGCGGGGCGGAGACGGTGTTGAGGATGATGTCGAACCTGCCTGCCAGCTCCTCGAAGGTCTTCGGGTCACTGGTGGCGTGGTAGTGGTCGGCGCCCAGCCTCAGGCCGTCGTCCTTCTTGCGCAGGGACTGCGACAGGACGGTGACCTCGGCACCGAGCGCGTGGGCGATCTTCACCCCGACGTGGCCGAGACCGCCGAGGCCGACGATCGCGACCTTCTTACCGGGGCCGGCCTTCCAGTGCCGCAGCGGCGAGTAGGTGGTGATGCCGGCGCACATCAGCGGGGCGGCCACGTCCAGGGAGAGGCCGTCCGGGATGTGCACGACGTAGTTCTCGTCGACGACGACCTTCTGCGAGTAGCCGCCGTAGGTGGGCCGCCCGTCCTTGCCGACGGCGTTGTACGTCCAGACCGGGCCCTTGGCGCAGTACTGCTCCAGGCCCGCCCTGCAGTTGTCGCACTCGCGGCAGGTCTCGACCATGCAGCCGACGCCCACCCGGTCGCCGGCCCTGAACTTCGTCACGCCGGGGCCGGCCTCGGAGACGACGCCCGCGATCTCGTGGCCGGGCACCATCGGGAAGATGGCCTCGCCCCAGCCCGCGCGGGCCTGGTGGATGTCGGAGTGGCAGATGCCGACGAACGCGATGTCGATCAGTACGTCGTGCTCCCCGACCGCGCGACGCTCGATGGTCGTCCGCTCCAGCGGGGCCTTCGCGGCGGGCGCGGCGTAGGCGGCAACGGTGGTCATGGCAGGGGTCCTCCTCGAGACGGGCGACGAACGCACTGAGGTGGGAGGCGACCCGGTCGGGCACCTCCCGTGGCAGGGGGCGGCCGGTGCCGCCGGGACCGGTGCGGGTGCGGCGGGGCTCCGGGGATGCAGGTGCCGGCCCGGGAGCCGGGGCGGGCCCGCCGGCGGCGGCCGGAGGCCCGCACCGTCCGGGCGCCGCGGCGGAGCGCCGTCACCCCGCCGCGGCGGCCCGTGTCTCAGGCCGCGCTCGGACGCAGCGCGTCGGTGGTCATCGCCGCCGTGCCGGAGGCGCCGTTGTAGGAGCCGACGGTGGCGTCGTTTCCGGCGTTGATGATGTCGTCCCCGGCGACCTGGTTGCCGTCGCCGACGATGACCGTGCCGTAGTTGCCTCCCGCGGCCTGGGCGGCATCCAAGGCGCCGCCCGCCACGGCCCCCGAACCGTTGTAGGAGCCGACGGTGGCATCGTTTCCGGCGTTGATGACGTCGTAGCCGGCGACCTGATTGTCGTTGCCGACGATCACCGTCCCGTGGTTGCCGCCGGAGACGACGTCTGCGCTGGCGACGGTCGGCACGACGGCGATTCCGACGGCGGCGAGCAGGACCGGCAACCACGTGGTGCGACGCTTCATGGAGGTTCTCCGCTTCTGTCAGCAAATATCCCTGGATGGGCGAGGGCGACAGTAGGCGCGCCCCCGGAGTGTCGGGCCGTGTTCCGCCGGTCGGCGGCGTGTCGGGTGCACCACCGACCGCTCCCCGCCCGGACCCACGCCGTCCGGTGCCCGGCGCACGTTGCCGGCCGGCCGCCGGCGGTGCTCGTGCCGTGGTGCCGCGCCGGCTGGGAGCGCTCCTCAGGTGGCGGATGACGGCCATCCGGCGCAGCACGACCCTGCCGGGCCCCGGCCCGGCGGCGCCGGGCGCCTACCGTGGGCGGATGACTGATCGTCGGGCCGGTCGGACTGCCGCCGGCCGGTCGGGCTACCTCGGAGCCGCCGCCGCCTTCGCCGTCTGCATGGCGGGCACCACCCTGCCCACCCCGCTGTACGGGCTCTACCAGCAGGAGATCGGCTTCTCCGAGCTCATGGTGACGGTCGTGTTCGCCGTCTACGCCTTCGGAGTCATCGGCGTCCTGCTGCTCGTCGGCAACGTCTCCGACTCCGTCGGACGCCGGCCCGTCCTGCTCTGCGGGCTGGCACTCGCGGCCTGCAGCGCCGTCGCCTTCCTCGCCGAGGGGGGCCTGCCGCTGCTCTGCCTGGGCCGGCTGTTGTCCGGCCTGTCGGCAGGCCTGTTCACCGGCACCGCCACCGCGTACGTACTGGAGCTCGCCCCGCCCGCGCGCCGGGCCCGCGCCGGCTTCGTCGCGACCGCCGCCAACATGGGCGGCCTGGGCTGCGGGCCGCTGATGTCGGGGCTGCTCTCCGAGTACGCTCCCGATCCCCTCGTCCTGCCGTTCGTCGTCCACCTCGTGCTGGTCGCCGCGTCGTTCACGGTGACCTGGTTCCTGCCGGAGACGGTCGCCGGGGCCCGCCCGCTGCGCACCGCCCGTCCGCAGCGGCCCTCCCTGCCGGCGGAGGTCCGCGGGGTGTTCGTCCCGGCGGGGATCGCCGCCTTCGCCGGCTTCGCCCTGCTGGGTCTGTTCACCTCGGTCAGCCCCGCCTTCCTGGCCCAGAGCCTGGGCATCCACAACCGCGCGGTCGTCGGCCTCATCGTCTTCGCGGCCTTCTTCGCCTCCACCCTCGGCCAGCTCCTGGTGCCCCGGCTGGGCACCGCGCGGGCGATCCCGCTGGGCTGCCTGGTGCTGATCGCCGGACTGGCCCTGCTGGCCGCCTCGCTCGCGTGGACCACCCTGCCGCCGCTGGTGCTCAGCGCCCTGGTGGGCGGCGCGGGCCAGGGCATGGGCCTGCGCGGAGCCGTGGGCGAGGTCGCGGCCGTCGCTCCCGCCGAGCGCCGCGGCGGCGCCCTCTCGATGCTCTTCGTGGTCGCCTACTTCGGCATCTCCATCCCGGTCATCGGGGTCGGCCTGCTCAGCGAAGCGCTCGGCCTGGCAGACGCCGGCCTGGTGTTCACGGCCTGCATGGCCGTCCTCGCCGCCGCCTCCGGGATCTACCTGCTGCACCGGGCCGCGCCGGCGCCCGAACCGACCCGTCCCGGTGCGTGACCGTCTCCGGTGGGCGGGCCCTCGGAACGCCTCGACGGAGCCACGGCCCGGGTGGCGGCCGACGATCCTCCGAGCACCCGTGACAGGGTGGACGGATGACGACCGACCGCGACCACTCACCCGCTCTCCGACCCGACGGCTTCACCCCGTGGTCGGACACCACCGCGGCCCACAGCGATCTCCTGGCGGCGAAGACGCTGGTCTACGACCCCTGCGGGTTCATCTGCTCGCAGCCGGTGCCCGAAGCCGAGAGCGCGGAGTACGCCGCCCACGAGTTCACCCTCGACGGCCGCTCCGTCCGGTTCCGCGCGGCGAAGACGACCCCCACCAAGGCCGGACAGTTCGTCACCGTGTGGAAGAGGTCCCCCGGCGGGCCCATCCAGCCCTACGACGCCGCGGACCCCGTCGACCTCTTCGTCGTCAGCAGCCGCGACGGTCACCACTTCGGCCAGTTCGTCCTTCCCATGGACGCGCTCCGCCGGCACGGTGTCGTGTCGGCGGACGGTGCCGGCGGGAAACGCGCCTTCCGCGTCTACCCGCCCTGGGTGACCACCACCAACCGCCAGGCCGGCAGCGCACAGGCCTGGCAGCTGGAGCACTTCCTGTCCCTGGACGAGGACGGGCCCCTCGACTCCGCCCGCGCCCGTGGGCTCTACCACCCCGAGTAACGCAACCGCATCTGTCGTTACCGATGGCGCTCGGCGTCGCTGGTATGAGTGCGCGGCGATGAGCTGACTGTCGATCAGACGGAAGATTTCCAGATCGGCACGAGCGGATCTACGACTGGGCCCCTGTCGCGATCCGACCGGTGCGGGAGGACGGTTTCGGGCACTGGGTCCTGGCCCGCCGCTCCCACGACAAGCGCCGAGGCCACAACCCCCAGATGCGACTGCAGCATTAAAGCATCATCGTTGCGTTTAGGGGTCCGCGTCGGAGGCGGACGGCCCATGGTCCGGGCCGGCGGGTTCCACCCGGCCCGCACGCCCGCCCGCGCACCGTGCTCAGGCCACCGGGGCGAGTTCCCGAACCGGCTGTGACTGCTCGTAGGCATGACCGACCCGCAGCAGCGTGCGCTCACCGAAGGGTCGGCCGAGCAGCTGCATCCCGATCGGCAGGCCCGCCGAGTCGTGGCCGACCGGGAGGGACAGCGCGGGAACCCCGGTGATGTTGGCCGGGGCGGACAGCCGCACGAGGGCATCCGAGACCCCTTCGACCGTGCCGTCGGGCCAGGTGATCGTCGTCTGGTCGGCCGCTGCCGCCGTCATCGGGACCGTCGGGGCGGCGATCACGTCGACCGTCTTCAGGATGCCCGCCCACTCCTGACGCATCAGGGTCCGGGAGCGCTGGGCGCGAAGGTAGTCCCCGGCGGCCATCAGCTCGCCGGCCTCGAGGAGGACGCGGACGTCCGCCTGGTACAGCTCGGGCACCGTGCGCAGGGTGCGCTCGTGGTAGGCGGTGGCCTCCGGCACCATCAGTCCCCACTGGGTGGGCTGGATGTAGCGGGTCATCGGGATGTCGATCTCGACGAGCCGCGCGCCGAGCTCTTCCAACTGCCCGATGGCACGCCGCACGGCGGCCTCCACCTGCGCGTCGAGGTGGTCGAAGTAGTAGTTGCGAGGCAGGCCTACCCGCAGCCCCGTCAGATCCGTACCCGGGCCCGGCCCGTAGTCCACGACCGGGGTGACCACTGAAGCGGGGTCGCGCGCGTCGTGCCCGGTCAGTGCGGTCAGGACCAGAGCCGCATCCTCGACGGTGCGGGTGATCGGGCCGACGTGGTCCAAGGACCAGGACAGGGAAGTGACGCCGTGACGAGGAACGAGACCGTAGGTGGGCTTGAGGCCGACGACCCCGTTGAGCGCGGCGGGCACCCGGATCGAGCCGCCGGTGTCGGTGCCCAGGGAGAAGGCCGCCGCACCCGCGGCGACGGCGACGGCGGACCCGCCGCTCGATCCGCCGGCGATCCGGCCGCGGTCCCAGGCGTTCCTGGTCTGCGGGGTGGTCAGGCCGAAGGCGAACTCGTGGGTGTGCGTCTTGCCGAGCAGGACCGCGCCGGCCGCCGACAGGCGTGCGGCGACCGTGCTGTCGGCCTCCGCGCGGTGACCGGAGCGCACCCGGGAACTGGCCGTGGTGGCCCAGCCGGCGACATCGATCAGATCCTTGAGGCCCATCGGGATACCGTGCAAGGGCCCCCGGTGGCGGCCGTGCGCCTGATCTCGCTCGGCCTGAGCCGCCGCCTCGCGCGCCTGCTCCGCGCCGACCGCCACGTAGGCGTCGAGGAGCGGCTCCACCTTCGCGATACGGCCGAGGACCGAGTCCACCAGCTCGACCGGGGACAACTGCCGGGCGTGGATCGCATCCGCCGCGGCGGCCACGGAAAGCTCATACGGCTGCATCGTGCGCCCCCTCCCCCGCACGGAAGGCGCCGGCGGGCGCGGTGTCCCCGAAGTCCAGCTCCCGCAGAATCCCGACGACGGCGTGGATGTGGTTCGCGGTTGCCGCGATCGCGGCATGACGGTCGGCGGGCAGCTCAAGCCCGGTCCGGGCGGCCCAGCGGGCCGCCTCCGGCGGCGTGAGTTCGACCGCGGTCAGAGGCGTTGACATGGGTGTCCTTCCCGACAGGAGGTGAGCAGCGGAGCGCGCCCCACCAAAAGCCAACGGTTTGCTTTAGGCGACCATAGGCCCTTCGGCGCACTAAAGCAAAGACGTTGCGTTTGCTGCCGATGGGTGGCTCCAGGCCGCCCCAGCCTTCGACTCCATCCCAACGCCGGTAGCTCGAGGGCGTGGTCCGGCGGCTCAGGGCCGGCGGGCAGTAGCGGGGGGCCGCAGGCTTGGCCGGGATCGCAGGTGCGGGCTCTCGGCGGCGGCTGCAGTCCCCGATGCCGGGATGTCGGTGACCCGCTGCCGCCCGGGGAGCGGGGATCGTGCGCCACCGGGCCCGGTGTCGGCCTGCGGGCTCAGGCGAGGGCGGCGACCAGCACGGCGAAGGCGGCGATGAGGACGGCGACGCGGGCGTAGTGGAAGCGGTCCCAGCGCTTCGACTGCTGCTTCCAGTCGGCGGGCCGGTTCTCAGCGGTCCACGTCTTGCTCCGGTTGTTGATCGGGACGAGCAGCACGACCGACATGATCACGCTGACGGCCAGCAGTGCGCCGGCGGTGACGGCGAGGCCGGTGCCGTGGTGGTGCCGTCCGGCGACGGCACAGACCGCGACGAGGACGAGCGAGGTGATGTACCAGACCGGCATCACGGCGCCGAGCATCCGCCCCCCGTGGGCACGGGCGCTCAGGCAGCTGTCGTCCGGGAGGCCGTAGAGGATCGGGTTGATGACGAAGGCGACGGAGAACTCCACCCCCACCATCACGCCGACGACCACGGTGGTGAAGACCTCGAGTGCGTTGAGCATGATGATCCCTCCTGGGATCTAGCGCTGCTAGATGACAAGGCAACGTTAGTACTGCTGCCGCTTGATTGTCTAGCGGTGCTAGAATCGAACCATGTCAGTACAGGAACGCAAGGAACGCGAACGGGCGGAGCGTGAACGCCTCATCGTGGCGACGGCCCGCGAACTCGCCGAGCAGCAGGGCTGGGACGCGGTCACCACCCGTCGGCTCGCCGAGCGCATCGAATACAGTCAGCCCGTCCTCTACAGCCACTTCCGCGGAAAACGCGAGATCATCGGCGCCGTCGCCCTCGACGGCGCCGCCGAGATGGCCGCGGCGCTGCGGGCCGCGGCCTCCGCCGCGGACGGCCCTCGCGACCGGGTCACCGCCCTCGCCCGCACCTACCTCGACTTCGCCGGACGCAACCCGGCGGTCTACGACGCGATGTTCCAGCTCGACGGCGGCCTGGCGTTCGCACAGGAGGACACCCCCGAACCGCTGAAGGACGCCTTCGCCGCCCTGCTGGAAAGCCTCGGCGAGGTCGCCGGGGACGGCGTCCACCCGGGACTGTTCACCGAGGTGTTCTGGGCGGCCCTGCACGGACTGGCGACCCTGACCCGGGCGCGACGGCTCCCGCCGGAGGACACCGAGCGCAGGGTGGAGCTGCTGGTGGACCGGCTCGCCATGGTCTGACACACCACCCCGGCGGGCACGCAGCCGGGATCCCCGGGCCCCGGCTGCGTGCCTCCGGCATCGCCTCCGGTCACTCGCGCCCGCACGGCGCAGCCGCGGACCGCCGGGCCCCGCACCCCGGACGGCCGCCCGCCCCGCAAGCTGCGATGCTCATTGATCACGACCCGATACGCACGCTGGGGCGACCGCCCCGCCGGCCGGCCTCCCCGCACCCCCGCTCCCAGGACGACGCGCCGCAACGGCCCGGGGCAGGGCCGGCCGGGGCCGGGGCGCGGGCAGGGCCGCAACGACCCGGGGTCGGGGCCGGCGCGCGGGCGGGCCACAACGACCCGGGGCCGGCAGCCGGCTCAGAATCCGTGGCCGGCGGCGCCGTCGCGCAGCAGGGCGAACGCCTCGGCCGTCTCCGCGACGGCCTTCGGCGCGACGTCGCCGATGTCCTGCCCTTCGGCGAGCCTGGTCCAGGTGGACCGGGCGAGGACCTGGCGCACCGCCGAGTACTGGGCGGCGACCAGCCGGGCGGCCACGTTCCCGTCCGGGTCCAGCGCCTCGGTGAGCGCGCGGGCGTCGGCGTCGAGATAGTCGAGCAGGTGGAACGAGAGGCTGGGGGTTTCGTAGACCAGCCGGAGGAAGGCCAGCACCTCGGGGTCATCGGTCAGCCCGGTGTTGGGGTCGCGGGCCGCCAGACGATCAAGGTGGTGGCGTTCCAGGGCGTCCAGCGGGGTGAGACCGGCCTCGCGGTCGCGCACGACCCGCGCGGCCTCGCCGAGGTGGTCGGCGAATCGGTGCAGGACCAGCTCCTCCTTGCTCCCGAAGTAGCGGAAGAGGGTGGGCTTGGAAACCTCGGCGGCGGCGGCGATCTCGGCCACCGAGACCTGGTCGAACCCCCGGTCGAGGAACAGGGCGATGGCCACGCCGGCGATGGTCTGCCGGGTGCGCTGCTTCTTGAGGGTCCGCAGACCCGTGTCTGGCTCACTCGGACTCATGCCCAGATCATAACCCGGAGACATTTGTTACTCGGTTGCATTTCTTACTCGGTTGCTGTTCCATGGTGTGTACCGACAAGCCGGAAGGGCGGACACACACATGACGACCGTGGTGATCGTGGGGGCGGGGCCGACCGGACTGACCCTGGCGTGCGGACTGGCGCGGCAGGGCGTCGCGGTCCGTGTCATCGAGAGGGCAGCCGCATTCCACACCGGCTCGCGCGGCAAGACGCTCAACCCGCGCAGCCTGGAGGTCCTCGCCGACCTGGGCCTCGGCGAGGGGCTGGCGGCCGCGGGCCGCACCCACCTGCCGTTCCGCAAGTACTTCGCCGGCGAGTTCGTCAACGAGACCGAACCGTTCGCCGGCGCCCGCCCCAGCGCCGCCGTCCCGTACCCGGCGAGCCTGTGGCTGCCGCAGACGCGGGTGGAGCGCCTGCTCCGCGAGCGGCTCGCCGAGTACGGGGTGACGGTCGAACTCGCCACCGAACTGGTGGACTTCACGCAGAACGGCGAAGGGGTGGAGGTGCGTCTCGCCGACGGCGGGCGGATCACCGCCGAGTACCTCGTCGCCTGCGACGGCGGCCGCTCCACGGTGCGCAAGCTGCTGGGCATACCGTTCGTCGGGGAAGGCGACCCGGAGTCGGTGATGGTCTGCGGCGACGTCGAGGTCGAGGGGCTGGATCCGGGCGCCTGGCACCAGTGGTTCGGGCCGCAGGGCGTGTTCATGCTCTGCCCGTTCGAGGGCAGCCGCCGCTGGCAGCTGCAGGCGAGCCCGGAGACGGACGCCGACGGCCGGGCGCTCGCCCCGTCGCTGGAGAGCTTCCAGCGGCTGGCCGCCCTGCACACCGGCCGGCAGGACCTCAGGCTCACCAACGCCACCTGGCTCTCCACCTGGCGGGTCAACGTCCGGATGGCCGAACAGTACCGCCGGGGGCGGGTCTTCCTGGCCGGCGACTGCGCGCACGTCCACCCCACCGCGGGCGGGCTCGGCATGAACACCGGCATCCAGGACGCCTGGAACCTCGCGTGGAAGCTCGGGTACGTACTGCGCGGTCTCGCCGCTCCGGCCCTGCTGGACACCTACCAGGAGGAACGCCTGCCGATCGCCGCCTGGACCCTCGACGTCACCAGCGCCGGCATGACCGCCGTCATCGACGGCATCAGCACCCCCGGCATCGGCGTGGAAGCCGGCCGGGTCGGCGACCTCACCGGCCTCTCGCTCGGCTACCGGTGGGGCCGGCTCGCCACCGGACGCGCCGCCGGCCCGCTCCAGGCCGGCGACCGGGCACCGGACGCCCCCTGCCCCGGCCCGGACCCCGACCCCGACGGCGAGCCGGCCCGGCTCTTCGAGCACTTCTCCGGCGACCACTTCACACTGCTCGGCTTCGGTCCGGGCGCCCGCCCCGCACTCACCGAACTGCCCGGCCACGTCCGGCCGGTAGCGCTCGACGACCCCGACGGCGAAGCCCGCCGGGCCTACGGAATCACCGGCGACGCCCTCGTCCTCGTCCGGCCGGACAACCACGTCGCCCTCGTCGCCCCGGCAGCTGCCCGCGAGGAGGTGCTCACGTACCTGGCAGCCCTGACGTAGCCGCGGCGGACGGCTCAGGGCCGTCCCGCAATTGATCTTCGACGGCGGCAGGCGGGTCTCGCCCAGCGGTGGCAGACCGGACTACGCAGCCTGGAGGAGGTTGCAGAGGTGGGCGATGCCGAGCATGGCGTGGTGGACGCCATCGCTCTTGAGGCGGCAGTCGCGCAGGATCTTCCAGGTCTTCATCCGGGCCAAGACGTGCTCGACGCGGGCGCGTTCGACCTGCTCGGTGACCTGCTCCATGAACCAGCGCATGATCTTGTAGGGGATGACGCGCTCGTCATGGCTGTGGATGTGGACGTTCGGCTCCAGAGTCGGATCCTCGTCGGGGACGAACGCCGCCAGGAAGGCAACTCCGGGCAGGTGACTCATGGCGATCGGGATCCCGGCCCACGCGGCCGGCAGGGGTACGGCCTCGCTCAGTTCCACGGCCCAGGCGTTGTCGGGCAAGGCGTAGTGACGGCTTGCATGTTCTCGGAGCTCTGGCATGTCCGCAGGCTCCCACCCTGACGGCGTGCACGTGGATCGCGGCGCACATCAACGTCGACCCGGCTCTGCACACGGCGGCTCTCTTCGTCCACCTGGCCTCACTCGTCCTCGGCTTCGGCGCCGTCCTCGTTGCCGACTACTACGGGCTGCTCTGGATGACCCGACGGTGCAGCCTGCACGAGACCCTCGGCGCCACCTCGCGCCTGCACCTGCCGATCTGGGCCGGGCTCGGCGGGCTCATCGTCAGCGGCGTGATGCTGGAGCCCGACCTGTCCTCCCCCATCACCTGCGTCAAGCTCGCCCTGGTCCTCCTCCTCACCGTCAACGGCCTCCAGGCCGGGCTCCTGAACAGACGCATGGCCCAGCACGGACCCACCCCGCTCACCCCGCGCCTGCTGGCCTGGGGCGCCACCACCGGGCTCGTCTCCCAGACCTGCTGGTGGGGCGCCGTCGTGATCGGCTTCCTCAACAGCCAGCACTGACAGGACGGCGCCGGCACCGGCACGACCGCGCCGCCCACCGCCTGCCGGCCCACCCGGGATGCGGCCGGGATGCGGCCGGGATCGGATCGGGCAAGGCTTGTTAGGTAAGCCTTATCAGCAACCCGGCCCCGCCGCCGCGCTTCCTCGGAGCCCGCCATGTCCGGTCCGCAGATCGCCCTCCTCGGTGCCATCGCAGGCTTCACCATCTACCTCGGCCTCCCGATCGGGCGCCTGCGCCGCCCCGCCCCGCGCTTGCGAGCCGGTCTCAACGCGGTCGCCGTCGGCATCCTGCTCTTCCTGCTCTGGGACGTCCTCACCGCCGCCTGGGAGCCGACCGACGCCGCGCTCAGTGACCATCACTGGCTCACCGCCGCCAAGGGCGGCCTGGTGTTCGCCGCCGGTCTCGCCGTCGGACTGCTCGGCCTCGTGTACTACGACCGGTGGATGGCCCGCCGCCGAGCGCCGCCCACCCGGCTGTCCAAGGGACCGGGGGCGTCGGCCGTGACCGAGGAGCTGGGCCCGCAGGCCCGCTCCCGAGCCGCGAACCTCGCCCTGATGATCGCCACCGGCATCGGACTGCACAACATCGCCGAGGGCCTGGCCATCGGCAACTCCGCCGCCGAGGGCGAAATCTCCCTCGCCCTCCTGCTGGTCATCGGCTTCGGGCTGCACAACGCGACCGAGGGCTTCGGCATCGTCGCCCCACTCGCCGCCGAGGGCGAACGCCCCTCCTGGGGCTTCCTCGCGCTGCTCGGCCTGATCGGCGGCGGCCCCACCTTCGTCGGCACTCTCATCGGCCAGCAGGTGGTCAACGAAACCCTCGGCATAGCCTTCCTCGGACTCGCCGCGGGGTCCATCCTCTACGTGATCATCGAGCTCCTCGCCGTGGCCCGGCGCGCCGGCATGAAGGAGCTGATCACCTGGATGATCCTGGCAGGCCTGCTGATCGGCTTCGCCACCGACGCCGTGGTCATCGCCGCCGGCGTGTGACGCCCGGCCCGAACCGCCCCGGCCCGAACCGCCCCGGCCCGCAGCCCGGGAACCGCGATCAGCTCTGCGGCTGCTCGATCAGCTGCGCCAGGTAGAGCGGCTCCCCGAGCTTCTCCAGCAGTTCGAGCTGGGTGTCGAGGTAGTCGATGTGCCCCTCCTCATCGGCCAGGATGGCCTCGAAGATGTTCGCCGAGGTGACGTCGTTCTTGGCGCGCATCGCCACGATGCCGCGCCGCAGCCGGTCGATCGCCTCGGCCTCCACCTGGCGGTCCGCCTCGAACATCTCCTTGACGCTCTGGCCGATCCGGACGTGGAAGAGCCGCTGGTAGTTCGGCAGCCCGTCCAGGAAGAGGATCCGGTCGGTGAGTGTCTCGGCGTGCTTCATCTCCTCGAAGGACTCGTGCCGAGTGTGCTCGGCGAGCGTCACCCAGCCGTAGCTCTCCTGCATCTTGGCGTGCAGGAAGTACTGGTTGATCGCAGTCAACTCCGCGGTCAGCTGCTCGTTGAGGAACTCGACAACCTCCTGGTCACCCCGCATGGCGTCCTCTCCTCCTGCTCGCAGGGACGGCCTGCCCTCCTTCCAGGAAACGGCCCGCACGGTGCGGGTGCAAACGCCGCACGGCATGACGGTCTCGAAGCGGCCGGCACCGCCGCGGCCGCGGCCCCGCGGACCCCGGCCGCGCCGTGAGCCGATGACAGCCCGGCCGGGCTCCGCCTACTCCCTGCCGACGAAGCGTGCTCTCCAATTCACTCGTTGCGATGGCTCGGCACCTTGATCAGCTGCGCCCCCGGCCCGCACCTGCCGCGCTGGGTTCCGACGTCAGCAGGCGGCGAGGGCTCAGACGCCGGGGCGGGTGTGGATCGCCGCCGCGAGTTCGGCGATGCCGTGCTCCCTCAGCACGCTGTAGTGGTCCCCGTGGAGTTCGACCACGGTCGGGGGTGCGGCCGAGTAGCCGGAGCTGCCCTCGATGAACGAGTAGTCGTCCCCCGCTGCCTTGAAGATGGTCACCGGAGCACTCAGGTGCCGCTCGGCCAGCTCGCGGAAGCTGTACTCGAACTCGTACGTCTCCCCCACAATCCGGGTGATCCGCCGGATCAACTCCTCGTCCAGTGAGGGGAGCAGGCCGTTCACGACGGCGACGAAGCCGTCCTCGTCCGCCACCGCCCGCAGGCACTGCTCCAGTTCGGGCCCGCTGATGGACCCGGTGAAGACGGAGAACAGGATCGTCACGTACGCCGGGTTGCGGTACGACGCCTCCCGGCCGTGGCGCTCCCCGTCGGCCTGGCGGACCTTCGGGTTGCCAGGGCAGATCAGCAGCAGGTCCGCCACCGTCTCCCCGGACTGCTCCAGCTGCCAGGCCGCCTCGAACGCGACCCGGGCGCCGAAGGAGTAGCCCCAGAGCGTGTACGGCCCCGTCGGCTGCACCCGCCGGATCTCGGCGATGTCGGCCGCGGCCATCTCCCGGATCGTCGGGTACGGCCGCTCGCCGGCGTTGATCCCGTGCGCCTGCACCCCGTAGAAGGGCTTGCCGGCGCCCGCCTCACGCCCCAGCAGGCGCAGGTTCATCGGATAACCGCCGAGCCCCGGCCAGCAGAACACCGGGCCGCCGGAGTCCGCGTTCCGGCCGGAGTCCGCGTGCTGGAGGGGCACCAGCCGGGAGGACGGCTCCCCGGTGTCCCGGCCGATCCGTGCCGCCAGATCGACCAGCTTCGGGCACTCGAACACGACCTGGAGCGGCAGCCTGGTCCCGAACTCCCGGTTGATCCGGTTGACCAGGGCGACGGCGGTCAGCGAGTTCCCGCCGGACGCGAAGAACTCGTCCTCGACCGACACCTCGTCGTACTTCAGCGCCTTGCCCCACGCCTCGGCCAGCCACCGCTCGTGCCGCGTCACGGGGGCGACGAACGGGCCGCCGGTGTCCGCGGACCGCACCTGCTCCGAGGCGGCGAGGGCCTTGCCGTCGACCTTGCCGTTCGCGGTCAGTGGCAGCTCGTCCAGGACGAGCACCCGGTTCGGGATCATGTAGTCGGGCAGCAGCGCGGCCAGCTCGTCCTTGACGATCTCGGCCGGGCCCTTCATGTGGACCGTGTCCTCGTACATGCCCTCGCTGCGGATCTGCTCCTCGCTGACCCTGCCGCCGAGGCAGAAATACGACGCGCCCGATCCGATCCCGCACGCGGCCAGGACGGCGTCGATGCGCCGCGCCGCCGGCAGCGGGTGGCCGGTCTTCGAGCTGTAGCCCGAGGACATGAACCCCAGGCCGAGGCCGTTGCGCTGCAGGTGGTGCAGGGTCGCCCCCAGGCTGATGTACTCCAACCACGGCTCGTCCGCCCGGCTGACGGCGGTGATGCCGAAACTCGCCCGCTCGTACACCTTCTGGTTGATGGCGATGACGTCCTTGCACAGCACCAGCTCGTCCGAGATCCGCTCCAACTCGCCGTCCACGTAGCGGTACTGACCGGCGGGGAGGCCAGTCACCCGCCCCGGGTGCGCCTGGACGTAGATCTCGGTGGAGGCGGCTCGCGGCGTGCCGTCACCCGGGTGGATCCCGAAGGTCCCCAGGTAGTGGTCCTCGTCGGCGACGTCCAGGCTGTTCCGGACGGACCGGAGGTGGGCCAGGGGGCGGATGCCGAGCCCGTACTCGGGCAGCACCTCCTCGAACAGGCCCACCATGTGGCCGGCTTCGAACTCCAGGACCTCCTGGATGTTGTTGGCGTACACCGGCTCGATCGCCCGCCGCTTGCCGACGAAGTGCACCGACAGGTGCGCGCCGACGTGCAACCCGGCCGGGCCGGTACGCACCAGGGTGTGATCGGCGGGGTGGTAGTAGTACACGCCCGCGGCCAGGCCGGCCACGCCGGCGGTCTCCAGGTACAGCTGCGTCGCGTACAGCGCGCCGGGCGAGGCGTACGCGTACTTCGGCAGCAGCCGCTCGTCGCTGTGGTACTGGCCGAACCACCGCAGGATCTCGCCGAGTTCGGCGAACGTTAGGTCGTCGAGGGCGCGGGAGGGTCCGCCTGCCGGGCGCGGGGCGAGCAGCTCGATGATGTCGTCCCGGCCGACCTCCCCGCCCTCGTAGAAGCGGTAGGTCTTGCGGGCGAAGGTCTCCCGCCGCTGGCGCTGCGTCTCCTCCCGGCCGGGCAGCTCCACCACCGGCCGGCCGTCGAGCTCCTCGGGGTCGCGCAGGCCCGGGTTGGAGAGCTGCGCCTTCACCTGGAGCTTGCTCGCCTTGGACTGGTGGTGTCCGCCGTGGTTGCCCTGGTCCATCAGGGCCGCTTCCTTCGGGTTCAGCTCGATGCACGCCACCAGGTTCTGGAAGCCGGTCCGCTGGTCGTCGGTGACGATCACCGCGGCCCGCCTGACCCAGGCGTGCTCCTCGATCGCGAGGGCGATCTCGTCCAGCTCGACCCGGTAGCCGCGCAGCTTCACCTGGTTGTCCGTCCGGCCGGAGAACTGGATCGTCCCGTCCGGGTTCCAGTACGCCAAGTCCCCTGTCCGGTACAACCGTTCCGTCGGGACGAACGGCGAGGGGACGAACCGCTCCCGGGTCTGGTCGGGCCGGTGGAGGTAGCCGCGGGCCAACTGGACGCCGCCGATGTACAGTTCGCCGGTTTCCCCGATGTCCACCGGCGCCAGGTCGGCGTCGAGGATGTAGCACTGGGTGTTGTCGACGGGCACTCCGATCGGGATCGAACCGGCGCCCTCCCCGATCTCCTCCGGGTCGACCAGGTACGCGGTCGCGTTGATGGTGCACTCGGTCGGCCCGTACAGGTTGACCAGCGACGCCCACGGGAGCTCGTCGCAGAAGGACCGGGCGAGCTGTCGCGAGAGCGCCTCTCCCCCGGAGAACACCCGCGCGAGGCTGGTGCAGCGGTGCAGGTCCTCCGTGTCCAGCAGTGCCTGGAGCAGCGTGGGCACGCACTGCAGCGTGCTCACCCCGTGCTCGACGATGGTGGCGATCAGCGCCTCGGGATCCCGGTAGACGCCCGGCGCGCCCATCACGACCCTGGCCCCCACGGCCGGGGCCAGGATCTCCCACTGCGCGGCGTCGAAGCTCATCGGCGTCTTCTGCAGCACCGTGGTGCCCTTGCCCAGGTGCCCGCAGGCGTGCATCCAGCGCAGCTGGGAGACGACGCTGCGGTGCTCGATCATCACACCTTTCGGCCGGCCGGTGCTGCCCGAGGTGTAGATGACGTAGGCGAGACCGTCCGGGCGCAGCGCAGTCGGACCCGTCGGGCCCTCGTCGGGCATGGACTCCGCGTCCGCCGGGGTGATGACCGTCGTCCCTCGCGGCGCCAGCCGGGAGAGGCGTTCCCGCAGGTGGGGCTGGGTGACGATGATGCAGGTACGGCTGTCGTCGATCATGTAGCGCAGCCGGTCGTCGGGGTACTCCGGGGAAAGCGGCAGATAGGCCGCACCGGCGTAGAGGATTCCCCAGGCCCCCGTCACCAGCTCCACGGAGGGCTCGATGTACAGGCCCACGCAGTCATCCGCACCCACGCCCAGGTGGCGCAGGTAGCGGGCCAGTTCACCGCTGCGCCGGTCGAGTTCGCGGTAGCTGAGGCGCTGGTCGCCGCTGACGACCGCGACGGCCTCGGGCCGGGCCTCCGCCTGCTCAGCCAGCAGGTCGGGCAGGCAGCCGCCCAGCTGAGTGCCGTGTCTGCGACTGCCCGTCCGAATGGACTGGGTGGTTTTCATGGTTCCCCCTGGTGTTGCTGTATGACTAAAGCGTTTGTACGACAGGGTCTTCGGCCGGCGCCTGGATCTCCGGCTTCCGCCTGGGCTGGGCCAGGACGACCGCAGCGACGACGGCCACGGCTCCGGCTAGCTGCGGTGCTGACAGGGCCTGGCCCAGGACGGCGTAGCCGAGGATCGTGGCGGCCAGCGGGCTGCCGAAGCCCAGGATCGACACCCCGAGCGCCGGCAGCCGCTCGATGCCGCGGAACCAGAGCGCGTAGGCGATCAGGGCTCCGATGACGCTCAGGTAGGTGAACCCGGCGATGTTGGTGCCGGTGATCGCGGCGGGAAGGCCTTCGGCGATCAGCGTGGCCGGCAGCAGGACGAGGCCACCGACGGTCAACTGCCAGCCGGTGAAGGTCAGTACGCTCACGCCTGCCGGACGGCCCCAGCGCTTGGTGAGCACGATGCCGGACGCCATGCAGACCGCGCCGCCCAGTCCGGCCAGGACACCGACGGTGTCGAGCCCCGCCTGCGGTCGCAGGACCAGGAGCGCCACGCCCAGCACGCCGAGCACGCAGGCCGCGACCTGCACCGGCTGGATCCGGTCCTTCAGCAGCATCGCCGCCAGCAGCAGGACCAGCATCGGCTGGACCGCCACCACCAGTGCCGCCACACCGCCGGGCAGGTGGTAGGCGGCGACGAACAGGAGGTAGAAGAAAGCGCCGATGTTCAGCACACCCAGCACCAGGGCGCGCCACCACCACACCCCGCGCGGCATGACCCGGCCGATCGCGAGCAGCACCAGCCCGGCAGGCAGCGCCCGCACCGTGGAGGCCAGGAGCGGCCGGTCGGGAGGCAGCAGTTCGGTGGTCACCAGGTAGGTGCTGCCCCAGACCGCCGGGGCCAGCGCGGTCAGTCCCGAGTCGAGGATCAGCCGGTTGCCCTTCACCTGACGACCGGGTCCAGGACCGGTATGCGAGCTGTGACGGGCGGGACGAGAGCAGCGGTAACGGATTGCCTGGGTCCGGGCACAGTGAGTTCTCCCATGAGGGCATGGTTATGCGAGGAAGCCAGGCGACCCCCGGCCCAGCAGACCATAGGACAGGAAAGGCTCACCTAACAAGACGTGTCCGAACCCGGGGTCTCGAAGGGGATGCCGATCGCACCCAACTCCTGATGCTCACTCACAAGATGGGCCTGGCCTGGCCGTTTGATCGGCCCGCGACCGGTTCTGATGCGAACCACAAACCCCTGCCAGCCAGGGGAGCCTTCCCTAACGTATGGCTCCGCCGCTTCCCCCGCCATCAAAGGAGTCTGTACATGCCAGCCATCGACGAGTACCTTGATCACGCGAAGCCCTACGCACTGGGCCTCTTCCGGATCGTCATCGGCCTGCTCTTCGCTCAAGCGCGGGCGGCACGACCATGCTGTCGTGGCCCGACGCGCTCTGCGAGTCGCTCGCGCGCGGCGGACGTCACGTCGTGCGCTACGACCTGCGCGACCCCGGCGCGTCGACAACCGTCGGCCCCGAGGCGCCCGCGTACACGCTCCGGGATCTCGCCGCCGACGCGGCCGCGGTCCATTTGCCAGCAGTCGCCTGAGCCGGGCGGCGGGCGCCGTGGAGGCACGGCCGGGCCGGCCGTGCCTCCACGGGCTTCGCGGAGCGCCCGCCGTCAGCTCACCGGCTCGGGCGTGCGCCGGGCCGGCGCGGCCGACGGGGAGCCGGAGGCCGCCGCCCCCAGGGCGGTCCCACGCGTCTCCTCGGCCCACAGGACGCAGACCAGCAGGCCGACGGCCGTGGTGCCGGCCGCGATCAGCATGGTCGGCCCGGTGCCGAGCCCGCTGAGCGACAGGGGCAGCAGATACGTACCGACCGCCGCGCCGATCCGGCTCACCGAGGTCGCGACACCGACCGCCGTCGCCCGGATCTCGGTCGGGAAGAGCTCGTTCGGGTAGGTCCAGTCGAGCACGTTGGGCCCACCGCACAGGAACGCGTAGGCGCACAGCGCGATGACGGCGACCGCGGCGGGGGCGGCGGGCCAGACGCCCAGCAGCGCGAGCGGAACGATCATCAGGGCGAACGACCAGATGATCACCGGCCGACGGCCCCAGGTGTCGATCAGCCGCAGCGCCGGGAAGCAGCCCAGGAGGAAGACCAGGCTCACCAGACCGGTGCCGAGCGTGTCCAGCACGGTGCCGCCCGGCATGCCGAAGGACGAGAGGATCTGCGGACCGAACGTCAGCATCGCGAAGAGCGGGCCGACCTGGCAGAGGAAGAACAGGCCGCAGAACAGCGTGCGGCGCCGGTAGGGCTGGGTCATCAGCAGCCGCAGACCGCCGGGGCGGCCGGCCTCGGCGGGATCGGGCATCAACTCCCGGCCGTCCACCCGGACACCGAGGTGCTTCTCGACCACGCGCACCGCGTCACCGACCCGCCCGTGGGCGGCGAGCCAGCGCGGCGACTCGGGCGAGCCGCGCCGGATCACCAGGAACACCACGCACAGGACGGTGGAGCTGGCCAGCATCCAGCGCCAGCTGCCCTGCCCGCCGAACCGCAGGAACAGATAGCCCGTCAGGTAGGCGAGGACGGAACCGGCGTACCAGGCGACGATCTGCTGACCGAGCAGTCGGCCGCGGTGGCGGGACGGCAGCCACTCGGCGAGGAGCGAGGTCGCGATCGGGTAGTCGGCGGCCACCGCCATGCCGAGCACGAAGCGCAGCAGGGCGATCGCCCACACCGTGTCGACCCAGAAGGAGAGCACGGAGCAGACGACCATCACCAACAGGTCCGCGGTGTACATCACCTCCCGGCCGATCTTGTCGGTCAGCACGCCGAAGAGCGCGCCACCGACGAACATGCCGACCAGGGCGGCGGCGCCGATCAGGCTGACCTCGGCGGTGGAGAGGCCGAGGTCGGGACGCATCCCGATCAGGGCCACGCCGACGATGCTCAGGATGTAGCCGTCCAGCAAGGGCCCACCGGAGCAGGCCAGGGCCAGTCTCCGATGGAAGCCGGTATACGGGGCGTTGTCGATGGTTCGGGACATGGAATTCGGGTCCTCCGGGGCGTACGGCGGTGCTCCCGCACACCGTGCGCCTGGTAGACGGCAGAAGTCGGGGCCGCCCGGGCGGGCGGCCCCGTCACCCGGACACACCGGGCGACCGTCCACGGTTGCCCGCTCCGGAGCGGTCCCCACGAGGACGAAGGTCGACCGGATTGGGGTCCTTGGTCCCGAACCGGACGGGCCTTGGGACCCGTGCGGCAACCGCGCGGGCCGTCTATACCGGGGCCGGGCCGGGGCAGCCCCGCTCCTGCCGAGGCGGCCCCGCGAAACAAGTGACACTTCTCACCCGGACATACCGAATCGTCCCTTTTGTCTGGTATGCGGTGATTTCAAGTCAGGGCCCGGCGCTGGAGCCGGACACACGACAGCCGGACGGCCGGCCGGACCTCCTGCCCCCACTACGGCCGCGGCCCCGGCGCCGAAGCGCCGGGGCCGTCGTCAGCTGCCGGCACACGGGCCCGCGAGGGCGGGCCCGGCCGGGTGGTACTCAGCGGGGGTCGACGATCTCCGGTGCGAAGACCGTCCCCAGCGGCTCGGGGCCGACGTACCGTTGGCAGTTGCACTGCCGGGGCTCGAACTGCAGGGGCTTGCGGTCGGCGTCCCACGCCGTGGGTGCCTCGACCGCCTCATGGCACTTGCCCTGCTTGTCGTGCTTCGCCAGGTGGTGGGTGCATCCGCAGACGGGCTCCGGGGCCCGCTTCGCCGCGTCGAGTGCGAGCTGCCGCCGTTCAGCGGCCTGCTGAAGCTCCACCTTCCGCTCGTGGCGCGTCTTCAGCGCGCCCCGGACGTTGTCGCCGATCCAACCCCCGCCGATCATCACCGCAGGTATCAGCGCCCAGATCCAGCCAGCCATGCCACCACTCCCCTGTTCGACCGGCCCACAGCTTACGGCCCGTCCGCAACGGCCCGGCCACCCCGCGCACCCGTCCGACGACCGGCCGCCTCAGGACCGGCGTCCCCAGGCGGTGACCAGGCCGGGAGAGAGGTCGGCGGCGGTGCCCGAGGCCAGTGACTCGCGGGCCTCGTCGAGGAGTTCGGCATCGATGAGCCCGGTGGCGAGCATGGCCTCGCGGGAGCGGTCCCAGGTGTCCAGCCAGAACGCGGCGATCGGGGCGTCCGCGACCAGGGCCGGGACGTACACCTCCGCGCCGACCTCGGACAGCCCGAGCTCGCGCAGCAGCCGCGGATAGCCGGGCGTCCAGGCGACATCGGTACCGATGGACGTCCTCAGGGCCCGCCACATCGCGCGCATCGCGAGCCGGTACGGGGTGTCGGGCGGGCCGGCCGTGGTGAGGTCGACGGCGTCCCCGAGGACCAGGTACCCGCCCGGTGCGAGGAGGTCCCGCAGGCGGGCCATGACACGCTGCCGCTCCGGCAGGTGCATCAGCACGAAGCGCGCGTGCACCAGGTCGAACCGCCCGGGGTGGAAGTCGGGTGAGGAGACGTCGGCCGTGAGCGTCCGCAGCGCCCCGCCCGCGAACGGCTCGATGAAGCGCACGTCCCGGTCGACGGCGAGGACCTCGCCGGCCCCGGCGGCCGTGGCCAGCCAGCGCGCGATGGTGCCGGTACCGGCCCCCACGTCGCAGCAGCGCACTCCGGGGCCGACCCCGAGGGCACGCAGCCGGGCCCGGGTGACGTGGTCGTAGGCGAGGGAGCCGAGATCGATGCGCTCGCCCTCGCCGGGCTGCCACGGCTCGAAGAGGGACTCGCCGTATCCGCCGTCGGCTCCGGCCGGGCCCGGCGCGACCGGGTCAGTGGACATCGGCTGTCCTCCCGTCGTCCTGCCGTCCGCCCGCGGGAGGCCAGGCCTTCGGCTGCCGGAGGTCACCGCGCTGCGGACACTGACGAGCCTATCGGAGGCCGGTGGACACCGCCGTTCCGGGCAGGGGCCGCCGGTCCGGACGGGGGGCCGGG
Source organism: Kitasatospora sp. NPDC032757 (assembly GCF_055579305.1). Classification (NCBI taxonomy): domain Bacteria; kingdom Bacillati; phylum Actinomycetota; class Actinomycetes; order Kitasatosporales; family Streptomycetaceae; genus Kitasatospora; species Kitasatospora sp. NPDC032757. Next base: position 3,829 of record NZ_JBVINN010000059.1, on the reverse strand, counting down.
GGCTACCGCTCGCGCGGATACGGCTTCGGCGGAGAGCTTCACGCACCCCTCGGCCGGCGTCCCCGCGCCCGCCGGGTCCGGGCCGCGCTCACCGCACCGGCGACGTGGCCGGCGGGCACCGCACGGCCCCCGGCGCCCACACAGGGGACGCCGGGGGCCGGTCCTCGGCGGATCAGGGATGCAGGACGCGCGACGGCGTCGCCGCATTGTCGGCCGACGCCTGGGAGCGGACGCCGGGAGTCACACAGACGTCGTCACCCGGCCAGGCCTCCCGCCAGACATAACCGGAGACGCAGGTGTGCGGTCCGTAGGGGCCGGACACCCACCGGCTGTAGCGGGCCGCGTTGTCGACGGTGGTCTGGCTGCGGGTCGCCGGGGTCACGCAGGCGTAGTCGCGGTAGTCGCCGTCGCGCCAGACGTACCCCGGGGTGCAGGTGTTCGGCCCGTAGATCGCGACCGAGGTGGCCGAGTAGACGGTGACGCTCGCGGTGCCGTCGCTGACCGAGGTCGCGATCGAGTCCCCGTTGGCGTTCAGCGAGGTGACGGGGAGCCGGGCGCCGCCGTCCAGGGTGCGCTGCAGGTACGGCGTCCCGTTGACGATCTCGTGGATCAGCACCACGTCGTTCGGGATGCCCCCGGAGTAGCCGAGCTTCCGGGTGAACTCCACCGTGTAGTAGTGGAACGGGTCCGATCCGATCGGCACCCGGAGCAACTGCGGGTGGTAGCCGTCATCGCTCTGGAACGAGGTGAGGGTGTAGCTGCTCCAGCCGGCCGGCGCGACGGCCACCCGGCTGTGGTCCACCCAGCCGAGCTTGTCGAGCTGGAAACCGGCCAGGCCGACCGGTTGCGCGTTGCCGTAGGTGCCGCCGGTGCCCGAGCCGTAGACGTTGGCGGCGCTCATCTCGTCCCACGGGTCGTCGTACTCCCCCGGCGCGGACCACGGGGCGTTGCGGTAGCTGGTGTCGTTGGAGAAGGAGTGCCCGAGCCCGTAGCCGTGCAGCATCTCGTGGGCGACCGAGACCGAGCCGAGGCCGGTGCCGTCCAGGTAGATCGCACCGCCCGCACCCCACCAGTCGATGCCGACGTTGGTGACGACGATCGTGCGGTGCCCGGCGGGGACGGTGTACCCGCCGGCGCTCGCGGCGTTGACGCAGTCCTGGAAGCGGGTCCACCTGTCCCGGCCCTGTTCCTGGGCGAGGGTGTAGGGCATCGTGTACCAGCCGGCGGCGTTGGAGTTGCGGATCTGCACCGCGCCGGCCGAGACGCTGTTGAAGTAGTCGTACATGCCGCCGGTGCCGGCACCGGAGTCGGTGAAGAAGTTCCTCAGCCAGGCGGCGCTGTGCGGTTCGGACGCGTTGTCCGACACCTTGCACATGAGGATCGACCAGCCCGTGTAGCCCCGGACGGGCACGGCCTGGGCCCCCTGCGGAACCCCCCAGAGCACCATGACGACGGCGGCCAGGAGCACCGCCGCCCCGGCGCGGAGCCGGCGCATGCGCCGCATTCGGTTCCCACGCATTCGGTTCCCGCGCATACGGGAGACCTCCCCTTCCCCAATGCTTCCGGGGCCTGTCCCCGGACGGGCGACGGCACCCGTACCCACGGATCGATGAGCGGTAAACCCCGTACATATAAGGATAGTTGAGTGAGTGTCAGGAATTCGCCGCGCCGACCCGGACTCCCCCGGCCCCAGGGCTGCGACCTCGCCCTCGACCTCGCACGCCGGCGCCCCGCCGCCCTGCCGCACTCTCGCTCCCACCACCGGGGGCGCCGGGGACGGGAAAGAAAGGTGATTCGGTTTTCTCCGTCGTGTCGATCCGCGACGGCCCCGTTCGACCTGAGATAGAGAGAGGGTCGGACAGCGGCCCCGCTACGAAGGAGACCAGCCATGGCGAAGTACATGTTGATCATGCGAGGCAACGAGGACTCGGTCGCGAAGATGATGGAGACGCCCTTCGACGAGATGCTCGCGACGATGGGCCGCTACAACGAGGAGCTGATCCGGGCGGGCGTGCTCGTCGCGGCCGAGGGCCTGGACGACGCCTCGCAGGGCGTGGTGGTCGATCTCAGCGGGGAGACCCCCGTTGTCACCGACGGCCCCTACGGTGAGACCAAGGAACTGTTCGGCGGCTACTACATCCTCGACGTGGCCTCGAAGGAGGAGGCCGTCGAATGGGCCAAGCGCCTCCCGGCGTTCCCGGGCACGAAGGTGGAGATCCGCCGGGTGCCGGGGATCGACGAGTTCCCGCAGGACAACGAGTGGATCGTCAAGGAGCGGGCATGGCGCGAGCGGACCGGCCAGCTCTGACACCCGCACGCTCCGACGGCCCGCCGGACACCGAATCGGCCCGGCGGGCCGTCGAGGCCCTCTGGCGCATCGAGTCCGCGCGGATCGTCGGCGCACTCACCCGCTACACCGGGGACTTCGACCTCGCCGAGGACGTCGCCCAGGAGGCCCTGGCCCAGGCACTCGTCGTCTGGGCGCGCGACGGCGAGCCGGCCAGCCCCGTGGGCTGGCTACTGGCCACCGCCCGGCGGCGCGCCATCGACCAGTTCCGCCGCCGCTCCGCCCTCGACGACCGCTACGCCGCGCTCGCCGCCCGGCTCGGCGAGGGCGAGGCGAGCTCCGGCGCGGAGCCCGCTGCGGACCGGTCGGACGACCCGCCGTGGGACCCGGACCGGATCGAGGACGACGTCCTCGCGTTGATGTTCGTGGCCTGCCACCCGGTGCTCTCGCCGGAGGCCCGCGCCGCGCTGACCCTGCGCGTGGTCGCCGGCCTGTCCAGTGAGGAGATCGCCCGCGCGTTTCTCGTGCCCGTGCCGACCGTCCAGGCACGGATCACCCGGGCGAAGAAGACGATCGCCGCGGCCGCGGTGCCGTTCGAGCTCCCGCCGCCCGCGGAGCGGCGCGAACGGCTCGGCGGCGTCCTGAGCGTGCTGTACGTGATCTTCACCGAGGGCTCGACGGCGACGACCGGCGACGACCTGCTGCGCCCCGGTCTCGCCTTCGAAGCGATCCGGCTGGCCCGGACGCTGGCCGCGCTGCTGCCCGACGAAGGGGAGGTGTTCGGGCTGCTCGCGCTGTTCGAGCTCACCGCCGCACGGTTCCCCGCGCGCACCGGGCCCGACGGCGAGCCCGTCCTGCTGGAGGACCAGGACCGCCGCCGGTGGGACCGCTCCGCCGTCCGCCGCGGCCTCGCGGCGCTCGACCGGGCGACGGCCACCGGACGCGGCCTGGGGCCCTACGGCCTGCAGGCGGCGATCGCCGCCTGCCATGCCAAGGCCCCGTCCGTCCCGGAAACCGACTGGGAGCGGATCGTGCTCCTCTACGAGGCGCTCGGCCGGGTCGCGCCCTCCCCCGTCGTGGAACTCAACCGGGCGGTGGCCGTGGCCATGGCGACCGGGCCGCAGGACGCGCTGGCGCTCGTCGACGGGCTCGTCGCCTCCGGCCGCCTCTCCGGCTCCCACCTGCTCCCGAGCGTGCGCGGCGAGCTGCTCTCGCGGCTCGGCCGCACCGCCGAGGCGCGGGCGGAGCTGGAGCTCGCCGCACGCCTGTGCCGCAACAGCCGCGAACGGTCCGTGCTGCTGCGCAAGGCGGCTGCGCTCGCCTGACACCGGCCGTCCCGCCTCCGCCCCGGTCCCCGCCGGGGCGGAGGCGTCGTACGTGTGAGGCCGCGGATCGCCGCCGTCGGGCACCGCGCCGGGCCGCGATTCGTCACAGAGCGTGGACGGCCGGCGGGCCGGGCGTGAGGGCTGTGGTGCGGGCCACCCCCGACCCGGTCACCACCCCACCACTTCGGCACGCGCGGCCGAGGGCCCGTCACCCACC
>NZ_JBVINN010000058.1:0-48136 GCF_055579305.1 Kitasatospora sp. NPDC032757 | reverse complement strand
AGACCGGTGGCGGCGACCAGCCCCGCCAACGTGGCGGGGCCCGACTCCAGTGCGCTGAGCACCAGAGCGGCCTTGTCGAGAACGCCGACGCCGCTGCTGTTGTCCATGGGTAGTACCAAGTCTCTTTCTTCGAGGCGCGGTTGACCCGCCGGCCGCACGGTGGCGGCAGGCGGTACCGGCGCGCGGCGCCGTCGGCGGTGTGTCGGGTGGGGCACGTCCCGCGTCGTCGCGGGGCCGCCGGTCGGAGCCGGGGAGGGGTGGGGGAGAGCACGTCGCGCCCGGCGGCCGGGGGGCCGAGGCCAGGGGCGGGCGTCCGGTCAGCGCGTGCGGGCGCCCGCGGTGGGGGGCGGCGTGGCGGCCCACGCCGGGGCACCCGCCGTGGAGCGGCGTCCGGCGTGCGGCGTGGCGCGGGTCACGGTGAGCGGTACCGCGAACGACGTGTGCGGGGACGCGGGGGCGGACGGGCCGGTGGCGTCGCTCGGGGCGGGCCGCTTCAGCGCGCGCGGATCCCAGGCGACGGAGGGCAGAGAAAGCACCGCTTCTCCTCATCTCTCCCGGCGCCACGTTGGCGACGGGCCGGAGTTGGCACTGATCCCGGCGGTCGGGCCCGTGGTCGGGCATCGACGTGGCCGGGGAGTTGCCGGGGCTTCGTAGGGCCGGTCCCTCCACCCCTCTGGATGATTCGCCAGAAACCATACAAGACGGTCGCGCCGCTCTGCCAACGGCCTCCCGTGCCGGGTGCCCGCGAGGTGTTCGAGACGGGTCGCCGCCTCCCGCAGCCGACCCGGTCCGCGCACGGAAGCCACCGGGCAGGGGCCCGCACCAGGTCCTCTGCGCCGACGGCGGCACCGGTGCCGGGGCCCTCCCGGGCGTCATCCGGTCCCGGGGCGGCGCCGCCGTCCTCCCGCTCCCGCCGCCCGTCGAGGAGCGCCTGGAGTTCGGGTGCCACCCGGGCGACGACGCCCGGGCCGAGGACGATCTGGCAGGTGTCGTCCTCGACGACGCCCAGTACGGCGGGAAGGGCGCGGAGCTTCTCCTCGTCCACCAGGGAGCGGTCGCGCAGGCCGAGCCCCAGCCGGGTCATGCAGTGGGCGACGGAGTGACTCCTCCCCCGGATGAATCCGGGGGCTTCTCGCTAAGCCGGGTTGGCCTCGCGACGGACCAGCCCGGCCCGTAGGACGTTGATGGCTCCCACCGTGTCGGCGTGCGCGCGGTGGTCGCACATGACGGGCCTTCCGTGGGCTCGATGCGGAATGTCGGAGCTGCCGGAGCGCGTCGCGCGGTCGACCGACGGAACGATGGAGCAAACGCGGCGGCGGCCGGAGCGTCGAGCGAGCCGAGGATCACCAGAATGGCGCTCCCTCCCTCGCCGCCCGGGGCAACTCGCCGCCGGTGGCAGGCGGAGCCTGATCCACGGTTGTGTCGTCCCCGCCCGGACCGCGCGCGGATCCCTCTCCTGGGAGACCATGCCCTCATGGACACCGAGACGGTCGTACGCACCCGCCGCGCCCTGCACGCGGTGGCCGAACTGGTCCTGGCCGGCCCCCAGTACCGGGCCGGCGGCACGATCCGGCTGCGCGCCTGTGCGGGCGGCTTCGCCACCGGCGTCGAGCCGCGGCTCCGGGTGATCGGCGCGGAGCTGGTCGCGCCCGGGCAGGTGCTGTCCCTCGAACGGACCACCTGCACCGCGCTCGGCGCGGCCCTCGGGCTCACCGTCGGCGCTCCCGTCGGGCTGTACCAGGACGGGCCGGGCATCGCCGCCGACGAAGCCATCGAGGCGGACCCGTCCGCCGCCCGCCGGCTCGCGCACTGCTTCGCGCTCGGCGACGCCGCGCTGCGCGGGCTGTTCGCGGGTGCGGACCCGGTCATCTGGCCCGAGCACTTCGACATCGGGGTGACCGCCGGTGAGGTGAACTACGGCATCTCACCCGGCGACGCGTTCCAGCCGGAGCCGTACGCGTACGTCGGCCCGCCCGCCCCGCTGCAGGGTGCGTTCTGGAACGCGCCCTTCGGTGCCGCCCGGACGATCCGTGAACTCGGCGGCGTGGCCGGCATCATGGCCTTCCTGGAGCAGGGCCGCCGACTGGCCGACGGCGCCTGACCGGTCCGGCCGGCATCGCGCCGTCGGAGGGATCGGGCACCTGCGGGCAGCCGAGGGTCCGCAGTCCGGATCCGGCGACAGGGTGTTCGGCGGCAGGCTGTTGCTGCGCGCGGCCGGGCGGAACGACGTGGCGGATCTCCTCGGCGAGCGCGGCGGCCTCGGCAACCTCGGCGAGCGCGGCGGCCTCAGCGGCCTCGACGAGGGCGGCGACGGCCCCGCGAGCGGCCCCGCGCCGGGCGAGCGCGCAGGTCAGGGGCGGGGGCGGTGACGTACGGGCGGCACGGTGACCACGAGAATGGTGCGACAGTCCCCCGGAAGTACAGAGAAAGCGAACCCCCCCATGGATCTCGGCGTGCGCTGGACGCTGCACGGTGACGGGCGTACGCCCGCGCCGGGAGCGGTCGTCCGCCCCGACGAACGACTCTCCTGGCCCCGAACGGCGGGGCTCGGTGCCCAGCACGTGGTGGCCATGTTCGGCGCGAGCTTCGTGGCGCCGGTGCTGATGGGGCTCGACCCCAACCTGGCGATCATGATGTCCGGCGTCGCGACCGTCATCTTCCTGCTGGCGACCCGCGGCCGGGTGCCCAGCTACCTCGGCTGCTCGCTGTCCTTCGTCGGTGTGGCCGCGGTGATCCGGGCGCAGGGCGGCACCAGCGCGACGGTCACCGGCGCCGTGTTCGTGGTGGGCGCGGCGCTGTTCCTGGTGGGCCTGGCCGTCCAGCGGTTCGGGGCGCGGATCATCCACGCCGCGATGCCGCCGATCGTCACCGGCGCCGTCGTCATGCTGATCGGCTTCAACCTCGCGCCCGTCACGGCCTCGACCTACTGGCCGCAGGACCAGTGGACGGCGCTGCTGGTGATGGTGTTCACCGGGCTGGCCGTGGTGTGCCTGCGCGGCTTCTGGTCGCGTGTGGCGATCTTCCTCGGGCTGCTCTTCGGCTACGGGATCTCCTGGCTGTCCGACCGGATCTTCGGGAAGATCCACTCGGTGGACGCGAGCGGACACCTCACCGACCACTGGCGCCTGGACCTGTCGGGCGTCGGCAAGGCGGACTGGGTCGGCCTGCCCGCCTTCCACGGCCCCTCCTTCCAGTGGTCCGCGATCCTGGTGGCCCTGCCCGTGGTGATCGCGCTGGTCGCGGAGAACGCCGGGCACGTCAAGGCCGTGGGGGAGATGACCGGCCAGACCCTGGACGACAAGCTCGGCACCGCGATCTCCGCGGACGGCGTCGGCTCCATGCTCTCCACCGCGCTCGGCGGACCGCCGAACACCACGTACTCCGAGAACATCGGCGTCATGGCGGCCACCCGCGTGTACTCCACCGCCGCCTACTGGGCCGCGGCCGGCTTCGCGCTGCTGTTCGGCATCTGCCCGAAGTTCGGCGCCGTCGTGGCCGCGATCCCCGGCGGGGTGCTCGGCGGCATCACCGTCATCCTGTACGGCATGATCGGCCTGCTCGGCGCGCAGATCTGGACGACGTCGGGGGTGGACCTGCGCAACCCGCTGAACCTGGTGCCGGCCGCGGCGGGCATCATCATCGGCGTCGGCAACGTCACCATGACGTTCTCCGACACCTTCAGCCTCAGCGGCATCGCCTTGGGCACCCTGGTCGTCATCGTCGGCTACCACGTGCTGCGAGCGCTGGCCCCCGCGCACCTCAAGTCGCAGGAGCCGCTGCTGGACGAGGGCACCTCCTCCTACGACGCGGGCACCGAGGACGCCGGGGAACCGGGCGGCGGGGCGCAGCGTCGCACCCGGTAGCGGCCCGCCCGCGGCGGCACCCCTGCCCCGGGTGCCCGCACCCGAGTGCCCCCGACCCGGTGCCCGCGGCCGACCGGTGGAACTGCCCGAAAGTGCAGCTGCCGGTCGGCCCGCTTGGCCCGACGAGCCGTCAGGTGATCGAATCGCTCCGTGCGTCCGGGCCACCGGCCCGGACGGCGTCCGATCCAAGCCACTCGATCACCCGGGAGAGGCATGTCCCTTCTGTCCCACCACCGCAAGACCGCCGTCGGCGTCGTGGCCCTCACGGCGCTCGCGATCTCCTGCGGCTCGGCCACCGCCAGCAGCTCCGCCGCCGCGGCGGGCAAGGTCCTGTGGACCCCGAGCACCAGCAAGGGCCCGTCCTCCTTCGCCGCCGTCCAGTGCGCGTCGGGCGACTTCAAGGTCGTCAAGGACTCCGCCAAGGGCAGTGTGTGGCGGGCGTTCCAGGCCGCGGGCGAGGAGCGCTGCGAGACGCTCGGCCCCGATCTGAAGGAGGGCGACACCTTCTACCTCGGCTGGTCCTCCAAGGTGGACATCAAGGACTCGAACAGCCGTTACGTCTTCCAGCTCAAGTGCTCGCCGAGCACCGACACGGCGAACCACCCGATCGAGATCGACGCGACGACCGGGCGCATCCGCCTCCAGGAGTGGGACACCGACCACGTCGCGCACACGCTGTGGACCGCGCCGACCGCCAACAACCAGTGGCACTCGTACGCGCTGAAGATCCGTCTGGGCCGCACCGACGGCACCATCGACTTCTGGTTCGACGGCGTGAAGCAGACCTTCACCACCGGCTCGGGCACCTTCAAGGGCACCACCTGGGACGGCGAGCGCAACTACCTCAAGTGGGGCTCGTACCACCCCTCTTCGGGGAACGCGACGAACACCTTCACCAGCCCGGTCATGGCGACCACCCTGGAGGCGGCCACCGCCGGTTCGTGACGGCCCGGTGGACCGGCCGAGCCGCCCCCGGCCGGTCCACCGGCCCATGACGCACGACGGGCCGGGGGTTCGCCTCGGCCCGCTGCGGCCACCTCTACGGCCGGCCGCAGACTCTTGCTGGACCGGGCGGATTGTCAAGCCCGCAGCGGAGTCGTCCGTTCGGCAGTAGCCTCGGCGGTAACGAAGTTCGTGGAACGACGAATTGGAGTCGACGGTGGCCGATGGGGGGCCCGGGGCCGGGGGTGACGGCGGGGCCGGCAAGGACGGCTGTCCGCTGCACGAGCGCGAGGCGGAGATCCGGTCGGCCGGGCAGGCGGTCGAGGCGCTCACCCGGCCCGCCGGTGCCGGGACCGGCGAGCTGCTGCTCTACACCGGCGCGGCCGGGCTTGGCAAGACCGCGGTGCTCACCGAGGTGCGACGGGCGGCGAAACGCGCGGGTTGCACGGTGCTGTTCGCCCGGGGCGGGGAGCGGCAGCGCCATGAGCCGTTCCGCGTGGTGCGCCAGCTGGTGCAGCCGGTGCTGGCGGCCCTCTCCGACGAGGAGCGGGCGCAGGTCTTCGGACCGTGGGAGGACATCGTCGGTCCGGCGGTGGGGCTCCAGCCGCCCGGAGGACAGCTCGACCCACAGGGGGTGCGGGACGGGCTGGACTTCGTGCTCACCCGCCTCGTGCAGCGGGGCGCGCCGGTGGCCGTGATCGTCGACGACCTGCACTGGGCCGATCCGGAGTCGCTCGGCTGGCTCGCGGGCTTCGCGCTGCGCTCGCGGGAGCTGCCGGCCCTGCTCGTGCTCGCCTGCCGCGACGAGTTCCCCGATGACGCCCTGACACTGCAGCGCGGCCTGGTCGGCAGGGCCGACCGGCGGCACGAACTGCGCCCGCTCCAGCCGGCCTCGGTCGCGCACCTCGTCCGCGCGGCCCTGGGCGCGCAGGCGGAGGACGCCTTCTGCCGACACGTCTGGGCGGTCACCGCCGGGAACCCGTACGAGACCGCCGCCCTGCTGCGCGAGGTGCGCGACCACCGGCTCGACCCGGTCGAGGAGAGCACCGGACAGCTGCGCGAACTCGCCGCTGCCGCACTGGGAATGACACTCCGTCACTGGCTGGACAAGCTGGGCCCGACCACGCTGCAGTTCGCCTGGGCGGCGTCCATGCTGGGCACCGACATCCGTCCCGACCTCGCCGCCGTCATCTGCGCCCAGGGCCCGGAGACCGCCGCCCAGTCGATCCGGGAGCTGCGCCGGCACGGGGTGCTGACCGGCACGCCGGGAGGCCGGCTCGACTTCGTCCACCCGCTGATCGCCACCTCCGTCTACCGGTCGATGCCGCAGGCCACCCGTACCGGGATGCACGGGGTCGCCGCCGTCGAGACCGAGCACGCCGGCCTCGGTCTGCTGACGGCATCCCGGCACCTGCTGGAGACCGTGCCCGACGGAGACCGCGAGATCGTCGGCAAGCTGCGCCGGGCCGCCCGCGAGCACCTGGCCATCGGCGCGCCCGAGGCGGCCCAACGCTGCCTGCGCCGCGCCATCAGCGAACCGCCCGCCGACGAGGACCGGGCCGCCGTGCTCTACGAACTCGGCTGCTCGGCACTGCTCACCGACCCGGCGACCACGGTCAACCAGCTGCGCCTGGCGCTCGCGGACCCGTCCGGGCTGGGCCCCGAGCTCAGGGTGGACGCGACCTTCCGGCTCGCCCAGGCCCTCGCCCACAGCAACCGGCTCGGCGAGGCCGCCGTGGTGTGCGCGGATGAGGCCGCTCGCACCGGGCCCGGCCCGGGCCGCCTGCGCCTGGAGGTCGCCCACTTCATGTTCGCCGCGTTCCAGTTCGAGGACGAGGACGGCCCGGGCCGCTCCCGGCGGCTCGCGGAGTTCGACCGGATGCTCGGCACGGTCGGTCTGGCCTTCACCGACACCGGCACTGACGCCGGTACCGGTACTGACACCGGCACGGTCGGCGAGCCGACTCCGGACGAGGCCCTGTTCGAACGTGATGGCCTGGCCCATGCGGTGGCCGTACTGCGCTGCTGGGACCTCACGCTGCGCGGCGCGGACCGCGAGGAGGCGATCGCCCTGGCCGAGTCCGCGCTGCCGGACGGCCGACTGCCCCGAAGCCTCGGCTGGACCAACACCACCTGGGGCTTCGAGCTGCCCGGGATCCTCGGCATCAGCTACCTCTACGCCGACCGCGTCGACCGGGCGGAGGAGCTGTTCACCGAGGCGGTGCGCGCGTACGAGGTCGCCGGGTGGAGCGGCGGCCACCTCGGTTTCGCGTACCTGCTGACCGGCATGCTCCGGTTCCGCTGCGGTGCCCTGGCGGAGGCGGAGGACTACCTGCGCCGGGCTCTGCGGATCGCCGGACGGATAGGTCCGGGCGTCCCGCTGCACTGGGACGCGGTCGGGGCGCTGGCCGAGACCCTGGCCGCGCGCGGCCGGCTCGCCGAGGCCCTGGAGCTCGCGCAGACCCACGCCTTCGGCCCGCCGTACCCGACGGTGATGGTGCTGCCCGACGCCCCCACGCTGTACGGCCGCCTCCTGCTGGCCCGGGGAGACGCGCCCGCCGCGGCCGCGACGCTGACCGCCGCCGGTGCGGCCCTGGACGCGCGCGGGTGGCGCAACACGGTGTGGGCGCCGTGGCTCGGGCACCTGGCGCGCGCGGTCGCCCCCGACCAGCCGGACCGGGCCCGCGACCTCGCGGAGGAGGCCGTTCGCCGGGCCCGGGAGTCCGGGACGGACTCGGCGGTCGGCAGCGCTCTGCGGCTCTGCGCGGCGGTACACGACCGGCCGCGCGCGGCCGGGCTGCTCGCGGAGGCCGTCCGGCACCTGGAGCGGTCACCCGCCCGGTACGAGCACGCGATCGCCCTGGTCGACCTCGGTGAGGCGCTGGGCACCGCTCCGTCCGCCCGTACCGCCCTGGCCCGGGGACTGCAGCTGGCCACCCACTGCGGCGCCGACGGCCTGGCCGCCCGCGCCGGGGACCTCCTGCGCACGGGCGGGGCGGCCTGAGGCGGCCTGTGGCGGGCCGAGGCGAGCTCAGGCCGCCGTGGGTCGGACCGTCAGAGCCGCTCGGGGACGGGGTTGCCGACGGCCTCGATGGCGCGGCGGACGGGCACCTTCGCCAGCACGGCGAAGCCGATCACGAAGAAGACCAGCAGGGAGATGATCGCGGAGCGGTAGCTGCCGGTGATCTGGTAGGCGAGGCCGAAGACGAGCGGGCCCATCCAGCTGGTGCCGCGGTCACTGACCTTGTAGACGCTGAAGTACTCGGCCTCCCGGCCGGCCGGGATGAGGTGGGAGAACAGCGAGCGGGAGAGCGCCTGGCTGCCGCCGAGGACCAGGCCGATCATGCAGGCCAGGGCGAAGAACCAGGCGGGCTGGTGGGCGGGCATGAGGTACCCGAGGGCGAGGGTGACCACCCAGCCGACCAGGGAGCCGAGCACGGTCCGCTTGGCGCCGTACCGGCGGGCGATCCGGCCGAGGAGCAGCGCCCCGCCGATCGCGACGATCTGGACCAGGAGCACGGCGACGACCAGCGAGGTCTGGTCCATGCCGAGCTCCTCGCTGCCGTAGAGCGAGGCCTGGGAGACGACGGTCTGGATCCCGTCGTTGTAGCAGAGGAAGGCGCCCAGGTAGAGAAGGGTGAGCGGGTAGTCGCGCATGCCGCGCAGGGTGCGGGCGAGTTCGCGCAGGCTGCCGGCGGCGGGCCGGTCGGGCACGGCCGCGGCCGCGGTACGGCCGGGGGTCGTACCCGCCCGGGAGGGCAGCCGCAGCATCGGGACGATCGTGAACAGCGCCCACCACAGGCCGGCCGAGGCCAGGCAGATCCGCACGGCGGTGCCGGAGGACAGGCCGAGCGCGTCGTGGCCCTCGAACAGCGCCAGGTTGGCGATCAGCAGCAGGCCGCCGCCCGCGTAGCCGTACGCCCAGCCCTTGGAGGAGACCGCGTCGCGCTCGTCGGGCGCGGCCAGGCCCGGGAGGTAGGCGTAGGAGAGCGCGACCGACACCGCGTACGCGATGTTGGCGACCACCAGCAGTGCGCCGCCGAGCAGGTAGCGGTCGCCGCCGAGGAGGAACATCCCCATCGTCGCGGTCGCACCGACGTAGGCGGAGCCGCACATCAGCTCCTTGTGCCGCCCGGTGCGGTCCGCGACCGTCCCGGTCAGCAGCATCACCGCGACCGAGAGCAGCACGGAGAAGGAGACCGTGTAGGGGAAGAACGACCCCGCGCGGACCGAGAGGCCGAGCGGGTGCACGTTGCCGGCCGCGTCGGCGGCGTTCTTGGCCACCGAGGTCAGGTACGGGCCGAGGAACACCGTCAGGACGGTGGCCGAGAAGGCGGCGTTGGCCCAGTCGTTGATGTACCAGCCGAACTGCATCCGGCGCAGGGCGCGGTCGTCGGTGGCGGTCGTCAGGTGGTGCGGTAGCTGGGCCGTGGTGTTCATGGGGCTCCTATCACCGTGCTGGAGCCGGTGCTGCCGTCGGTCCAGCAGCCGCGCTCGCCGAGGACGTCCCGCAGGACGTCGATGCGATCGGCCATGATGCCATCCACACCCAGGTCGAGGAGAGCCCGGATCCGTGTGGGATCGTCCACGGTCCAGACGTGCACCTGCAGTCCGGCGTGGTGGGCGGCACGGACGAAGGCGCGGTCGACGACCGGCAGGCCCCGGTGACGCTCCGGCACCTGCGCGCACACCCCGGTGAACGGCGCCCCGCGCCCCCGCAGCAGCGGCCCGGCCAGCGAGCGCAGCCGCAGCCGGGCCACCTCGCGCGGGCCGAGCGAGGTGGCCAGCCGGGGGCCGGCGGCGGCGCGGACGGCTGCGAGGCGGCCGTCGGAGAAGCCGCCGACGCAGACCCGGTCCCAGGAGTCGGTCCGGCGGATCGCCTCGACCAGCGGCCCGACGGCCGGTGCCGCCTTGACGTCGATGTTGAAGCGGGCTCCGGGGAACGCGCCGAGCAGGTCCTCCAGCAGCGGTACCGGCTCGGTGCCACCGATCCGGGCCTGCCTGACGGCGTCCCAGGGAAGTTCGGACACCGCCCCGGTGCGGTCGGTGACCCGGTCGAGGCGGGAGTCGTGGAAGGCCACCAGCACGCCGTCGCGGGTGGCGTGCACATCCGTTTCGAGGTACCGGTACCCGAGGGCCACGGCGGACTCGAAGGCGGCGAGCGAGTTCTCGGGGCGGCCGAGGTCACCACCCCGGTGCGCGAAGGCGAGCGGCCCCGGATGGTCGAGGAAGGGGTGCATGTCGTGCTCCGAGCTGCTGGGAGAGGGACCGGCCGGGCCCGCGAGGCCCAAGGCGGCGCTGCCGGCTCCGACGACGTCCGGGTGGTGCGCGTTACAGTATTACGCACCTTGTCAAGCGGTAACGCCCGGTGCGAGTGGCCGGACCGGAGCCCCGGCCGGCCGGTGCGCCCGTCGACCGGGCCGGGCACGGAGAGCCGCCCGTCCGCCGGGGGCGGGCACGGAGAGCACCGCACCGGCGACGTTGCGCTGTGGGGCTGCCCTACGGGCCTCTGTGCGATGTGACCACCTCCTGCCCGGGCGGGACCATGGGTGTATGGCCAGAGACAAGGGCTCCTCTCCCCGGCCGCCCTCGCGCCGGTCGGGAGGCCGTCGTGGGCGGCGAGACCCACGCCCCGTCCCGGGGGAGTCGTCGGCCAGACCCCTGCGGTCGATGCTGAGCATCCGCAGCGTCGCCGGGCAGATGTTCGTTCTCCAGGTGCTGATCGTGCTGCTGCTCGTGGTGGCGGCCGTCGTCGCGCTGCTGATCGAGTCCCGCAGCGACCGGTACGCCGCAGCGCGCGACCGCTCGCTCGCCGCGGCCGAGTCGTTCGCCCACAGTCCCGGTCTGGTGGCGGCGATGCAGGGCCCCAACCCCAGCGCAGAGCTCCAACCGCTGACCGAAGCGGCCCGCAAGGGCGCCCAGGTCGACTTCATCGTGGTGGCCGACCGGAACGGCATCCGCTTCACCCACCCCGAGCCCGAGCAGATCGGCAAGAAGTTCGTCGGCACCATCGGGCCGTCGCTGCAGGGCAAGGTCACCGTCGAGCAGGTGAACGGCCCTCTCGGCCGGGAGTACCAGGTGGTGGTCCCGGTGGAGGACGCCAACGGTGCGGTCGTGGGCATCGTGTCGTCCGGGATGAAGATCACCAATGTGAGCAGCGCGATCAACCATCAGCTGCCGGTCGTCCTGGGTGCCGGCACCGTCGCGCTCGGCCTGGCCACGGCCGGTACGGCGCTGGTGGGCAGGCGTCTCCTCCGGCAGACCCACGGCCTGGGGCCGGAGGAGATGACGCGCATGTACGAGCACCACGACGCGGTGCTGCACGCGGTGCGCGAGGGAGTGGCCATCGTCAGCGGCGACGGCCGCGTCCTGCTCGCCAACGACGAGGCGCGCCGGCTGCTCGACCTGCCGCCCGACGCGGAGGGGCGCGCCGTCACCGACCTCGGCCTCGGCCCCCGGACGACCGAGCTGCTGCTCGCCGGCCACGCGGTCACCGACGAGGTGCTCTCCGTCGGTGACCGCGTGCTGGCCGTCAACCACCGCCCCACCGACAGCGGGGGAGGCCCGCCCGGGAGCGTCACCACCCTGCGCGACTCCACCGAGCTGCTCGTCCTCGCCGGGAAGACCGAGATCGCCCGCGGCCGGCTCAGGCTGCTGTACGACGCGAGCATGGTCATCGGCACGACCCTGGACGTCCGGCGCACCGCGGAGGAGCTCGCCGGGATGGCCGCCCGGGAATTCTGCGACTACGCCACCGTCGATCTCGCCGAGGAGGTCATGCGCGGCGAGGAGCCGCGGTCCCTGGCGGTCGGCGCCCCGGTGGAGCTGCGGCGGGTGGCGCTCACGGGCATCCGGGACGATTCGCCGCTGTACCCCCAGGGGGAACTGGTCACGTGGGCCGGGAGCACCCCGCAGGCGGAGGGCTTCGCCAGCGGGCATTCCGCGCTGGTCCCCGAGCTGGCGACCGACGCCGGGTGGCGCATGCAGGACGCCGAGCGCACGAGGGCAGCGCTGGAGTTCGGCCTGACATCGCTGATCGCCGTTCCGCTGACGGCACGGGGTGTGCTGATGGGCATCGCCTGCTTCTGGCGCGGCCGGGACAGAGGTCCGTTCGAGGAGGACGACCTGTCCCTGGCCGAGGAGCTGGCCGCCCGGGCCGCCGTGTCCGTCGACAACGCCCGCCGCTTCACGCGCGAGCACGCGATGGCCGTCACCCTGCAGCACAGCCTGTTGCCGCGCGAGCTGCCCGAGCAGAGCGCTCTCGACATCGCCTACCGCTACCTGCCCGCCCAGGCAGGGGTCGGGGGCGACTGGTTCGACGTCATCCCGCTGCCGGGCACCCGTGTGGCGCTCGTCGTCGGCGACGTGGTCGGTCACGGCCTGCACGCGGCCGCGACCATGGGCCGCCTGCGCACCGCGGTCCAGAACTTCTCCACCCTCGACCTGCCGCCGGACGAGCTCCTCGGGCACCTGGACGAACTGGTCAGCCACATCGACCAGGAGACGGCCACCACGGAGGGGGCGCTCGCGATCAGCGGCGCCACCTGCCTCTACGCCGTCTACGACCCCACCACCGCCACCTGTGTCCTGGGCGGGGCGGGCCATCCGCCGCCCGCCCTCGTCCACCCGGACGGCAGAGTGGAGCTCCTCTCCCTCCCCGCCGGTCCGCCGCTGGGCGTGGGCGGGATGCCGTTCGAAGCCACGGAGGTGCGGCTGCCGGAGGGCAGCAGCCTGGTCCTCTACACCGACGGCCTGGTCGAGGACCGTACCCGCGACATCGGTGTCGGCCTGGACCTCCTCACCGCCTCCCTGGCCCACCCCGGCCGGTCGCCCCACGAGGTGTGCGACGCCGTGCTCGACGCCCTGCTGCCCGCCCGTCAGACGGACGACATCGCCCTCCTCGTTGCCCGTACCCGCGTACTGGACCCCGATCGCACCGCCGAGTGGGAGGTGGCCGGGACCCCCGCGGCCGTGGCCCAGGCGCGCGCCGAGGCCACCCGGCTGCTCACCGAGTGGGGCCTGGACGAGGCCGTCTTCGTCACCGAACTGGTGCTGAGCGAGCTGGTGACCAATGCCATCCGCTACGCGGCCGGTCCGATCAAGGTGCGGATGCTGTACGACCGCTCGCTGATCTGCGAGGTCTCGGACTGCAGCAGTACCGCCCCCCACCTGCGCTACGCGGCGGCCGAGGACGAGGGCGGCCGCGGCCTGTTCCTCGTCGCGCAGCTCGCCGAACGCTGGGGCGTCCGTTACACCCCCGAGGGCAAGATCATCTGGGCCGAGCAGTTCCTGCGACCGGACACCCCGACGGCCTGACGCGTGGGCGGGCAGCCCGAGAAGCGGGCCGCCCGATAGGCGGGCAGCCCGAGAAGGCGCGTCGCCGGACCGGGGGGCCTGCGCACCGCCCCGCTCGCAGTCATGGCGGCCCGTACCTGCAACACGAGTGGTCGCCACGGGCGTTGGTACCGTTCCCTGCGGATGTGACCTACAAGCGGCGGCCGGCAGCGGAGAGAAGGAGTGCGCACCGGCGCGCGCATCCGTGTGCGACATCGGTTCCACGGCAGGCCCCTTATCTGGAGTGACGCGTATGAAGTTCGATCTCTTCTGCAGTCTGACGCAGGCTCAGCCAGGCGATGCCTTCCCCCCGCACGCCACGGTGTTACAGAACTTCCTGGAACAGGCCCAGGTGGCCGACGACTTGGGTTTCCAGACCCTCTGGGTGGCCGAGAGCCACTACAGCAGTGAACTGCAGCGCACCCACCGGCAACCGGTGATCCCGCACTGGCGCGGTGAAGTCGGACTCAACACGGATTTCTGCCAGTTGGCATCGCGCGTGCTCGCCCGCACCCGGCGGATCGACGTCGGGTCGGCCATCATGAACGTCGTCTGCAACGGCGGCCCGCTGGCCGCCGCCGAGCGGGTCGCCGCCCTGCTGGCCTGGCACGGTCTGGATCCGGCCGAGCAGCGCCGGCTGCACGTGGGCTTCGCGGGCGGGCGCTTCGACTACATCAACCGGCTGAGCGGAGTGGACGCGCGGACCGACTGGGAGCGCGCCGCCTGGCCGCAGGTCCGGTCCGCGATCACCGCGGAGGCCGCGGAGATCTTCGTCCGGCTGCTCTCCGGAGAGGTCCTCACCAGCGAGGACATTCCGGAAGCCGAACTGGGACCGGAGCAGTTCCCCGACGCGGAGAGCTACCGGCAGGCCCTCAAGGAGACCGGGTCGCCCGGGGACCGGGTAGTCGTGCCCCGCCGCTGGCAGTTCGAAGCGGTCAAGGCCGTGCCGGAGCCCGTCCGGCCCGAACTGCTCACCCTGGTCCTGGGATCGCAGGACCAGGCGCTCCAGGCGCGCCTGAACCGCTTCCGGCCGGTCCGGGTGTTCAACCTGAGCATCACCCCGCCCGACGTCATCGAGGCGACGCACACCCGCCTGGCGCAGGCCTACCACCCCTCGGGCGGGCCCTGGCAGCGCTCGTACATGCCGCGCACGGTCTTCGTCTTCCTCGAGGACCGGCCCGGCTGGTCGGCCGAGCGCTCCCGGGCCGCGGCGCGCGAGGACGCCGAGCGCCGCCTGCGCGCGTACTGGACGGCCCTGGAAGGCACCCTGGATCCCCGAAAGGTCGCCTCCGCCGCCGACAACGCCC
This sequence comes from Kitasatospora sp. NPDC032757, assembly GCF_055579305.1. Lineage (NCBI taxonomy): Bacteria > Bacillati > Actinomycetota > Actinomycetes > Kitasatosporales > Streptomycetaceae > Kitasatospora > Kitasatospora sp. NPDC032757. The sequence goes on along the minus strand of NZ_JBVINN010000058.1, from coordinate 33,690 downwards.
TCATCGGCACGCCGTCCGACATCGCCCGGCAGATCACCGAACGCTTCCATCCGGACGACCGGCTGATGCTCTGGTTCGACTTCTTCACCCACGACAGCGCGCAGGTGTGCCGGCAGATGGAGAGCTTCATCGCCAAGGTCGTGCCACTCCTGCCCGGCCACTTCGGCTCCCACCAGGAGGCGCAGTTGAGCTCCCGTCAGGAGGCGCCGGCCGGCCCGCAGTCCGGTCACCGCTGACGGGCACCTGAGGGCCGACGGCTTCGGATGCACCGACGATCCCCCCGAGCGACGATGCCCCGGCGGGTGGGGGAGCGGTGTCATCCCGCGACGAGGCGGACCGCCTGATCGCGGGCCCGCACCGTCCACCCGACGCGGTGCTGCTCCAGCACCGCGCCGGGTTCGGCCTGGAGGCCGGACGGCGCCGTGTACGGCTCCTGGAGCGGCAGTCGGAGGCCTTCCGTGCTCACCCGGGCCCCGTGGTCCGAGCGCGTCGAGTGCGGCGACGTTGCGTTGCAGTGTCGCCGCCGGCTCGGTGAAGTCGACAGGCGGGGAGGGAAGTTCGCTGTTTCGTTCTACTGTCACAGCGTCAGTTCCCGGTGAATTGCCCGGTAGTTGGGCCAACTCGGCCGTTCTTTCGAATGATCCGCGAGATCGGGCATATCCTGCCGGTGCCCGCCTTGCTCGGCGGGATCGTAGGAGGCGAAAGGGGCTTGGCATGGGGGATGTCGGGTGGGCGGGCCGGTGCGACAGCAGCCGCGCCCTGAGGCCGGCGGGCGCCGGCGCGCAGCGGCGAACGCCCGCGGACGAGGCGCCGGTCCTCGCGTGGTCCTCGCGACGGGCGTCGCTCCGGTCCGCGTTACCAGCGGGACGGGTGGCTGTGGGCGGCCGTTTAGCAGGGATGCGCCTGTCGGGCGGGAGCGGTGCCGCGTGAGCTCGATGACCGTGTATCGGCAGTACACCGCGGAGCAGTTGGCCGTACAGTACTCGCCCAGCTCGTGCGTGCCGGACCTGCGGGTGGAGTTGGACGCGTACGCGGCGGCGAGCGACCGCACCCGGGCCGCGCTCGAGTGGCGGACCCTGAGCTACGGGCCCCGCCCCGAGGAGCGTCTGGACTTCTTTCCCGCCCCTGCACCGGCCGGGCCGGGCGGTCCCGGGGCGCCGCTGGTGGTGTTCCTGCACGGGGGCTACTGGCAGGAACTGGGCAGGGCGGACGCGTCGTTCCCGGCGGCCGGGCTGAACTCCCGTGGTGTCGCGTACGCCGCCCTCGGCTACGGTCTGGCTCCCAGGTACGGGCTGGACGCCATCGTTGCCATGGTCCGCAAGGGGGCGCGGTGGCTGCTCGCCCACGCGGGCGAACTCGGGTGCGACCCCGCCCGGATGGTGCTGGCCGGCAGCTCCGCCGGCGCGCACCTGGCTGCCATGTGCCTGCTCGACGAGACGCCGGCGGCCGCACCGGGGCAGTCGGCCGGATGGGCCGGCGCGGTGCTGCTCAGCGGCGTGTACGACCTGGAACCGGTGCGCCTGACCTATGTCAACGACCGCGTGGGCATGACCCGGGACGAGGCGCGGCGCAACAGCCCCCTCCACCACCTGCCGCGAACGCTGCCCTCGCTGGTGCTGGCACGCGGAGAACACGAGACGGACGAATTCGCCCGTCAGCAGCAGGACTTCGCCCGGGCGGCCCGCAGCCGCACCAGCCGGTTGGCCGAAGTGGTGGCCACCGGCCGGAACCACTTCGACCTGTGCTTCGACCTCGCGGACCCTTCCACGGCGCTGGGTCGCGCGGTCGGCGAGGTCACCGGCTCCGTCCGCACCGGGCCACACGTCTACGAGGAAGCCACATGACCACGGGTGGCGGGCGCGGCCCCACCGAGGCAGCCGGCCCCCGAACGCGCCAACCGCTGTGCGCGACCACGTCACCGCCGGTCGGACAGCTTCTCGGAGTGGACTGACCCCGGCTACCGCCTCCGGCCGAGGGTTTCCACCGGCGCTTCGCCCCGGGCCACGTCGAGTTCCGGACACAGCGCCGCACGCCGCGGCCCCGGTACTCCTGGCGGGGGCCTCTGATCGTCACTCACCATGGATATCCACGTGGGGAGTTGGGGCTGTGGACCTGCCTGGCCGAGATCCGACCCGGGTGCCTCGCGCAGCCCGGGGACTCGGGGCAGAGTGGGTACGACCGATCGGCTCGGGGGCCCTCGGCAGAGTTCCCCGCCGAGGTGGCGGGCCGGCGCTTCTCCGCCGCCGGCACGCCACCTCGGCCATGCCGTCGGAGCCCTGGAGGGCGCAGCGGCTGCCGGATCGCTCTCTCTTCGCCACACGTCGGCGCGGGGGAGAGGGGTGTCTGCCGCTCATGACCACCCCGACCCGGACACCGACATGAAACGACATGAAGGAGTACGTTCCTTGACCACTCGCCTCAGGCACGGCGCCGGCCCGCGGATCCTACCGGCGCTGATGGCAGCGCTGTGCGGGATCATCGGTGTCACCGTGACGGGTACGACCCCGGCGGCGGCAGCCGATCAGCGTCAGGCGATCTACGCCATCGCGCACCGCGTCGACACCCTGGACGGCGTGGACGCCGCGCTCAACCACGGTGCCAACGGCATCGAGATAGACGTCTGTGCCTGGTGGAACCCGAACGAATGGCGCGCGTACCACGACTGTTCATCGGCCGGTGACTCCCGGCTCGGCCCCAGCTTCGACAGCATGATCGACCGCATCGTCTCCAACGCCAACGCAGGGCGTCGGCTGGCACTGGTCTGGCTGGACATCAAGGACCCGAACTACTGTGGGGAGGAGCCGAACCGTGGGTGCAGCGTCGCCGGACTGCGGGACAAGGCGCAGCGGCTGACGGCTGCCGGGATCCAGGTGCTCTACGGTTTCTACGAGTACCACGGCGGCAGCACCCCGGATGTCGGCGGCAGGGGCTGGAAGAGCCTGGAAGGCAAGCTCGGCCGTCTGGAGGGCATGACGACGACCGGGACCCGCGACCAGGCCCGAAGCGCCTTCGACCGGTCCGGTGCCGCGATCCCGCCCGGTCACCGGGCGATGGACTACGGCGACAGCAATATCGCCAACGGGTTCGGCAACTGCACGGAAGCCACCTACAACACCTGCGCGGAACTGAAGAAGGGCGCCGGGGACCGTGCCGCAGGACGGCTCGCGGCCACGCTGTCCTGGACGATCACCTACAACGATCCGTGGTACGTCGACAAGCTGCTGGGCGACGCGCGTGTGGACGGCATCATCGCGGGCTACGGCAGTTTCACCGGAGTGCGCGAGTACGACAACAGCTGGCAGTGCGCCAACGCCATCAACCTCGTCCGTGACTGGGTGAGCCGCCACAGCGCCACCCATCGCCTGGCCACCAGCGCCGACCGCATGTTCAGGTAGGGCGCGCCCCTCACCGGGCCCAGCCCACGGGAGCCGTGAGCCGCGCCGCCGCGAGTCGCGCTGCGGGGGCCGGTCGGGGCGGGGTAGGGGCCGGCAGGCCGCGGACCTCAGGGCAGCAGGATCAACTTGCCCGTCATACGCCCACTTCGGCTGAGCAGGTGGGCCTCCTCGGCGGCGGTGAGCGGCAGGGTCCGCGCGATCGCCACCCGGAGCCGGCGGTCGGCCACCGCCGCCACCAGCGGTGCCAGCCGCCGGCCGGTGGGCCTGCCCAGGATGCCCCTGGAGCGCGACGGCGCCACGAGCATCTGCACGAGGGCGGCGGGGTCGTCGCCCGCCACCATGATGTGGCGCCCTCCCGACGACAGGAGGGCCCGGCAGCCGGCGCCGGAGTAGCCGCCGACGCAGTCGATGACGAGATGGAAGGGAGCATGGGCCCGGGCCTGGACCAGCGCGTCGCCCCGGCCGTAGTCGAGGACCGCGTCGGCGCCCAGCCCCCCGACCAGGTCCGCGTTCTTCGCCGAACAGACGCCGACCACGAACGCGTCCTCCGACTTGGCGATCTGCACGGCGAGTTGGCCCACGGCGCCGGAGGCACCCAGCACCAGCACGCGGCGGTCGGCGGTGCTCTCCCGGCGGATGCGGCCCAGGTCCACCACCGCCATCCGGGCGGTCACGCCGCTCACCGGCAGGGCGGCGGCCACGGCGATGTCGACCGAGTCGGGGACGGGGCACAGCTGGTCCTCGCGCACCACCACGGTGTCGGCGTAGGAGCCGCGCTGGCCCCGGGAGAAGTCGGTCCCGCCCGCCACCCGGTCGCCAGGTGAGAAGCCCACGACCCCCGGGCCGACGGCGTCGACCACCCCGGCGAAGTCCACCCCCACGACCACCGGTGGCTTCGGCCCCAGAAGACGGGCGGCCTGCCGCAGCGGGCCGTGGCTGCGCATCTTCCAGTCCACCGGGTTGACCCCGACGGCCTGGACGCCGACCCGGACCTCACCCTTGCGCGGCTCGGGCGTGGGCAGCTCCACGAGCTCCAACCGCTCCCCGGCCTTCCAGGTGCGCTGCGCCATGGCTTTCATGACTCTGTAGCGTACGGCGGCGGGCGGCCGGCCGGGGAGCGTCATCGCGCAGGTTTCTTCCGGCGGACCCGGTGAGGAACTGGGGAAGGCCCCCGCGCACCGCACCGCCCGCAGCGCACCGCCCGCACCGCACCGCCCGCAGCGCACCGCCCGAAGCGACCGGCGCGATGGTGACGTTCAGCGCCCGACGCGGCGCGCCCGCAGGTATTCGAGGCCGAGCAGGCGAAGGGCGGCGAGCTTGGGCGGGCCCGCCGAGCGGCGCAGCAGGGCGGGGATGTCGGCGCGGGCGGCGGCGCTGGTCAGTTCGTCCAGGCCGATCATGCAGCGGACCATGGGCCGGTGGGCGGGCGGGACGAGGCCGACGACGGCGCGGCCCTCGGCGAGGGTGCGGTCGACCCGGTCGAGTTGGTCGGTGATCAGCGCCCGGATGCCCGCGAGGTTGCCGGCCTGTTCCAGGTCGGCGCGAGTGACCTCGTGCCGGTTCAGGGTCTGCTCGGGGATCGTCAGGCGGTCGTCGGCCAGGTCCTCGGCGAGGTCGCTGACGAAGTCGAGCCGTTGGCTGGCGTCGATGAAGGTGCGACAGGCGGCACGGTAGGCCGTCTGGTCTCCGTTCGGGCCGAGCAGGGTGGCGACGACCATGAACGCGGGCAGCGAGTAGGCGTCCACGTAGTGCTGGTAGTCGGCCTCGGTGGCGAACCCGGCGAAGTCGAGGTCGGCGCCTGCCCCGGCGAGGTGCTCCAGCGCTCGGTCGCGCAGGGCGGGGTGGGCGGCGACGGTGTTCAGCAGCGGACGCAGTTCGGGGTTGTCCGTCCCGCCGATGGCGAGGCTGTCGGCGACCTCCTGCTCCCAGCGCGAGTACGCGGCTTTCCGCTCGTCGCGCGGCCCGCTGTCGAGCAGGGTGTCGGTGCGGTGCATGTGGGCGGTGGCCGCGATCACGTGCGGCACGAGCCGTGCCGGCAGGAGGAGATCGGCGGCCAGCACGGCCTCCCGCTTGTACTGCGTGACCTGCCGGCGCTGCCGACTGTAGTCGTCGCGCAGTCCCGGGTCGTCGATCCCGGCCGCGTCCAGCGCGCGCTCCCAGCTGCCCACTCGTGTTCGCCCTCTCCTTGGTCGATGTCCCCGAGCCTAGACGCCGGGGGACACCGTCCGAGCAGGAGGCCATGATGCTCGCGTTGCCGCGTCGGCAGCCCTTACCGGCCGAGTGGGCCGGTGCTGCCGGTGTTCCAGCGGATCGCGGCCGCGCCCGCGTAGTCGCCCGCGTGGGCGAAGCCGCCCAGTACCACGAGGTCGCCCTCCTTGACCCGTCCTGAACGGATGGCGTGGTCGAGGGTGATGGGGATCGCCGCGCCGAACAGGTTGCCGCAGCTGTCGAAGGTGTCGGGGTGGCGGTGCGGCGGCAGCCGCAGTTGCTCCCGCCAGTTGCGCAGGAACGTGCGGTTGGGCTGGTTGGTCACCAGCAGGTCGATCTCGCCGGTGGTGACCCCGAGCCGTCGGCACAGCGCGGTGACCACCTCCGGCACCAGGCGGTTGCCGCGTTCGAGGACCTTGGCGGTGGTGGCCTCGGTGAAGCCGATCCGCAGCTGGGACTCGCCGGGCTCCCAGTACTTGCGGCCGTCATCGAGGACGGCCTTCATGTCGCCTCCGTAGCCAGCGATATGATGTGTGGTCAGAGCCAGGACCGGAGAGCCCTCCGATGTGGTGACGTACCCCACCCCGCAGCCGTCCCCGGGGATCGCGGCCTGGGCGAGCCGGCGCACGTCGGGCTGGGTGAACAGCTGGCCGGCGGCGCTCTGCGCGTTGCAGATCAGCGCGGTCCTGGCGTCGGTGGTGGTGAGGATCTGCCGGGCCAGTTCGAGCATGTGGACGAAGGAGGCGCACCCGGCGTTGGCCACGTCGATCAGCCACTGCGGTTTCAGTCCCAGCCGGCGTGCCACCTCGGTCCCGGCGCCCACGAAGGGCGAGTCAGGGAGCTGACTGTGCATCAGCAGGACGTCCACGGAGCGGATCTCGCCAGCCCCGTGCCGCTCGATCAGGGGCGCGACCGCGCGCTCGACCATGTCGACGTTGGTCTCGCCCGCGGCCACGTGGTGCCGCATCGGGGGAATCCTGAACATGGGGTTGTCGCGGAGCCTGTCCTCCGCGCCGGGGTACTCGGTGTAGAACTCGGCGGGGACCGGCTCGCCGGGAAGGTAGCCGGCGACGTCGGTGAGGCTGACCGTGGTCACCGCACCACCGCCGTGGTGGGGGAGGAGCAGACCGGCAGGCCGTTGCGGTGGCGGTGCTCCAGGATCGCCTTGAGGTTGCCCATCTCCACCGTGTGGCCGGCGTAGAAGAGGTCCCAGTAGTCGCCCACCCACGGGCGGTCGGCCCGCGGGGCCAGGCCGGGGTGGGGGTTGGCGTCGTAGTACGGGTGCCGGCAGTTGGTCCAGGTGATCACGGAGCCGGGCTTGCCGAGCACCGACCGGGCAGGCAGGACGCGCATCAGGTACACCATCCAGAGCTCGTCGCCCTGGTCCCAGGAGCAGTGGAAGTCCACCGTCATGGCCTCGGCGTTGGTCTCCACCCTGCAGAAGATCCGGGTCTGCTCCTCCAGGCGGTCGTCACCGACCCAGAGCCCCGGGGTCCCGGTGGGGCCGAAGTTCCGCAGGCTGTATGTCCATTCCTCCAGGTGGTGGCCCTGCCTCAGGTACTCGTACGCCTGCTCCGGCGGGCAGGCGACGTATTCCTGGATCGTGCAGTACTTCCCGTAGACCTCGCCGTGTGGGTAGGCGGGCCGGGTCAGTTCCGCACAGCGGGCCGTCAGCTGCTCCAGGTCGGTGTTCTCGACCCTGGTGAGGCCGGGAATGTCAGCCAACACGGACTGGTCCGCGCTCATGGGAGGTCTCCTCGTTCTGGGCCGGCTCCCGGCCGGCGATGTTCAGGAAGGGAAGGAACGGCGGTATCTCGGCGGGATCGAAATCCAGCGTGACGAAGGCGGGACCGTTGCTCGCGTTGCTCCGCAGCAGTGCCCGTCGCAGCTGTGCACCGTCCTCGGCCCGGGTCACGTCCAGGCCGGGGAACATGCCGGCCACGCCCCTGGCGATGTCCGCCGGGCGGAACAGGTTGCCGGGGTGCACGGCCCCGAGGAACAGCTGCTCACGAGTGGCGCACATGGCGTGGGCGTTGTTGTTGAAGATCACGAAGGTGACGGGCGCGGTGTGCTCGACCGCGGTGTGGACCTCCATGCCGTGCATGAAGAACGCGCCGTCACCGGCGATCACGTACGTGCGCCGCCCGGTGGCCAGCGCCGCGCCGATGCCGGCACCGAAGGTGTAGCCCATGCCGCCCATGCCGACCGCCACCACGAAGCGGCCCTGGCGCGGGGCGGGGAGCAGGTGGATCGCGCTGGCCCCGGCGTTTCCGGCGTCCACGAAGACGTGTGCGTCCGTGGGCAGCGCGGCCTCGACCGAGGCCACGGCCGCGGCGTAGGAACCGGCCGCGGGGTGGGAACCGGCCGGGGCGTGCGGGGTCGGCAGAGGGGAGGGGCCGGCATGTGCGGGGGCCGGGTGCCGGCCGGGAGCGAGCCGGGCGGCGAGCGCGTGCAGGGTGTCCCGCAGGTCGCCGCGCAGGGAGATCCCGGGCACGAACGGCGCCTCGGGATCGATGCAGATCACCGGCGTCCCGGCCAGCGCCTGCTCCAGGCCGCCGCGGGCGAGGGCCGGCAGCCGGGTGCCCACCAGCAGGCAGGCGTCGGCCCGCCGAAGGCACTCTGCCACGTTCTCATGACCCATCACCCCGGCCACCCCGGCGAACCGGGCGTCCCGGTTGTCGAACACGTCCTTGGCGTCCGGGGTGACGGCCACCCAGGCACCGAGCCGGCCTGCCACGTCGGCCAGCTCGGCCCGGGCGTCGGCCGAGGCCACGCCCTCACCGGCAATGACCAGGACGCGTTGCGCGCCGCGAAGGACGTCCACCGTGCGGTCCGGGAGGCGGGGTTCCGTACGGACCGGCGGGGCGGCCGGCAGCGGCTCCCGGAGCTCCACCGGTGCCCGCTGCACGTCCTTGGGCAGCAGGAGCACGACCGGGCCCTTGGGATCGGTCTGGGCCACCGCGACCGCCCGGGACAGCAGCTCCGGGAACGAGTCCGGGTCGTCGGCCCGGGCGCAGTACCGGGTCACGGGGGTGAACAGCTCCCGGGCGTCGATGGAACCCGCCCTGCCGCTGGAGTCCTGGAACGCCCCGAAACCCTCCTGCTCGGTGGGCGGTTGTCCCACGATCGCCAGCATCGGCACCCGCGAGGCGTACGCCTCCGCCAGCCCCGGCACCAGATTCACCGCTCCACCGCCCGAGGTCACGGCGACGACGCCGAGGCGCCCGGTGGTCCGGGCCTGGCCGTCCGCCATGGTGGCGGCGGAGAACTCGTGCTTGGCCACGACGGTGCGGATCACGTCGCCGGTGGCGTGCAGGGCGTCGTAGAGATCCTCGATGTTCGCGCCGCCGACACCGAACACGTGCCTGACGCCGCACTCGGCCAGCTCCCTCGCGAGGTGGTCGACGAGCCGGACCACGGCGGTCATGCGGTGCTCCTGTCGGACGGGCCCGGCCCGACGATGCGGCCGGCCGGCGAGGCGGTCTGGAAGCGTTGGCGGTATTCCTTCGGGGTCAGTTCCAGGGCTCGGCCGAAGGAGCGGAAGAACGTCTCGGGGGCCGGGAAGCCGCAGCGCCGGGCGATCTGGGTGACCGGGAGATCGGTGGACTCCAGAAGCTTGCGGGCCCGGGCGATGCGCATCTGGTCGATGTACTGGCCCGGGGGTGTCCCCACCTCGCGCCGGAACACCCGGGCGAAGTTCCGCACGCTCATGTTGGCGCGCTCGGCGATCTCGGGCACGGGCAGTGGCTGTTCGAGGTGCGAGAGAATCCACTCCTGCGCGGCACGGATCGGCGCGCGATCGGCGAGTTGCGCCTCCAGGACGGTGCTGAACTGCGACTGCCCGCCGTTGCGTTTGAAGAACAGGACCAGGAACCGCGCCACGTCCAGCGCGAAGGCCGCACCGTGGTCGGCCTCCACCAGGGACAGGGCCATGTCGATCCCGGTGGACACTCCGGCCGAGGTGACGAAGGAGCCGTCCCAGACGAAGATCGGCTCACGGTCCACCGTCACGTCCGGGTAGCGCTGGGCCATCTCCTCGCAGAAGGCCCAGTGGGTCGTGGCGCGCCTCCCCGTGAGAAGGCCCGCCTCGGCGAGCAGGAACGCCCCGCCGCACACCGAGGTGACCCGGCGCGACCGGGCCGCCGCCCGGCGGATCCAGGCGACCAACTCCTGATCCGCCAAAGCCTCCTTGAGGCTCCATCCGCCCGGGACGAGGAGGGTGTCGATCGGGCCGTCACCCGTGGCGAGCGGCTCGGCCGCGATCACCATGCCCGAGCACGTCCGCACGAGCGGTGCGTCGGGGGAGACGAACTCGGTCCGATACCGGACACCCGCCTCGGGGAGCATGCGGTTCACGGTGTCGAACACCTCGATCGGACCCGCTATGTCCAGTGCCTGTGCACCGGGATAGACCAACACCACAACTCGTCGCTGATGCACAGTCACAGCCTGTATCCGGCGCGGAACGGCGGCAATGACGGTCTACTGACGAATTCGGCCATGGGCCCGTCGCCGGGGGCCGGGGACCGGCACTGACCAGCTCTGCTCACGGATAGCGACGGCCGGGTGTGAAGTGGATCACGGTGGGGGCGGGTCGGCGGGAGCCGCAGCCGCATCCGCGGGCACTTCCGCAGCCCGTCGGCTCCCGAACCGAGCGGGACCAGGACGGCCCGCTCCGGACGGCGGTTTCCGGAGGTCGTCGCCCCACGGGACCGCCTCGGACGTGACCGGCGGGCGGTGGATCATCCGGCCGTCGGCGGCTCAGGTGGTGGCCGACGCCGGGTCTCCCAGGTAGCGGCGGCCGGCTATCTGCTCGAAGATCAGGTTGGTCCGGGTCTGTGCGACCGCCGGGTGGGTGGTCAGGTTGTCCACGACGAAGTCGCGCAGGCCCTCGGGGCCGGCGACGCCGACGTGGAGCAGGTAGTCGTCGGATCCCGCCATGTGGAACACGGCCAGGACACCGGGCAGGTCGGGGGCGGTGCTGCGGAAGCTCTCGTTCTGCTCGCGGGTGTGGGCCCGGAGCCGGACGGAGATCATCGCCTGCAGCGGCAGGCCGATCGCGGCGGGGTCGACGTCCGCCCGGAATCCGCGGATGATCCCGCGCTCCTGCAGTGCGCGCACCCGGGCCAGGCAGGTGGAGGGGGCGATGCCCACCGCCTCGGCGAGCGCGTTGTTCGGCATGCGGGCGTTGTCGGCCAGGGTGCGCATGATCGCCCGGTCCACGTCGTCGATGGGCGCCCTCCGGGCCTGCGGATTATTCGGCATGCAGGGCAGGATTCCAGCTGATCCCGTCGATTCGCAAGACATTACGTGGTCATACCGAATGATGTTCGGAAGATCTTCCGCTCGGCTCCGCGAAGTTCCATCCTGGCCGCGGGCGGCGAACGCCCCTCCGCCGTTCCCCGCCCGTGGACCGGCCCGCACCGACCCCGGAGTGCCGCGTCCATGAGCCCCACCGCCACCTTCGCCACCATCGCCGCCGAGACGGCGGAGACGGCCGGGACAGATGCGACCGCCGTGACCGCCGCGGCCGCCGGCACCGTCGTCGACCCGGGGGCGGAGCTGGACGGCCGCGACTTCGAGCTCCCCGCGAGCGGGTTGGACGACGACCGGCGGCTGCGCGCCCTCGACACGGTGGACGAGTACCTGTCGAGGAAGCGCCGGCACCTGGTGGGCTACCAGGCCACCCAGGACATGCAGGGCTGCGCGCTGGACCTGGCCCGGTTCATGCCGAACAACATCAACAACCTCGGCGACCCGTTCCAGAGCGGCGGCTACAAGCCGAACACCAAGGTCGTAGAGCGCGCGGTGCTCGACTACTACGCGGCACTGTGGAACGCCGAGCGACCGCACGACCCCGCCGACCCCGAGTCGTACTGGGGCTACATGCTGTCCATGGGCTCGACCGAGGGCAACATGTACGCGCTCTGGAACGCCCGGGACTACCTGAGCGGCAAGGCGCTGATCCAGCCGCCGGCGGCCCCGTTCGACGCCCTGCGGTACGTCCAGGCCGCGCCCGACCGGCACAACCCCAATGCCCACCGCCCGGTGGCGTTCTACTCCGAGGACACCCACTACTCCTTCGCCAAGGCGGTGCGGGTGCTCGGCGTGGAGACCTTCCACGCGGTCGGTCTGGAGAAGTACGCGGACGAGTGCCCGCTGGTCGACCCCGACACGGGCCGCCGTGAGTGGCCCACCGAGGTGCCCTCCCGCCCCGGCCCCTCGGGCCGGTCCTGGGACGGGCCGGGCGAGATCGACATCGACGCCCTCGCGGTGCTGGTCGAGTTCTTCGCCGCGAACGGGCACCCGGTCTTCGTCAACCTCAACCTCGGCAGCACCTTCAAGGGCGCCCACGACGACGTCCGGAAGGTCTGCGAGCGCCTGCTGCCGATCTTCGAGCGGCACGGTCTGATCCAGCGCCAGGTGACCTACGGCACGGACCCGCGGACCGGTGAGCCGCTGGTCGACCTGCGCCGGGGTTTCTGGATCCACGTGGACGGCGCCCTCGGCGCCGGCTACGCGCCGTTCCTGAGAATGGCCGCCCAGGACCCGGCGTACGGCTGGACCCCCGAAGTGGAGCTGCCCGAATACGACTTCGGCCTCAGGCTGCCCACCACGGAGTTCGGCGACCTCGACATGGTCTCCTCCATCGCCATGAGCGGCCACAAGTGGCCCGGTGCGCCGTGGCCCTGCGGCATCTACATGACGAAGGTCAAGTACCAGATCTCGCCCCCGTCCCAGCCGGACTACATAGGCGCGCCGGACACCACCTTCGCGGGCTCCAGGAACGGGTTCTCCCCGCTGGTCATCTGGGACCACCTGTCCCGGCACTCCTACCAGGACCAGGTGGACCGGATCCGCAGCGCCCAGGAGCTGGCCGGCTACCTGGAGCGGCGCCTGAGGGCCATGGAGGAGGAGACGGGCGTCGAGCTCTGGCCGGCCCGCACCCCGGGCGCCGTCACGGTACGCTTCCGCAAGCCCAGCCCCGAGCTGGTGGCGAAGTGGTCGTTGTCATCCCAGGACGTGCTGATGGTCCCGGGCGACGAGTCCACCCGCCGCAGCTACGTGCACGTCTTCCTGATGCCCTCGGTCGACCGCGCGAAGCTGGACGCCCTGTTGGCCGAGCTGGCCGAGGACCCCGCCCTGCGCGCGTAGGTCCCCGGTCAGCTCCGGCGCACCCGGCCGTGGTCGGTCACGCCGGTCCGGCGGAGCTCACCCGGTCGACAGCTCCGCCACCAGCCGCGTCGTCAGCGGCACCCGGATGCCGTGCCGTTCGGCCGCCCGCAGCAGGGCTCCGCCGATCGCGTCGAGCTCCAGCGGGCGGCCCGCCTCGGCGTCGCGCTGCATGGACGACCTGCTGTCGGCCGGGAACGTGTCATAGCGCGCCAGGACGTCGGCGACCGCCGTCCGGCCTCCGCAGGCCCGGCTGACCGCCACGGTTTCCTCCACCAGGGCCGTCAGCTCGTGCCGCCGCTCGGACCGGACGGCGCCGATGGGCTGCCGGTGGCGGGTGGTGAGCAGGGCGAAGGGGGCCAGGAACGCGAGCTTCCCCCAGAGGACTCGGTCCTCGTCCGGCACGACGCGGGTCGTCACCCGTGCACCCTCGAAGAGTGCGGCGAGCGGCGCCAACGGCTCCGGCCGGCCGGCCAGGTCGATCTCGACGAACGGGCTGCCGTGGTCGATGACGCCCGGCGCGGTGCGGGTCGATTCCACGCGGACCACGGCGGGGACGACGCGCTCGCCCCCGTAGCGCGCCCGGAGGGCCTGCGTGTGCTCGACGCCGTTGAGCAGGGGCACCACCGCGCCGTTCGCCAGCCACTGCGGCGGGAGGCGGTCGAGTGCGGCGTCGAGTGCCGTGTTCTTGACCGTCACCAGGCACAGGTCGACGGGCTCGCGCAGGATGTCGTCGGCCTCCACCGCCGCGGTGAACTCGCCGAACTGCCTGCTGCGGACGCGGATGCCGTCCCGGCGCAGCGGGCCGGCGGTCTCCTCGCGGGCGAGGCAGATCACGCGGTGCCCCGCACGGGAGAGCAGTGCGGCGAGCAGGCCGCCGACTCCTCCGGGGCCGAGCACGGCGATGGTCGGACGGGTCGGGAAGGGGGCGGATTCGATGGTGCGCTGTCCGGATCCGGACATGGCTGGGTTCCTCTCAGCTTGCGGGTCGACACCCGGAATGGGTTGTCGCCCTGGGCCCTGCGTGATCATCTCCGCGGGTCCGCGGCCGAGTCAATGCCTTCGGGGGGCGTCCGTCACGCGTCGTCCGTCCGTACCGCGCCGGACTCCGTCGGCTTCCTGGCGGTGGACACGACCTGCACTATGGAAGGAAGGCGGTGGGTCCACCGTCGGCTCGAACGAGAGTGCTGTTATGGGCATGTCACGGGATGGGGTGCCGCAGCCCGGACACGAGGCTGCCGAGGCGGTGGCCGGGCGCGGCCTGGAGGTGGCAGCGCAGATCCTGCGGTCGGTGCCGGACAGGCTGGGCGCCCACTCCGGCGGTCTCTACCTGCTGTCGGAGGACCAGCAGGTGCTCGAACTGGTCATGACGTTCGGAGCGGCCCGGCAGTTCACCAGGCCGTGGCAGCACATCGGCATGACCGCGCCGATTCCGGTCGTCGAAGCCGTGCGCAGCGGCCAGGCCGTCTGGGTCGGCGGTGCGGAGGAGATGGCCCGACGCTACCCCAGGGTCGCGGTCGCCATGCCGTACGCGTTCGGCCTCGCGGCGGCGCCGCTCGTCACGCGCAGGACCACGTACGGCGCCGTCTTCGGCATCTGGCCCGCCGCCCACCCCGCCGAGCTGTCCCGCCGCGAACGCGACCTGCTCGACGCGCTCGCGCTGCGCCTGGCCGAGCTGCTGGCGGAGGCGGCCAGGGCGGGCCGTCCGATCAGGCCCTCCCCCCGCGCCGCGACGGCGGAGAACCGGTCCGCCGACCCCCTGACCATGGTGGCGGCGCGACTGCCGGAGGGCATCTGCGGCATCGACCTGGACGGCCGGCTGGCGGCGGTCACGCCGGCCGCCGCCGAACTGCTCGGCGCGCCGGTGGAGCGGCTGCTGGGCGTCCGGCCGTGGACGGCGCTGCCCTGGCTGCGCGATCCGGTGTACGAGTACCACTACCGGGCAGCGGTGATCGGCGGGGCTACCACGTCGTTCGTCGCCATGCGGCCGCCGGACCGGTGGCTGTCGTTCCAGCTCTACCCGGACGCCACCGGAGTCACCGCGCGGATCGCCGCCGCCGATGCCTCGCTGTACGAGCACACCGAGGCACCCGCCGAACAGGCGGTGCACACGCGGCCCGGAGCCCTCTACCACCTCCTGCACCTCGCCAGCGCGCTGACCGAGGCCATCAGCGTTCAGGACGTGGTGAGCATGGTCGCCGAGCAGATCCTGCCGGCCTTCGGCGGCCGGGCCGTCGCGGTCCTGATGGCCGAGGGCGGACGGCTGCGCCTCGCCGGTCATCGTGGCTATCCGGCCGGCCTGGTCGACCAGTTCGACGGCACCCGGCTGACGGAGCCCACGCCCGGTGTCCAGGCGTCGACCAACTCCGTGCCGGCCTTCTTCGAGACCCGTGCGGAGCTGGAGCGGCTCTACCCGGACCGCCACGAGACGCAGGACGGGATGTCCGCCTGGGCCTACCTGCCCCTGGTGACCTCGCGCCGGCTGCTCGGCACCTGCGTGATGGCGTTCGACGAACCGCACCGCTTCGACGTCGAGGAGCGCGCCGTCCTCACCGCGCTCGGCGGTCTGATCGCCCAGGCCCTGGACCGTGCCCGGCTGTACGACACCAAGCTCGTGCTCGCCCACGGTCTCCAGGAGAGCCTGCTGCCCCGTGCGCTGCCCGTCGTACGGAACCTGGAGATCAGCGCGCGCTACCTGCCGGCCACCGAGGGCATGGACGTCGGAGGCGACTTCTACGACCTCATCCGGGTGGGGCCCGACACGGTGGCCGTCGTCATCGGTGACGTCCAGGGCCACAACGTCCACGCCGCCGCGCTGATGGGCCAGGTCCGCACCGCCGTCCGTGCCTTCGCCGCGGCCGATGCCGATCCGAGCACCGTGCTCGCGCGCACCAACCGCCTGCTGGCCGACCTGGACACGGCCCTGCTGGCCAGCTGCGCCTACCTCTGCGTCGATCTCGAACGCCGCGAGGCCTGGCTGGCCAATGCCGGGCACCCCGTGCCCCTGCGGTACGGCCCGGACGGCCGGGCGGAGGCACTGGAGTCGCCCGGTGGCATGGTGCTCAACGTCGACCCCGATGCGGAGTACCCGCAGATCCGCATCGACCTGCCGATCGGCACCACCCTGGTCCTGTACACCGACGGCCTCGTCGACAGGCCCGGCACCGACCTCGACCAGGCGATGGCCGGCCTCGTCGACACGCTTGCCCGGCACGGCCGCGAACCGCTGGACCGGCTGGCCGATGCGCTGATCGGCCAGGCCGGGCAGTCGGAGCACCGCACCGACGACATCGCGCTGCTGCTGGTCCGCTCCGTCCCCGGGTGAACGGACGCGGTCCGTCGTCGGATGAACGGACGCGGTCCGCCGCCGGTGAACCGACGGCGGGAGGGACGTGGCGGCGGGCCCGGGTCCGGTCAGATCCGCTCGGCGGACCAGTGGGGGTCGCGGCCGGTGAGGGCCAGCAGGAGCTCCTGGGCGTCGGCACCCGGCAGTGCGGTGAGCGGCGGGTCGAACAGGCCGGTGCCGGCCAGGTCGCGGTAGCCCCGGAACTCCGCGAGCGCGTACCGGGCGGCGCCCTGCGGCATCCGGCCGCTCTCGCCCAGCGCCCGGGCGAGGTCCCAGCTGTGCACGACGGTCTCGGCGGTCAGCTCACGGACGTACCCGCCGACGTCCCGCACCCCGTACGACACGTGCACCAGGAGGTCGGGGGCGCCCGGCCGGCCGAGCGCGCGTACGGCGCTGTCCACGGCCATCTCCCACACGCCGAGCGGGTTTTGGCCCAGGACGTCCCCCTGGAAGCGGCGGCCGATCTGGTCCGGGGTGTAGCCGGCGATCGCCTGGCAGACCCAGAGGTGCTGGGCGGCCAGGTGGTTCACCAGCGTGCGCACCTCCCAGTCACGGCAGGGGGTGGGCGCCGACCACTGGTCCTCGGGAGCGGCCCGGATCAGCCGGGCCACCTCCGCCCCGGCGGCCGCGTAGTGCCGGCGGACCTCCGTGTGGGTCCCGGACGGGTGCGGACATTCCATCGCCGGGCCTCCGTTCCTGCCCTGCTCCCTCCCAGTAAACCGCTACGGGGCGTGACAGGCCAGAGGTGCCGGGCCGGTTTCGACGGCGAGGCCGGACGGCGCAGTCGCGGTGACGCCGGGTGTCCGTCCGGGCCGGGGCGGACGGCTGTCCGCCGCCCGGCCGCCCCCTCGCCACCCGGCACCGTCACGGTCCGTGCCCGGTCCGTGTCCGTGCCCGGTCGGTGCCCGCTCCGAGGGGGCGCGGCGGCCCTCTCGGAGCGGGCCGTCATGGTGACAGGGTGTTCACGGGCCGGGGGCTGCCGCCGGCGTTCCGGCCTTGCCCCCGCCGTGCGCGGCGCCCTGCCGTACCCGGATCACGTACCGAACCCGGATCACGTACCGGCCACCCGGCGGGGCCCTGCCCGCCCAGCCGGGTGGCCGGGCGGGCAGGGCCCCGGGGTGATGCGCGCCCGTGGGCGACGGGTCAGGCCAGCGGGCGGCAGAGCAGCGCGTCCGGGACACCGCCGTGCAGCCAACGCCAGGTCATCGCCACGCCCGCGACGTACTCGCCGGCCGCGCACTGGCCCTTGTAGTACCCGGGCGCCCAGTCGCTGGCGGCCGAGTCGGCGCCGGTGGAGGCCGGCGGACGGTTGTCGCCCCGGTCGAACCAGAGGACCCGGTTCGTGGCGGGCAGTGCACCGCCGGCGGGAGCGCACAGCAGCGCCGCCATCGCGTTGCTGTGGACGCTGTAACCGACGGCGAGGTGGCCGGCCGGGCACTGGAGCTTGTTGTAGCCCGAGGCCCAGTCGCCGTCGGTGACATAGCGCTCGTCGGTCACGGTGACCCAGGCGCCCGGCCCGATGGCGGGCCGGCCGGCGTCGGTGCACAGACCGCGGCTGTCGCTGCGGCCGAGGCCGATCAGGCGCTGCCCGTCGGGGCAGTTGCCCTTGCGGTTGCCGCTGCTCCAGTCGGGCAGGGCGAGCATCCGCCGGGACACGTTCTGGTCGGCGTGGTCGAGGTCGAGCAGGTTCCAGCGCGGCGCCTGCGGCACCCGGCCGGTGTACGAGGGGGCCGTGACCAGCCGGTTCCAGTCGTCGGCGCGCCAGTCGCCCTGGTCCTCGATGCTGAGCCGCCGGCCGGCCCGGTCGTAGTGAAGCAGCGCCCAACTGTCCTGCGGGACACCGTCGTTGTGCCAGCCGACCAACGGCCAGACGGCGAAGTCGGCGTCCCGTGCGGCCAGGATCGCGGTGAAGTGGTCGAGCCAGGCCTGCTCCTTGGCATCGGTCGAGCCGCGTCCGCCCGCGCCGAACTCGCTGATCCAGACGGGAGCGGTGAAGTGCTGTCCGGCGCGGGTGACGAAGAGCGCCTCCTCGTCGACCACCGCGGCCAGCTGTTCGGGCGTCAGATCCTGGTAGCGCGGATCACTGGTCGACCCGGGCCCGCTGCCCGCGCCGGTGTTGGCCGAGCCGGTGTAGCCGTAGAAGTGGGCCGAGTAGACCAGTTTGCCGGAGTCGATCAGGGTGTTGGAGAGCGTGGCGACCGGCTTGAGCATCGGGCGGCCGTGGGGGAGACCGGCCAGCGGGATGCCCTGCCAGTTGATGCCCTCCATGATGATCAGCAGGTCGGGCGCGGCCAGGAGGATCCGGTTGCCCGCCCCCTCGAAGGCGGCGTACTCGTCGTGGCTGTCGCCCATGCCCCAGTTGGGGTTGTCCCAGGTGTCGCGGCGGACCTCGTTGCGCAGGTCGGCACCGACGACGCGCTTGTTGGCCCGGTACCGGTCAACCATGAACAGCCAGTCCTCCTCCCACTGTTGGGTGGACTGGCTGCTGTTCCAGCGCTCGTTGCCGTCCAGGCCGCAGCAGAAGCGGTAGGTGGTGGTGTGGTTGTTGAGGATGACGGCGAACCCGTCGGCGGTGAGGGCCGCCACCACGGCGTCGAAGACCTGGAGCGGGGTGCTGCCGCGCAGTTGCGGATTGGCGGCGACGGCGGCGTCCGGGACGACCGTGGTGTCCCGGATCATCGCGTCCGCGAAGGGCAGCCGGATGCTGTTCAGTCCGAGGCTGTGGAAGCCTGTCATGATCTCGGACAGCGGTGCCCGGTCGAGACCGAGCGGCAGGTTGTACGAGACCTGGCCGGCCTGGTTGTTCGCCGGGTCGGTGGTGGAGCCGCTGCCTTGCCAAGTACCCTGCGCGCCGGACCAGTTGCCGGACATCAGCTTGAACCGGTTGCCGGACGCGTCGACGACGTACCGCCCGCGGGTGCTCAACGGGCCCGTCCAGGAGGCCGCCAGCTGTGCGCCGGTGAGCGCCACCGGGGCGGCTGCCGGCGCGGTGACGAGCGGTGCGGCGGTGGCCGGGGCCGCGGGGGCCGCTCCCGGCGGCACCAGGATCAGTGCTGACAAGGCCGTGGCCACGGACAGCACGCGGAGTGCGAGTCTTCTCATGGTCGTCCCGAACTGGTGAGGGTGATGGACGCCGGTCGCCCCCCGTCGGGCCCCGGCCCGCATGTACACGGTCACCCGGGATCCTGGCACACCCCCGGCCCGCCCGGGAGACCGCTGACCCGCCTGCTTCGCCGGCACCTCCGGCCGCCCGTCCTCGACCTGCCTGGGAAGGCCCGACCCTGGCCGAGATCGTCTGAGAGGGCGATATATGAGCCTTCGCCCGATTCCTCTTTGGACGCCGGGGGCGGCTAGGTGCGTGTTTTCGGGCGCGCCAGGGTGAACAGGCCGGGCTTGCAGCAAAAGGAACTTCGCCGATCCCGGAACGAGTCGCCAAACACCACATAACGCCCTCTGAAAGTCGCGCGGCTTCCGGTTCGGAAGGGCTCAGACCTCCATGCCTGCGTATTCCAGCGACACCTGGAAGTCGGGCCCGTCGACCTGGGCGTGGAAGACGAGCTCCACCCGGATCCTCGCGGACAGCTCGGCGGGGTGTTCGTCGATCCATTCGGGGGCCTCGACGGGGGTCACGAACGAACTGAGGACGATATCCGCATCCACCCGGACCTCGCCCAGAGTGAGTCCGGATTCGAAGGCCTCCACCAGGTGCCACTCCACCGTCAGGAGGTCGGGCTCCAGGTGCTCGATCGTGGCGTCGGACGCACCCGACAGCTCGGGCATGTCCGGTTCGAGGCCCAGCTCTATGACGTCGCCGTGCAGGTCCTCGCAGGCGCTGACCACGGCTTCGCGTAGCGCTTCGTCGAGTGTCCGTGCCCTCGACGCCTCGGGACCGTGAACAGGGATCCGCAGGACGACGACCTCCGATGTCTGGCCGGCGCCGTGGACGGTGGTCACGCCGACATCGCGCGAGATGTCGAACAGCTCGGAGTCCCGTATGCCGTCGGATCGGTCGAGCACGACAGTGACCCTGAGAGGCTCTCTGACGCTGCTGATCATGATCGCGTCGACTGGGCTCAGCCCGCGAAGACTCACGGTGCGAACGTCCACGGGCATGCGGAAGTCACCGTCAGCCTCCTGGACGTAAAGCGTCGTCACGTCGGATTCCGCCCGACGGACGACGAGTTCGGGTTCCAGATTGCGGGTGAGGAAGTCTTCGACCGAGCGCTCCACCATCGCCGACGGCCTCTTCTCGGTCAGCGTGATGACGTGGTTGCTGGTGAGCGTGATCAGCGCCAGGAGGATGCGGTGGATCTCGTTGTAGTACCGCACGGGATACCGGGCCACCAACTGGCCGCGCACGGCATGGCACACCTGGGCGAAGACGTCGCGGAGGTGGGGCTCGACATAGCCCGGCGCTCTCCGGTTGCGGAGCATCGCGAGCGGGCGCCTTGACGCCCCTGAGCCGTGTCGCATCCCGCTGGCCGCGTCCCGGTGCACGCTGGCGGCGACGGTAGGGAAGTCCAGCAGCTCCGGTGCACCCGGTAGTCCCTTCTGCAGTAGGCCGACGAGGTGGTCGGCGAGCAGGAGCGTGTGTTCCGTGTCGTTCACGTCATGGGTGGACAACGCGTAGAAGTCCGACTCCCGGCTGCCGTAACCGAGATGCGTCCCGGCTCTGCTGCTGCCGCACAGGTCCATCAGCAGCACCACTCGCTCGGCCGGCTCTCGGGCGAGAACCGCGTTCAGCCGGGAGAGGGGAAGCCCCACGTTGTCGTCCAGCGCCAGGAGACTGTCGGTGCCGCGCGCCCCACTCGTGACACCGTGCCCGGCGAAGTACACCAGAACGGTGTCATCGGCCCGGTCGCAGGCGGCCCGGAGAGCGTCGAGCACCATCTCGGGTGAGCTCGGGTCGAGCAGGATCTGGCAGCGGTCGGTGCTGAGGTTCCAACTGTTCGACGAGGTCAGAATGGACCGCATGTCCTCCAGTGCCTGTTCGACACCGGGGGGCGTTTGCAACTCCCGGTACCCGGACACGCCGATGAGCAGTGCGGCGCTTCTGGCCGGGTCGGGGAACTCGGGCCCGGCGGATTCGGCCTCCGACAGTTCCTCGGGTGAGAGCGCCGGCTCGGGCGTGCCTGCCCGGGCTTCCCGTCGGCCTCCGTCGAGCACCGCCAGCAGCTCGTCCGAAGCCACCGCGAACGGCTGGACGTCAGGCGGGAGGAGGGCCGGGTCCTCCACCGCGACGGCCGCCAGCCCGCGGCCTGCCTGGGGCCGGTGCGAGGCGGTGTGGCGGGTCAGGGCAGCCTGGACCGTCCAGGCGTCGTGACGGGTGACCAGGCGGGACAGTCGGGTGCGGGCGGCCTCGTGGAAGGTGAGGATGGCCGGGGCGTTCTCCACGACCTGGATGTCGAGGAGGCCGCTCGTGAGCAGCTCGGCCACGTCACCGACGGTGGCCTCCGGCACTGCCGTCTGGCGGACGAGCTGGAGCAGTGGGAGGCTGAGACGGGTGAACGGGCTGCACAGGGCCGCCAGTTGCCTCGCTGCCGGGGAAGCGGTGTGCAGGAAGGCCGCCGTTCGCCGCGCGGCATCGGGGGCAGGCTCGGCATGGTCGGCGAAGGGGGAGTCGAGGACGCCCGAAGCGGGGACGAGCGCGGCATCGTAGCCCGCCGGTGCGCCGCGCATCACGCCGTTGGCCCAGCGGTGGAGTGAGTGCGGGGTGAGGGCGAGGGTCGGCAGCGGCATCCAGCCGGGGTCGGTGCCGAAGAGGGCGCTCACCATCAGTGGTACGTCGTAGGAGAGTTCTGTGTTGTGGGCCGACGGCTTGCGGTTCTGTACCCGGACGGTCGGCAGGTCGAGGCCCGTGGCGCTCCACAGCCTGCCGGGTAGCGGGTTGAGCAGTACCACCGGTGTGCTGGCGCCCCAGGAGCGCAACAGCTGCCAGGACTCCGGCCGGCGCCAGCCGGGGGCCGCGCAGTCGGAGAGGACGAGGATCAGCCGCCGCCCGCCCGGTGCGGTCACCCGGCCACGGGGGACGGCGCGGCCGCGGTCATCCGTGATCGGCGGCTCGTCGTCGACGGTGAGCCGCAGCGACAGGACCCGGCGAAACGCGCCGATGCTCGCCAGCAGGGTGGCGAACTCCTCGATGGTCTCCCGCCACACCTCCATGGTCGGATGGGTGTCGACCAGGACGACGACCTCGAACCACGGCTCCGGTGCGGGACCGAGGACGGGCGCGAGCTCGCCGCCCCGGGCGTATTCACGTACGGTCGCCTCCAGGTCCAGTGCCCGCCGCGCACCGCGCGGGTGGCGGCGCTTGAACGGGCGTAGCGCACGGCCGAGTTCAAGGGCGTGTGGCAGCGCCCGGCCGGCAGCCACCCGCACCGGGCGGCCTGGCGCTGAGGGCCCGGCAGGCAGGTTCTCGTACAGCGGCACGCCGGGGACGGCCTCGGGCGCCGGGTTCGGCCGGGTGTCCGGCGAAGGAACGGCGGTGCTCGGGCGCGTCCCCTCCGGTAGACCGGCCGCGGCGGACGGCAACGGCATACTCGCCGGCTCGCCACCGTCGGTCGTGTCCTCGCCCGAGTTGGCGGCGAGCCAGAGCGCGTCCGCCACCGTGGCGGCGTCCGTGTCCGGTGGCAGGATCCGGCTGAGAGCCGCGACCAGGCCGACGACGCGGTCACCCACCGGAAAGGTCCCGCAGCATCAGGTCCAGTAGCCGGCTTCGCAGTGCCCCGGTGGGCGCGTCCGCGTCGGTGACCAGCCGGACGGCGTTAAGGAGTTGGTCCACCGCCAGGCTGTCCCCGCGGGCGACCCGCTCGGCGAACGCGCTGATGAGCGTGGCTGCTTCGCCCAGCTCGTCGCGTCGGAGCCCCAGATGGGACTCGACGGCCCGGCACAGCGTCTCCTCCGTGGGAGTCGGCATGTCGAAGCGGATGCAGCGGCGTAGGAAAGGCGCGGGGAAGTCCCGCTCGCCGTTGCTGGTCATCACGATGAACGGGAATGTCGTGCACTGCACCAAACCGTCCACGACGGCGTGGGTGGCCTTCGCGTCCCACTCCCGGACGGCCACCTCCCGGGTCGAGTGCCGCGCGAGTTCATGGATCTCGAACCGCCCGCTCTCCAGAACATCAAGGAGGTCGGCGGGCAGGTCGATGTCGCTCTTGTCGATCTCATCGACGAGGAGTGCCCGGGGCCGGTTCCCGGGAAGCAGCGCGGTGCCCAGAGGGCCGAGTTGGAGAAAGGGCGCGATGTCCGCGGGTTCCTCCGAGCGCCCCTGCTGGAGCCGGAGCGCGTGGATGTGCCCGAGCGCGTCGTACCGGCACAGGGCCTCCGGCAGGGTGCTGCGCGAGGTGATGTGCCACCGCAGGACCGGGCCCAGCTTCAGTTCGGCCGCGACCTGCTCGATGACCGTCGACTTTCCCGTGCCGGTGTTGCCGGTGATCAGCAACGGTCGGTGCAGGTAGAGGGCGGCGTTGACGGCGTCGGTGAGGCCCTCCGGCGGAAGGAACGCCCTGTGGGCGCCGTTCCGGGTAAAGCTGCGCCACGGCGGCGGAGGTGCGAGTTCGACGTCCCGTGGCTCGCCGTCGCCTCGGTAGTAGTTGTTCCAGGACATCAGGTGCTCCTCGGGGCGGGGGAGGGGTGCTGCGCGTAGCGGCTGCAGAAGTCGAGCCAATCGCGGTCGTGCCACGCCGAGCGGACGTCGGCCAGGTCGTCGAGGTGGCCATCGGTCTCCGGGTCTCGGTCGCCGGGGCCGTGCCAGCGACGGCGGTAGGCGTCGCTGAAGCCGTCGGGCAGGGTTTCCCAGAGGTGGGCCAGGCAGGGCCACTCGGTGCGGGAGTGGTCGGCGTCCGCGCTCGGCCAGAACAGGATCGGGGTGTACGGCAGCAACGTCGTGACGAGGTCCTGAAGGTGGGGTGGGTGGTGGCCGATCCCGATCGCCCGCTGGTACGCGCCCCTCTGTAAGGCGCGCAGAAGTTGCGGCGTGCCGGTCCCGCCCAGGTCCACCCAGTCGACCGGTGCGCCTTGGTCGAGGGAGGCGTTGTCCATCTTCTCCAGCAGGGCACGGGCGTGTTCGTTCATGCCGCGGATGTAGCCCGGCACGACGAGCCGTCCGGCCCAGCGGAGGGTCACGGTGCGAGTGGCACCCAGGACGAACATGCCGACCATGGTCTGTTCTGGATGCCAGTCGAGCAGGACGGGCGCGGGAACGACGATGTCGACGTGTGTCACCTGAGCCTCCCCGGGAAGTCGGTCCTCGGCCCAGGCGACTACCTCGGGCAGTGCCTTCTCCACACCGTGCCGGTCCGGCACGCAGGGGAAGTGCTGGTGGTGGACGCAGTCGGGCCCGTTACGCAGGCAGGCGGAGAGGGAATCAGGCCAGTCGACCCGGGCGGCGTGCAGGCTGACCACTAGCCGGAGCGCCCGGCCGTGCGAACGGTGTGCCTCGTGCATCGCGCGGGCGTCGTTGAGCGCGATCTCGGCGCCGGTCTGCTCGGCCCAGTGCCTCACCCTGGCATCCGACGGGTCGAACCCGCACGCCTCCGCCGCTGCGACCACGTACCAGGCCAGCGCGAGGTGCATGCTCTGCTGGCTGTCCGTCAGCGTCGCTCGCAGGGCGGCGTGTTCGAGGAGGTACTGGAGCAGCGGTCTGCCGGCGAGCGGTGCGGGCGGTCGGACCGGCCGAGGGAGGCGGTCGGCCCATTGGCGGTTGAAGTCGGCGGCCAGGCGGCGGAGCAGCGGCGTGTTCAAGGCAGGACCGGCCGACTCGAGAATGAGGCGGCCGGTGTCCATGGCAGCGACCACGCCCGCGGCGACCTCAACGGCCCACCCCGCGCCGGAGCCGGCGGCCTGTGCGGCCAGCTCGACCAGGCCCTGACGAGTCCAGACGGCCGGTGCGGCGGGGGCGTCAGGCCAATTCCGGAGGACCCTGGCGAGGTGGTCGGTGCCGATCCGGCCGATGGCCGCGCTCGGCCGCCATGCGGGGCGCTGCCTGTTCAGCGCGAGCCACAGCGGTCCGTCGGCGTCGGAGTCCCCGTCGAACTCGAACGCCTTGACGTTCTGCTGTTTCAGCCTCCCTGCTACAGGTAGCTTCACCACTCCGGTGCGCAGGAACTCGCCCTCCCCCGGAATGCCCTGGGTCAGTGTGGCGACGAGCTCCCGGGTGAAACTCAGGCCGTACGCCTCCTGCCGGGCGCCGCACGCCGCCAGCACGGCGATTCGCTTGCCTCCGGTGTTGAAGCCCCCGATCAGCGCGCTGATGTCGGGCATCGCGGCTTCGGCGTGGCAGGTGTCGATCACCGCGATGACTCCGGCCACCCCCTTGCAGTCCGCCGCCATCTCGAGCAGGGCCGGCACGTCGACGGAACTGTCGGTCTCGTCGGCCTCGCTGTCCGCGGCCATGTACCAGAGCCGCGTCCCGTTCGAGGGCGCCTGGCCGTGGCCCAGGAAGGCGAGGACGAGCGTCGCCCCGGCCTGGCCGGCCGCGCGGACGGCTGCGCGGACGGCCTCGTCGATCTCGTGTCGGCCCACCGATCCCGACCGCAGGCGGGTGGCTTCGGCCGCGGGGCTGGGCAGGCAGCCCCCGATCGCCGGGTCGGTGAGCGCCCTGAACAGATCGTCGGCCGCCGACTCCAGCTGCGGCAGCTTTTCCCCCGCCGCGTCCGACTGGGTGGCTATCAGCAGGACATGGCGGGCCGGGGGCTGCCACGCCTCGCTCATGACCGCGCGGTCCAGGCTGCCAGCGTCTCCATCACGGGCTTCGCGATCTCTTGGCGCCTCAGGTAGGTCGTTGCGTTGTGGGACCAGAACAAGGCCGACTCCAGCCGATCGGGAACCGGCTGCACACCCGCGGTGTTGGGCGCGACGACGTCGGCCAGCCTGCGCTTCGGGACGATGACGTCGTCACCGTCCCGGAAGTCGAGCCAGGCGGCGACCGACTCGGGAGTGGCGGGGGGACGGGGGCGCAGCAGAGGCCAGATGAGGCCTCGCATGGCGATCGGGGAGCCGACCGTGACGAACAGTTCGACCGGGCCCCGAAATTCGGCCAGCGCCTCCAGTGCCACGACGGTGCCCAGTGAATGGGCCACCACGATCGTGGGCCTTCCCGGAACGAGACAGTCGAGCACCCGCTCACGAATCCGCTGGTCCAGCGTTCTGCCGGACTCGTCCGACTCGGCCCGTCGCAGGTAGCGGCCCGGCTGGGAGAGAATCCCGAGGAGTTCGCGCTGGCTCAGCTTCCGGGCACCCCAGCTCAGCCCGGGGACGGAGGCTACTGCGGCGAGCAAGCTGCTGAGGTGCCGGCCGGCATTTCCGATGCCCTGTGCCTCGCCGTCCGGCCGCACCTGAGCGCGGATCCGGGCCAGGCGCCGGTTGTCGCGGTGTTCGGGTAGGGCGGCCAGCTCGCGGAGGAACTCCTCCAGCAGGCCGAGAACGATGTCCGTCTGATCCTCGTCCAACCCCTCCGCTCCGGCCGACCCCTGGGCCTGTCGGTCCGAGGCGAACAGGTCCCCGTAGTAGGCGAACGAGCAGTCGGCTGACCACTCCGCGGTCAAAGCGGAGATCTCTGAGGCGTACCCGGACTCCCGCGCGCCCTCGGCCAGCGCCCTCTTCCAGTCGGTGAGTTCCGCCTGCGCGTCGCGCCGGCCGCCGATCCCGTGCACAAAGACCAGCTTCGGCTTCACACGCTCGATCGCCATGGTCCGTTCCCCCGCTCCACCAACGCGTCACCCCACCGGCACCGACTTCCCCGTCCGCGCGCAGCGCTGCCCCTGCGTGCCGGAGACGGCGGAAAAGAACGGTACCAACAGCACGGGTTCTGTGAGGAACCGACGAGGCATGTCCCGTCCGAAGGGCTCCGGCCACCGGCACCTCCCGGAGTGCCGATGCGTGCCCGCCGGTCCGCTCGTGCTCAGGCCGAGCGGCGGTAGTAGGTGACGGTGACTCTGACCGGGCCGTCGTCCGGGGCGGTGGTGAGTGCATGGACGACGGCGACGTCCCGGCCGCCCGGGCCGCGGACGCAGAAGCTCCGGTCCGGGCGCAGGGCGTTGAAGGGCAGGGTGGAGGCGGGCCGGGTCTCGACGCCCTTGATGCAGTCGGGGAGGGTGAGGCCGCCGGCCGGCGCGATGTAGGCGTCGCTGTCCTCCGGGATGTAGAACTCGCCTGCGTGGCGGCCCACGTACCAGGTGGAGGTGTCCTGGGCCGCCACCTTCCCGGCCTTGAGGTCGAACTCGTAGGAGTGATCGGGCGAGGTGAGCTCGAGGTCGGTGTAGACGGCGGTGAAGCCGGGGAGGGTGGTGGCCGGCGCGGTCGGGGTCGCGGTCGGGGGCGCGGACGGCGACGGGGTGGAGGTGGTGCCGGCAGACGGGGCGGGGCCGCCGGTGGCGGCGACGTTCTGGTCGTCGAGATTGTCGAGGTACTCGGGATCGAGCAGGAGGAAGGCTCCGGCGGCGCCGACAAGGAGCGCGGCGGTCGTCAGGAGGGCGGTGCGGGCCCCCCGGCGCGCGGTGGCGGCCCTGCGTCGGCGGGGTGCCGGCTCCAGCCGGGTGGCCGGCGGGGCGGGGAGGACACGCGCGGTCGGGGCGTCGGCCGCGACCCGGGCCCGGTCGAGGGCGGTGGCGGGCGGGGGAGGAGTGGTCGGCAGGTCGGTGTGGCGGTGGATCTCGGTGCTGACCTGCTGGGGCAGCCAGTCGTCGGCGAAGCGGAGTTCGCCGCCGGTGGCGGGGTGGTTGCGGGCGGCCGCGATGAGGTGCGCGGTGGCCGGCCGGTCCGCGGGGTTCTTGGCCAGGCAGAGCCGGACCAGCTCGTGCAGTCCGGCCGGCAGGCCGGAGAGGTCCGGCTCCTCGTGCACCGCCCGGTAGAGCGAGGCGGGCTCGGGCCCGTCACCGAAGGGCGGCGTGCCGGAGCCGACGTGGGCGATCAGGGCGCCCAGCGCGAAGACGTCGGTGGCCGGGGTGACGGACAGTCCGAGGGCCTGCTCGGGGGCCATGAAGCCCGGCGAGCCGATGCGTAGGCCGGTGCCGGTGAGCGCGCCGGCGTCGGCGGCACGGGCGATGCCGAAGTCGATGACGCGAGGGCCGTCGGCGGCGATCAGGACGTTGCCGGGCTTGAGGTCGCGGTGGACGACGCCCGCGGCGTGGATCGCCTGCAGGGCCTCGGCGATGCCGGCCAGGAGCAGCAGGACGGTCCGCTCGGGCAGGGGGCCGTGGCGGTGGACGACCTGCTGGAGGGAGGGGCCGGGTACGTAGGTGGTGGCCAGCCAGGGAGTGGCGGCGTCGCTGCCCGCATCGACCACCTGGGCGGTGTAGAGGCCGTGGATGCGCCGGGCACTGGCGACCTCCTGGGCGAAGCGGTACCGGAACTCGGGATCCCCGGCGAGTTCGGGCCGGACGACCTTGAGTGCGACCGGGCGTCCGCCGGGGGTGTAGGCGAGGTAGACGCGGCCCATGCCGCCCGCGCCCAGCCGTGCGCAGAGGCGGTAGCCGCCGACCTCACGGGGGTCGTCGGAGGACAGCGCCTGGAAGGCCGTGGGCGACGGGGCGCCGAAGGGCTCTGCGGTCATGCTGGCTCCCAGCGGGTCGAGCGGGTGGGGCGGGCGGGCACGGGCCGCCCGTGGTGGATGGGCCGGACGGCCGGCGGATCCGCGAACGCGGTGTCCGGCGGGACGGGGTTCGGCACCAGCGTTCGGCACCGGGGTTCGGGTCGTCGGGGCCCATGTGTGCGCCGGCGTTCCGGATCGGACCGGATCATACCCCGGACTGTAATTTCAGTCAGGGTCGGACCGGTGCGTCCGGTCGGGCGGCCGTCCGGGTAGGGTGATCGCTTGTGGCTGACCGTCGAACCCTGATCATGGAAGCGGCCGCGCGGGTCATTGCCCGGCGCGGCGTCCGCGGGCTGCGCGTGGAGGAGCTGGCAGCCGAGGCGGGCGTGTCCACCGCGCTGATCTACTACCACTTCAAGGACCGCACCGGGATCCTCCGGGCGACCCTGGAGTTCATCAACGACCGGGCCGAGCGGTACACGACCGAGCGCGCCGCGGAGGCACCGCCCCTGGATGCCCGGGGCGAGCTGGAGCAGACACTGCTGCTGGAGTTCCAGGACACCCCCCAGGTGCGGGAGAACAGCACGGCCTGGGGGGAGCTGCGGGCGAGCGCGGTGTTCGACCCCGACCTCCGGGAGGACCTCGCCCGCGCGACGCTGGTCTGGGTCCAGGAGATCGCCGAACTGCTCGGCAAGGTCCGGCCGATGAGCGGGGCGGCGGCGCTGGCCGCCTCCGCGGAGCGGCTGACCGCACTGCTGGAGGGGCTGAGCGTCCGGTGGCTCAGTGGCAGCGTGCCGCTGGCGCATGCGCGCGAGCTGATGGCCGGCGCGATCGACAGCGAGTTGGAGCACCTGCGCGGGTAGCGCGAGCAGGGCGAACGACGGCGGGCCCCGGGGTATCCCGGGGCCCGCCGCCTTTTGCCGGGTCCCCGCCTTTTGCCGGCCCCCGCTTTCGCAGGGACGCCCGCCCCTTTCCCAGGGCGCGCCGCCCTTCGCCGGGTGGCCCGCCACCTCCACACCCGCCATCTCCACGCCCGGCGCGCCTTGACTGAATTTTCAGTCAGTGCGAGAGTGTGAGCACGGCACCGCACGACGCCTCCGTGAAGCCGTGCCACGCCGCCACCCTGCCCCGCAGGGCCGCGGGCGACGCACCGCTCGCAGGCGGCGCAGCACGAGGCCACCGCACCGTACCGACGGGCCGCCCGTTCCGCGGACACCGTCCCCTCCGGGACAGCGTCCGCGCCGCGCCCGGTACGGACCGGTGGGCAATACTTGACTTGGAGATCCGCATGAGCGACCCCTACCGCGACGACCGCTCCCTGTTCGGCCGGCTCTTCGGCGGCGAGCCCTCCCGCAGGTCGGTGCTGGGCGCCGCCGCGGGCCTGGGGGCGGCGGGGATCGCCGCAGGCGCGGCGCCCGCCTCCGCCCGGTCCGCGGGCCCGGCCGACGGCGCGCTCCCGCGCTGGTGGGTGGAGCGCGACGACGTGCCGCACGCCCGGACCTGGATGTCCTGGCCCTCCCGGAAGTCCATCTGGGGCCGGCAGCTGGCGGGCGTCCAGCAGGACATCGCCCTGATCGCCCGGACCATCGCCTGCTACGAGCCGGTGGTCCTGTGCGCCCCGGACGACTACAGCGTGCGGGAGGCCCGGTCGCTCTGCGGCCCCACCGTCGAGGTGATCGGTTCGATCCCCACCGACGACCTCTGGATGCGGGACATCGCCCCGCTGTTCCGCCGGGACGCCCGGGGAGGCCTCGACGCCGTCAGCCTCAACTTCAACGGCTGGGGCAACAAGCAGACCCACCGCGACGACGCCGAGGTCGCGGGTTACGTCGCCGACCGGGCCCGGCTCCGGTTCAGCCGGGCGGACTTCGTCGGCGAGGGCGGATCGGTCGAGACGGACGGTGACGGCACCCTGATGGCCACCGAGAGCAGCCTGGTCAACAAGAACCGCAACCGGGGCATGAGCCGCGACGAGATCGAGCACGAGGTGCTCCACGTCTACGGCGCGGACAAGATGATCTGGGTCCCCGGCATCAAGGGCAAGGACATCTCGGACGACCACATCGACGTCACCTCCCGGTTCGTCCGGCCCGGCGTGGTGATGGTGCAGCTTCCGCCCGAGGACCGCAACGACGTCTGGGCCCGTGACGCCCGCCAGCAGTTCGACATCCTGTCCCGGGCCACCGACGCCAGGGGCCGCCGGCTCCGGGTGATCCGCGTGGACGGCCCCGACACCGTGCGGTCGAGGGACTCGAAGTTCGTCGACTCCTACCTCAACTTCCACGTGGTCAACGGCGCCGTGATCGCGGCCCAGTTCGGCGACCGGGTGAAGGACGAGGCCGCTCGGCGCACCCTCGCGGCGGCCTTCCCCGGCCGGGAGGTGGTCCAGCTCGACGTCGACCGCCTGATGGCCGGGGGCGGCGGCATCCACTGCTCCACGATGCAGCAGCCGCTGCCGTAGCTCCGGCGCGCAGCCGCCGGGCCGCAGCCCGGGACGCAGCCGGGGCCGTGCCCCGCACCACCACCCTCCTTCCTCCTCCCGCCGGAGTGCTCCGTGTCAGACCTCACCTCCTCCCGTCCCTCCCCGTCCCGCCGGACGGTGCTGCGTGCCGTGGCCGGGGCCGGCCTGCTGACCCTGGGGGCCGTCGCCTGCGCCCCGTCGGACGAGGGGGAGGAGGCCCCGGCCACACCCGACGCCTCCCGGCCGCCGGCGCCCGGCCCGACGGGTGCTCCGGGTGCTCCGGGGGCGACACCCGGGCGCCGGTTCGGCGCCGAGTGGGAGAGCCACGCCCGCACCTTCATGGCCTGGCCGGCGTCCACCGGCATCTGGGCCGACCAACTGCCCGACGTCCGCGCGGACATCGCGCGGCTGGCCCGCGCCGTCGCGGGCCACGAGCCGGTGGTGATGTTCGCCCGCCCCGCCCAGGCGGACGCGGCGCAGAACGCGTGCGGCAAGGACGTCGAGGTCGTCCCGCTGCCCGTCGACGACCTGTGGGCCCGGGACACCGTCCCGGTCTTCGTCGAGGAGGGAGGCACGCTCAAGGGCGTCGACTTCAACTTCAGCGGCTGGGGCAACAAGCAGAAGGAGCACGGAAACGACACCGCGCTGGCGGCCGCGGCCCTCGGCAAGTACGGGATCGAGCGGATCCGCACGCCGGTGGTCGCGGAGGGCGGCTCCTTCGAAACCGACGGCCAGGGCACGCTGCTGGTCACCGAGAGCTCGGTGGTCAACGAGCGGCGCAACCCGGGCAGGAGCCGGGACGAGATCGAGGCCGAGCTCAAGAAGGTCCTGGGTGTGACCAAGGTGATCTGGTTCGCCGGCGTGCGTGACCAGGACATCACCGACGCGCACGTGGACTGCCTGGTGCGGTTCGCGGCCCCCGGGGTCGTCCTGCTGGACCAGCCCTTCCCCGGTGCGCCCGCCGACGTCTGGTCGCGCTCCGCCGCGCAGGCGCGCGAAGTCCTCAAGAGCGCCACCGACGCCCACGGCAAGCCGCTGCAGGTGATCGACCTGCCGCAGCCCGACCCGGACCGGATCACCGGGCGCGGCGACGCGTTCGTCTCCTCGTACATCAACTTCTACGTCGCCAACGGTTCGCTGTTCCTCCCGCGATTCGGGGACGCCAAGGCCGACGACCGCGCCCAGCAGATCGTGCGCGACCACTTCCCCGGCCGGGAGATCGTGCCGGTGAAGATCGACAACATCGCCTCCGGCGGCGGCGGGATCCACTGCTCGACCCACGACCAGCCGGGCGGTCCGGCCGAGGGCTGACCCGCGCCCACCCCCCGCCCAGGTACCACCCCCGCAGAACCGGCCCCGCACCGACGCCACCGACGTGCCGGGGCTGGTTCCCGCGCGCATCCGCTCCCACCCACGAGGAGGCACCATGCGACTGACCCCGACCGAGCGGGACCGGCTGCTGATCTTCACAGCGGCCGAGCTGGCCCGTGCCCGCCGGGCCCGCGGCGTGAAACTGAACATCCCCGAGGCGCACGCGCTGATCGCGGACACCGTCTGCGAGGCCGCCCGCGACGGCCGGCGCCTCGCCGAGGCCGTCGAGGCCGGACGCTCCGTCCTCACCGCCGCCGACGTGCTGCCCGGTGTGGCGGACGTGGTGACCACGCTTCAGGTGGAGGCCGTCTTCGAGGACGGGACGCGACTCTGCGTCATCGACGATCCGTTCCGGGCCGGCGGCTCCCTGGGCGCCGAGACCCCCGGCGCGGCGCTCGCCGGCGACGGCGCGGGCTACCGGCCGGCCGAGGCGGCACTGCGGCTGCCGGTGCGCAACACGGCGACGGTGCCGGTCTCGGTCACCTCGCACTTCCACTTCTTCGAGGTCAACCCGCGGCTCGCCTTCGACCGGGCCGCCGCCTACGGCGCCCACCTGGCGGTGCCGGCCGGCTCCTCGGTGCGCTTCGACCCGGGGGCCACCGTGGAGGTCGGGCTGGTGCCGATCGGCGGCGAGCGGGTCGTCATCGGCTTCGCCGGGCTGGTGGACGGCCCGCTGGACGCGCCCGGCGTCAAGGAGGCCGCGCTGGCCAAGGCCCGCGCGACCGGCTATCTCACGAACTGGCAGGAGCAGGCATGAGCGAGCGATGGGGGTGCCCACGGCCGAAGGCCGGGGGAGAGCGAATCGGTCAAGGGCGCGCGTTTCGCGAAGCGGCCGTCGACTGCGGCGAGGCGGGCGCATGAGCGGCAGTGTCTTCGACGCGGCGGGCTGCCACGGCCGTCCGGGCGGTGTGGTGGCGACCGGTATCGACCCGCACGACTACATCGCCGTGCACGGGCCCCGGGCCGGGGACCGGATCCGGCTGGGCGACTCCGGCCTGATCGTCCGGGTGGAGTCCGACGCGCAGGCGCCCGGGGACGAGTTCCTGGCCGGCTTCGGCAAGACCGCCCGCGACGGGATGCTCCTGCGGGCCGCGGCCGTCCGCGACACCTGTGACGTGGTGATCAGCAACGTGCTGGTGATCGACGCGGTGCTCGGCATCCGGAAGACCAGTATCGGTATCCGTGAGGGCCGGATCGCCTCGATCGG
>NZ_JBVINN010000057.1:8507-50703 GCF_055579305.1 Kitasatospora sp. NPDC032757 | reverse complement strand
GGTTACATTCCGAACCCGGAAGCTAAGCCTCACAGCGCCGATGGTACTGCAGGGGGGACCCTGTGGGAGAGTAGGACGCCGCCGAACAATCATTCCAAAAAGACCCCCTTCCGGACGGAAGGGGGTCTTTTTGCGTTAACGTCTCTGCCAGCACACCCCGGCTTGGCGGAAGGCGCGAACCGTTGCAGAACCTGACCCTTACCTGGCAGTCCGCCGGGGGCACCGCGGTCGCTCTTTACGGGGGTTCGTACGCGGCGTCCAGGTGGCGGCGCGGCCCGTTGCCGGCGTTGCTGCGGGAGGCCGGCACGCTGCTGGCGCTGTTCGCGCTCTGGCAGCTGGTCGGGCACCTGTCCCTGATGAGCACCGAGCACGCGCTGGACCGGGCGAGCTGGATCCACCGGACGGAGCTGGCGGTCGGGTTGCCGGACGAGGCGTCCTGGCAGGCGGCGGTGACGCCGTACCCGGTGGTGGTGAAGGCGGCGAACTACTATTACGCCGCGATGCACTTCGCCGTGATGATCGCCGTCCTCGCCTGGGTCTTCGTGCGGCACCGCGAGCGGTACGCGTGGGTGCGGAACACCGTGGTGATCACGACGGCGGTCTGCCTCGCCGTGCAGTTCATCCCGGTGGCGCCGCCCCGGATGCTGCCGCAGAGCGGCTTCGTCGACGTGGCCGCGGAGTACGGGCAGTCGGTCTACGGGGGCGCGGTCGGCGGGGTGGTGGTCGCCGCGCAGCTCTCGGCGATGCCGTCGGTACACGTGGCCTGGTGCGTGCTGGCCGCGGTGGCGGTGATCAGGGCGTCGACGAGTTCGCTCCGCTGGCTGGTGGTGCTGCACCCGGTGCTGACCGTCGCGGTCGTGGTGGTCACGGCCAACCACTTCTGGGCGGACGGTCTGGTCGCCGTCGCGATCCTGCTCTTCGCCTACGCCGCCCAGGCGGCCTTCGCCCGCCGGCGGGTCCGTCGGGCGGTCCGGACCGGGCCGGCAGCGGCCGATGTGCCGGCCGGGGAGCGGGCGGGCACCCGCGGTTAGCCGGACGGACACGCACGTGGGCCGGCCTCCCCGCGGGGGGAGGCCGGCCCACGTGCGTTGCGGCGTCGGTCCTGCCTGCCCGGACCTTGCGTTCCCGGACGTTGCCCTGACCCGCCCCTACTTGACCGGCAGTACGGCCCGGCCCCATGCGCTGTTGGTCAGCGAGGCGGTGGCCCAGTACCAGGCGACGAGCCCGGAGGCCGCGGCGACCCAGCCGGCGAACTTGGCGAGGCCGCCGGAGGTGTTGAAGGTGGCGAAGGCGGAGAGCACCAGCGAGACGGTCAGCAGACCGTAGACGGCGCGGCTGAACAGGCCTGCGTTCCAGCTGGCGGCGGTGAGGGTGAGGGCGAGCAGGGCCCACAGCAGCAGGAACAGACCTGCCGCGTTCTTGCCGGCCCCGCCGGCTGCCGACCAGGTGGCCCAGAAGGCGCCGAGGCCGGTGAAGGCGGTGCCGGTGAAGCCCTCGCCGCTGCGGAGCTGCCAGAGGCCGGCGATGAACAGGGTGATGCCGCCGAGGAGGTGGGCGAGATGTGCCGAGTCCCCGACCCCGGTGCCGCTGAGGATGCCGGTGGAGAGAAGACCGTAGGCGAGGAGAGTCAGGCCGAGGGCGAGGTAACCGAGGTTACCCGCGTCGGCACCGGTGGAACGGGCTTGCTGTGCCCCGGAAGCTTCGTTGCTCACCGGAGGCTCCTTTCACTCTGGGCGCGCGCGCAGGGCGCGGTCGACCGCACGAGGGATGTTCGATGAGGTGGATGCGCGCGACCGCGCCGAGGGCGCACGGCTGGAGCGTGCGACGGCTGCGGTCAGAATGACGGTCCAGCGGCGGAACCGCTGGTCGTGTCCCCTCCGGGGGATTCCCCGGTGAGATCGGTGTACCCGGCCGAACGAGCTTGTACCCTTGTGAATCGCACAATTTGTGGCGCCGTCAGCTGCGGAACGCTCACGGTCGGCCTCCACGCCATCCCCGTACGGGCAGCAGTGCTCATCCCGGACGCATCGGTGGGCAGCTCACGGGCGCCGGCGCCCGGCCCGGCGCGACAGTGCTCAGCCCACGCGCTGGGACGGCACCCGCAGGGTCAGGATCGCCATGTCGTCGGACGGCGGCTCCGGGGCGAACCGTTCGACCGCCCGCTGCACCCGCAGGGCCACCGCGCCCGCCGTCAGCCCGGTGCAGCCGGTGAGCACCTCGGCGAGGCCGTCGTCGCCCAGCATCCGCAGGCCCTCCCGGCGTTCGGTCACGCCGTCGGTGACGCAGAGCAGGACCTCGCCGGGGGCGAGCACCAAGTGCTCGGCGGTGAGGTCGAGTTCGTCCATCACTCCGAGCAGCGGCTGCGGGGTGGCGGCCCGGTCGACCCGGCCGTCGGTGCGCAGGCGCAGCGGCAGCGGGTGGCCGGCGCAGACCAGCGACAGTTCGGTGCTGCCGTCCGGGCGGGGCGTCAGCTCGCCGTACAGGAGGGTGAGGAAGCGGCTGCGCGAACCCTCGTCCAGGATGGCCGCGTTGAGCCGGCTGAGGACCTGCGGGGCGTCCAGGCCCTCGCGGGCGAGCAGGCGCAGCGAGTGCCGGGCGAGACCGGTGACGGAGGCCGCCTCGGGGCCGGTGCCGCAGACGTCGCCGATGGCGAAGCCGTAGGTGCCCTCGCGGATGGTGAAGAGGTCGTAGAAGTCGCCGCCGACCTCGTTTCCCTCGCCGGCGGCCTGGTAGTAGACGTCCACCTCGACGCCGGGGATCTCGGGCAGGTCCGGCGGCAGCAGGCTGCGCTGGAGGGCCTGGCTGGTGGCGGTGCGCTCGGAGTAGAGGCGGGAGTTGTCGAGCGCGAGGGCCGCCCGGCGGGAGAGGTCCTCGGCGAGCTCCAGGATCTCCTGGCGGAACCGGACGCCGGCCGGGACGCCGAGGGCGAGCAGGCCGATGACGCGGTTGCGGGCGGTGAGCGGCAGGACGACGGTCTCGCCGAGCAGGCCGGAGAGTTCGGGGCTGTCGGTCAGCCCGCCGGCCCGGGCGGTGTCGGCCGGGCCGGCCCAGAAGCGGACGCCGTGGGTGGGGCCCGACTCCGGGGCCGGGGTCTTGTCGAGCAGGGCGCGCAGCGGGTCGATGCGGTCCTCGTCCTCGTGCAGGACGAAGGCGAGCGAGGCCGCGGCGCCGTGGTCGCCGTTGGTGTAGACGGCGCACCAGGAGGCGAGGGTGGGGACTGCCATCTGGGCCATCAGGGCGAGCGTCTGCTCGTGCTCCAGGGTGCCGGCCAGCAGGTCGGAGGCCTCGACGAGGAAGGAGAGCGAGCCGCGCCGCAGCCGGTCCAGCTCGGAGAGTCTGGTGCTCTCGACGGCGAGCGCGACGCGGTCGGCGGCGAACTGCAGGCGCAGCGCGTCCTCGTTGTCGTACCGGCCGGGTGCAGCGGCGGCGATGCCGAGCGAACCGATCAGCCGGCCCTCGACCTTGAGCGGGACGGTGAGCAGGGAGCGCAGGCCGCTGCCGGTGAGCAGGGCGAGGCCGGTCGGGCGGGTGGCGAGGTCCTCGTGGACGGAGGGCAGCCGGGCGGAGTCGTAGCGGTTGCCGGTCTCGACGGGGAAGCGGCTGTGCCGGCGGTGGCCGGTGGTGAGGCCAGTGGCGGCGCGGACCTCGAACTCGGACTCGTCCTCGGTGGTGAGCAGGACGTAGGCGGCGTCGGCGTCGAGCAGGTCGCGGGCGCGTTCGACGGTGCGCTGCAGCAGGGTGTCGAGGTCGTCCGCGGAGGTGGGGCCGGCGAGCAGGTCGAGCCGGCCGGCGGCCTGGTCGGCCTTGTCGCCGGGCAGCGCGCGGGCGGGGGAACGGAGTACCGCCCGGTCGGTGTCCAGGACGAGCAGACAGAGGGTGGACGGGGTGCCGTCGGTGTCGCGGATGCGGACCTGCAGGCCGTACACCTCTACGGTGCCGCCCTCGGCGTGGCGCAGGCCGTAGCTGCCCTCCCAGCGGGCCAGCCGCAGTGTCGCGGCCAGGCCGAGGCCGGTGCCGGGGCCCTGCGGCCAGACGGCGAGGTCGGCCCAGGGGCGGCCGAGGACGGCGTCGGCGGGGTGCCGGAAGAGTGCCTCGGCGTCGGGGTTCCAGGCGAGGACGCAGCCGTCGTCGTCGAGTTGGACCACGGCGACGTGCACCGGGCCGGTGCTGCTGGGCAGTTCGCCGCCCGGTGTGGCGGGGACGGCGTAGCGGGTGCCGGCGACGTGGGCGGGCAGGGCGAGGCGGAACCAGACGGTCTTGCGGCCGGCCGAGTACTCGACGCCCCAGCGTTCGGCCAGGGCGGAGCACATCAACAGGCCGCGGCCGCCCTCGCCGTCGGGGTCGGCGTAGCGCTCGGAGGCGGTGACGGGGACGTCGGCGAAGGACGGCAGGCCGCGTTCGGGGTGGTGGTCGGTGACCTCGATCCGGACGGTTCCGTCCTCGCGCAGGCAGCAGACCTCGGCGGCGGTGCCGGCGTGCACGACGGCGTTGGTGACGAGTTCGCTGACCAGCACGACGGCGTCGTCGACGACTTCGGGCAGGCCCCAGCCCAGCAGGGCGTCCCGGACGAAGGAGCGGGCGGCGCCGGCCGACCGGCCGACGGGTTCGAAGGTGGCGGCTGCGCGCGCGGTGACCACGTTGCCACTTCTCCTCTGCTCTGGCCCTGGCTGTCCGGGTGCGGCGCCGACATCCCCGTGCGCGCCGGCGGGGTGAGCGGCGGCGCTGGGTCGGGTCGTGGCCCGGTGCAGCGCTCCACCCTACTTTCCGGTTGGTTCCCCGTGGGGGCGGGGCGTCGAAACAGGCACCTGAGGGTGATTCTGCCCACCTGTTTCCACCGGGTCGGCACCAACCGAGCGCAACCGGCCGTATACCCGCCGCAAGTCCTGCCAGACTGGGGGGTCCGCGGCGGCCGGTCGGAGCAGTACGGTCGTGTGGGTTCCGGTGGGCCACGAGGTCCGCGGGGACGCAGTTGCGCCGGGCCGGTGTCCGGTTCCGGGCCCCGGACGGGGCGCGGCCGGTCACCGGACAGTTCACGATCTGGGAGGGGCCCGTTGAGTTCGGCCACCAAGGACGCAACCGGTACGACGCCGCCCGCCCAGCGTGGTGCGCGGTCCGGGGCCGCGCCGCGGAGCGCGGCCGGCCGGCGAGCGAACCACAACCGGGGAGCCGAGCCGGCCGAGCTGCGCAAGCTGCTGGCCGCGCTGACCGCGATGCGGGACGGAAACTTCCGCCGCCGGCTGACGGTGCCGGGCGACGGGCCGCTGGCCGAGATCGCCGCGGTGTTCAACGAGGTTGCCGAGCGCAACCAGCACCTGACCGGAGAACTGGCACGGGTGCGGCGGGCGGTGGGCCGTGAGGGCCGGCTGAACGAGCGGCTGGAGACCGGCGCCGGCGAGGGCGCCTGGATGGCCGCCGTCGACAACTGCAACGCGCTGATCGACGACCTGGCCCGGCCGATGGCCGAGGTGGGCCGGGTGCTGGCCTCGATCGCCGAGGGCGACCTCGACCAGAAGATGGAGCTGCGCTCGCTCCACAGCAACGGGGTGAGCCACCCCCTGCGCGGCGAGTACCTGAAGATCGGCCGGACGGTCAACGGACTGGTGGACCAGCTCTCCGAGTTCACCGACGAGGTGACCAGGGTCGCGATCGAGGTCGGCACCGAGGGCAAGCTCGGCGGCCAGGCCAAGGTGCGCAGCGTCTCGGGCAGTTGGAAGGACCTGGCGGACTCGGTCAACACCATGGCCGGCCGGCTGACCGCGCAGGTGCGCAACATCGCCCAGGTGACGACGGCGGTGGCCAAGGGCGATCTGTCGCGCAAGGTCACGGTCGAGGTGGCCGGCGAGATGCTGGAGCTGAAGAACACCGTCAACACGATGGTGGACCAGCTCAACGGCTTCGCCGCGCAGGTGACCAGGGTGGCCCGGGACGTGGGCACCGAGGGCCGCCTCGGCGGTCAGGCGCAGGTGCCGGGCGTCGCCGGGGTCTGGCGGGACCTGACCGACTCGGTCAACTTCATGGCCGACAACCTGACCGGCCAGGTGCGCAACATCGCCCAGGTGACGACGGCGGTGGCGCGCGGGGATCTCTCGCAGAAGATCGAGGTGGACGCGCGGGGCGAGATCCTGGAGCTGAAGAACACCATCAACACGATGGTGGACCAGCTCTCCGGGTTCGCCGAGCAGGTGACCCGGGTGGCCCGCCAGGTCGGCACCGAGGGGCGGCTGGGGGGCCAGGCGCAGGTGCCCGGCGCGGCCGGTGTGTGGCGTGATCTGACCGACAACGTCAACTTCATGGCGAACAACCTGACCGATCAGGTGCGCAACATCGCCCAGGTGACGACGGCGGTCGCCAAGGGCGACCTGTCGCAGAAGATCCAGGTGGACGCGCGGGGCGAGATCCTGGAGCTGAAGAACACCATCAACACGATGGTGGACCAGCTGGGGGCCTTCGCCGACGAGGTGACCAGGGTCGCCCGCGACGTCGGCACCGAGGGCATCCTCGGCGGCCAGGCGAGCGTGCCGGGGGTCTCCGGCACCTGGAAGGACCTGACCAACAGCGTCAACCTGATGGCCAACAACCTGACCAGCCAGGTCCGCAACATCGCCGAGGTGACCACGGCGGTCGCGCGCGGCGACGTCTCCAAGAAGATCACCGTCGACGCCCGCGGCGAGATCCTGGAGCTGGTCACCACCGTCAACACCATGGTCGACCAGCTGTCGGCGTTCGCCGACGAGGTGACCCGGGTGGCCCGCGAGGTGGGCACCGAGGGCATCCTGGGCGGCCAGGCCCGGGTGCGCGGGGTGTCGGGCATCTGGAAGGACCTGACCGACAACGTCAACTTCATGGCGTCCAACCTGACCAGCCAGGTCCGCAACATCGCCGAGGTCGCCACCGCGGTGGCCCGCGGCGACCTCTCCAAGAAGATCGACATCGAGGCGCAGGGCGAGGTCGCGGCGCTGGCCGGCACCCTGAACACGATGGTCGACCAGCTCTCCGCCTTCGCCGTGGAGGTGACCAGGGTCGCCCGCGAGGTCGGCACCGACGGCATCCTGGGCGGCCAGGCCGGGGTGCCGGGCGTGGCCGGCATCTGGAAGGACCTGACCGACAACGTCAACCTGATGGCCAACAACCTGACCGGCCAGGTCCGCAACATCGCGCTGGTGATCACGGCGGTGGCCCGCGGCGACCTCTCGCAGAAGATCGACGTGGACGCGCGGGGCGAGATCCTGGAGCTCAAGACCAGCATCAACACCATGGTCGACCAGCTGTCGGCGTTCGCCGACGAGGTGACCCGGGTGGCCCGCGAGGTGGGCACCGACGGGCGGCTCGGCGGTCAGGCCCGCGTCCCCGGCGTGGACGGCACCTGGCAGGACCTCACCGAGTCGGTGAACGAGCTGGCCAACAACCTGACCCGGCAGGTGCGTGCGATCGCGCAGGTCGCCACCGCCGTGACCAGGGGCGACCTGAGCCTGCGGATCGACGTGGACGCCGCCGGCGAGCTCGACGAGCTCAAGGACAACATCAACCAGATGATCGCCAACCTGCGCGAGACCACCCGCACCAACCAGGAACAGGACTGGCTGAAGACCAACCTGGCCCGGATCTCCGGCCTGCTGCAGGGCCGCCGGGACCTGGAGGCGGTCGCGTCGCTGATCATGACCGAGCTGACGCCGGTGGTCTCCGCCCAGCACGGCGCCTTCTTCCTCGCCCAGCCGGCCGGCCGCACCGCCGAGCTGATCACCGAGGACGACGACGAGAACGACACCGTGCTGCGGCTGATCGGCAGCTACGGCTACCAGCGGCGGGCGATGCCGACCATCTTCCGGCCCGGCGAGTCGCTGATCGGCCAGGCGGCGGTGGAGAAGCGGGCGATCATCCTCAAGGAGGCGCCGCCCGGATACCTCAAGATCGCCTCGGGCCTCGGCGAGGCCTCGCCGGCCCACATCGTGGTGCTGCCGGTGCTGTTCGAAGGCCGGCTGCTGGGCGTGATCGAGCTGGCCACGTTCAGCTCCTTCACCACCGTCGCGCTGGACTTCCTCAACCAGATCGCCGACCTGATCGGCGTCACCGTCAACACCATCAGCGTCAACACCAAGACCGAGGGCCTGCTGCTGGAGTCCCAGCGGCTGACCGCCGAACTCTCGATGCGGTCCGCCGAGTTGGAGGCGCGCCAGGAGGAACTGGAGCGGACCAACGAGGAGTTGCAGGAGAAGGCCTCGCAGCTCGCCCAGCAGAACCGTGACATCGAGATCAAGAACAGCGAGATCGAGGAGGCCCGGCAGGTCCTGGAGGAGCGCGCCGAGCAGCTCGCCCTCGCCTCCCGGTACAAGAGCGAGTTCCTCGCCAACATGTCGCACGAGCTGCGCACCCCGCTCAACTCGCTGCTGATCCTGGCCAAGCTGCTCTCGGACAACAACGAGGGCAACCTCTCGCCCAAGCAGGTCGAGTTCGCCGACACCATCCACGGCGCCGGTTCCGACCTGCTCCAGCTGATCAACGACATCCTCGACCTCTCCAAGGTCGAGGCGGGCAAGATGGACGTCCGACCGGCCAGAATCGCCCTCGTCCAGCTGGTCGACTACGTGGAGGCCACCTTCCAGCCGGTCGCGCTGGACAAGAGCCTCGACTTCGCCGTCCGGGTCTCGCCCGCGCTGCCGGTCACCCTGCACACCGACGAGCAGCGGCTCCAGCAGGTGCTGCGCAACCTGATCTCCAACGCGGTCAAGTTCACCGACGCGGGGGCGGTCGACTTCTCGATCAGCCCGGCCGGCACCGACGTCCCGCAGCACGTCCGGGAACGGCTGCTGGAGGCCGGCGCGATCCAGGGCCCGGACGACGAGCTGATCGCCTTCTCCGTCTCCGACACCGGCATCGGCATCCCCGGCAACAAGCTGCGGGAGATCTTCGAGGCGTTCAAGCAGGCCGACGGCACCACCAGCCGCAAGTACGGCGGCACCGGCCTCGGGCTCTCGATCAGCCGGGAGATCGCCCGCCTGCTCGGCGGCGAGATCCACGCCGAGAGCGAGCTGGGCAGGGGCTCCACCTTCACCCTCTACCTGCCGCTGCGCACCGAGGGCGCGGACACCCCGGGCGGTGTGCCGTTGCCGGCCCCGAACACCCCGGCGGTGCGCGCCGCCGTCGGCGTGACGCCGGCCGGCACGCCCGTCCCGGTCGGCGAGAACCCGGCCGACCACTGGGCCCAGGAGGTCCGCGAACTCGCCGAGGAGCGCCGCCGGGGCGCCGTCGAACGCCGCCGTGCCGCCGCCCTGGAGACCTCCGCCGAGGGCCGCCCGCCGGCCGTCGGCCCCGTCGCCCGCCCGGGCGGGCGGGTGGACGCCCGCTTCGACGGCCAGCAGGTGCTGATCGTGGACGACGACGTCCGCAACGTCTTCGCGCTCACCAGCGTCCTGGAGCAGCACGGCCTGACCGTCCTCTACGCGGAGAACGGCCGCGAGGGCATCGAGATGCTGGAGCAGCACGAGAACGTCGCGCTGGTCCTGATGGACATCATGATGCCGGAGATGGACGGCTACGCGACCACCGAGGCGATCCGCCGGATGCCCCAGTTCGCCGGCCTGCCGATCATCGCGCTGACCGCCAAGGCGATGAAGGGCGACCGGGAGAAGTCCCTGGAGGCCGGGGCCACCGACCACATCACCAAGCCGGTCGAGACCGACCACCTGCTGACGGTGATGCACGAGTGGCTGACGGTCCGGAAGGGATAGCCGCCACCGGACCCCGCCGGACCGGGACGACCGGCGGGGGCGCGCAGCGGCCGGCCCGCTCCGGCGTTCACGCCCGCGGGCGGGCCGTTTGCTGGCGGGGAGGGGCGGGAACCGGGTAGGGTCACCGATCGTTGCGAACAGTGACCGGACGGCGACTCGCTGCTGAGCGTGCGCCGGGGCACTGGGTGCACACTGCTGCGGATCACATCCTGACGGAGCGGTGTGCCGGGCGAGGGGGTGCGGCTAGCATGACCGGGGTAATGGTGGGCAGTACGCGGGTGCCTTCCCCAGGCAGGCAGGCAACAGGAGGGCGGGCCGTAATGCAGAAGGCGAAGATCCTCCTGGTCGACGACCGGCCGGAGAACCTTCTGGCGCTGGAGGCGATCCTCTCCGCGCTGGACCAGACGCTGGTGCGCGCGGCCTCCGGCGAGGAGGCGCTCAAGGCGCTGCTCACCGACGACTTCGCGGTGATCCTGCTCGACGTCCAGATGCCCGGCATGGACGGCTTCGAGACGGCCGCGCACATCAAACGGCGCGAGCGCACCCGGGACATCCCGATCATCTTCCTGACCGCGATCAACCACGGGCCGCACCACACCTTCCGCGGCTACGCGGCCGGCGCGGTGGACTACATCTCCAAGCCCTTCGACCCGTGGGTGCTGCGCGCCAAGGTGTCGGTCTTCGTCGACCTCTACATGAAGAACTGCCAGCTCAGGGAGCAGGCCGCACTGCTGCGCCTGCAACTGGAGGCGGGCGGTGAGCAGCAGGCCATCGGCGGTGCGCTGCTGGGCGAGCTGTCGGCGCGGCTGGCGTCGGTGGAGGAGCAGGCCGAGGCACTGGCCAAGCAGCTGGACGGCGCCGAGGACGGCGGGGTCGCCGCCACCGCGGCGCACCTGGAACGGAAGCTGGCGGGCCTGCGCAGGGCGCTGGACGCGCTG
Organism: Kitasatospora sp. NPDC032757; assembly: GCF_055579305.1. Lineage (NCBI taxonomy): Bacteria > Bacillati > Actinomycetota > Actinomycetes > Kitasatosporales > Streptomycetaceae > Kitasatospora > Kitasatospora sp. NPDC032757. The sequence continues at coordinate 40,040 of NZ_JBVINN010000057.1, read as the reverse complement.
CGCCCCGGCGTGGAGTAGCCGGCCGCCCGTCTGCCCCGTCCGGGTGAAACCGGATCAGCGTGACGGTGTGTCTGCGACACGTCCGGGCACCTCGTACCGAGCGCGTGGGCACAGTCGGCGTGCCCCGGTAGGCTGCTGAGCCATGGCCACACGTACGCCCGGAAGCGCGGCACGCAGTTCGAGTCCGGGACCGTCCAAGAAGGCCGCGGCGAAGGCTCCGGCCAAGCCGCCCGCGAAGAAGACGGCCGCCAAGAAGGCCGCCCCGGCGAGGAAGGCCCCGGCCAAGCCCGCTCCGGCGCCGCCGCCCCCGCCGAGGCCGATACTCTTCCGCGCCGTCCTGGCCGTCTGGCTCGGCCTCGCGCACGCGGTCGGAGCGGTCTTCCGCGGCTTCGGCGACGGCGCCAAGAACCTGGATCCGGCCCACCGCAAGGACGGCGTCGGCCTGCTGCTGCTCGCGCTGGCGCTGGTCACCGCGGCCGGCACCTGGTTCAGCCCGCAGGGCTGGCTCGGCGAGGCGGCCACCAACGTGGTCTCCGGGCTGTTCGGCCGCCTCGACGTGCTGGTGCCGTTCCTGCTGGCGGCGGTCGGGATCCGGCTGATGCGCCACCCGGAGCTGCCGGAGGCCAACGGGCGGATCATGATCGGCCTCAGCGCGCTGGTGGTCGGTGTCCTCGGCCTGGTCCACATCGGCTGCGGCGCGCCCATGATGGGCAGCGGCGCGACCCGGATAAGGGCGGCCGGCGGCATCGTCGGCTGGGCCGTGTCGACCCCGATGATGGCCGCCGCCGGACCGCCGCTCGCGGTGCCGCTCCTGCTGCTGCTGGCCTTCTTCGGCCTGCTGGTGACCACCGCCACCCCGGTCAACCGGATCCCCGAGCGGCTGCGCGCGGCCGGGGTGCGGCTCGGCGTGGTCGAGCCCGGCCCGGAGGACCGGTTCACCGAAGGGCGCACGCCGGAGCGCGAGCACTCCACCGAGCCGCCGGAGGACGCCGACCCGTCGGCGCTGCCCTTCACCGTGGACACCGACGGCGACACCCCGCAGGACGAGGTGGCCGCCCGCCGGCGCCGCCGCCGGCGCAAGCAGCAGGACGACCCGGAGGCGGCCTCCGGGACGCCGGACGGGGACCCGTTCGCCAAGGATCCGTTCGTCAAGGACCTGGAGGACCCGTACGCCACCCGGGACCTCGCCGCGGGCGCCGCCGCCGACCTGGACGGCGCCCTGGTCTACGGCGTGCCCGCCTCCTCCGCGGTGGCGGACATGATGCACCAGGTGCAGGACCGCACCGCCCCGCCGGAGGAGCCCGCCGTCCCCGCCGCCCGCAGCGCCGCTGCCGGCCCGGGAGCACCCGAGGAGCACGCCCCGGCGCCGGTGCGGATGGAGCAGCTCCAGCTCTCCGAGGGCATCACCTACGCGCTGCCCCCGCTCGACCTGCTGGAGCGCGGCGGCCCGGCCAAGGCACGCAGTGCCCTCAACGACGAGGTGGTGGCGCAGCTCACCAGCACCTTCGGCGAGTTCAAGGTGGACGCCCGGGTCACCGGATTCACCCGCGGCCCGACGGTCACCCGGTACGAGGTCGAGCTGGGCCCTGCCGTGAAGGTGGAGCGGATCACCGCGCTCGGCAAGAACATCGCGTACGCGGTGGCCAGCCCGGACGTCCGGATCATCAGCCCGATCCCGGGCAAGTCCGCGGTCGGCATCGAGATCCCCAACCGGGACCGCGAGATGGTCAACCTCGGCGACCTGCTGCGTTCGCGCACGGCCGCGGAGGACACCCACCCGATGGTCGTCGGCATGGGCAAGGACGTCGAGGGCCACACCGTGATGGCCAACCTCGCCAAGATGCCGCACATCCTGGTGGCCGGCGCGACCGGCGCGGGCAAGTCGTCCTGCATCAACTGCCTGATCACCTCCGTACTGGCCCGGGCCACCCCGGACGAGGTCCGGATGGTCCTGGTCGACCCGAAGCGGGTCGAGCTGACCGCGTACGAGGGCATCCCGCACCTGATCACGCCGATCATCACCAACCCCAAGAAGGCCGCCGAGGCCCTCCAGTGGGTGGTGCGCGAGATGGACCTGCGCTACGACGACCTCGCCGCGTACGGGTTCCGGCACGTGGACGACTTCAACGCGGCGGTGAAGGCCGGCAGGGTCACCCCGCCGCTCGGCAGCGAGCGCGAGCTGAAGCCGTACCCGTACCTGCTGGTGATCGTCGACGAGCTGGCCGACCTGATGATGGTCGCCCCGCGCGACGTCGAGGACTCGGTGGTCCGGATCACCCAGCTCGCCCGGGCCGCCGGCATCCACCTGGTACTGGCGACCCAGAGGCCCTCGGTGGACGTGGTCACCGGTCTGATCAAGGCCAACGTGCCCTCCCGGCTGGCGTTCGCGACCTCGGCGATGGCCGACTCGCGGGTCATCCTGGACCAGCCGGGCGCCGAGAAGCTGATCGGCAAGGGTGACGCGCTCTTCCTGCCGATGGGTGCGAGCAAGGCGATCCGGATGCAGGGCGCGTTCGTCACCGAGGCGGAGATCGCCGCGATCGTCCAGCACTGCAAGGACCAGCTGACGGCCGTCTACCGGGACGACGTCACGGTCGGCGGCGGGCCGAAGAAGGAGATCGACGAGGAGATCGGCGACGACCTGGACCTGCTGATCCAGGCCGCGGAGCTGGTCGTCTCCACCCAGTTCGGCTCGACCTCGATGCTCCAGCGCAAGCTCCGGGTCGGCTTCGCCAAGGCCGGCCGGCTGATGGACCTGATGGAGTCGCGCGGGATCGTCGGCCCGAGCGAGGGCTCCAAGGCCCGCGACGTGCTGGTGAAACCGGACGAGCTGGACGGTGTGATCGTCGGCATCCGCGGCTGACCGGTCGGTGCCTCCGGCGGGTGTTCACCCGTTCGGAGGAGGGTAGGCGCGAGGTGCGGAACCGAACGTACGCACACGGCGTCACAGGGCGGAAAGGGACGGCCTCGGTGAACGGCGGCCCCCGCCCTGACAACCGGTCAGTGGCCGGTAGGGACCTGGTTCGGGCGGGTGTGCGCATTCGGGCCTGTTCCGCTTGAGAAACGATCCGCCCCCGCCCCTAGACTGTTCCCCAGCAGGTGGCCATCCGCTCGAAAGGCGTGCCCCGTGACCATCGGCAAGTCCCCCGACCGCGAGAACGCCCCGTCGTCCGCCCAGCCTTCCGGCGGCGCGGAGCAGGCGGCCGATGCCGTGAGCATCGGCCGGGTGCTGTCCGCTGCCCGGATCGACGCCGGACTCACGGTGGACCAGGTCAGTACCGCCACCCGCGTGCGGGTGCCGATCGTGCATGCCATCGAGGAGGACGACTTCGCCCGCTGTGGCGGCGACTTCTACGCCCGTGGCCACATCCGCTCGATCGCCCGGGCGGTCGGCGTGGACGGCGAGGCGCTGGTGGCGCGGTACGACGCCGCGCACGGCGGCGCCCCGGCCACCAAGCGTCCGACCCAGCTGATCGACAGCGGGCCGATCAAGGTCCCCGGCCGCGGCCGGCCGAACTGGACGGCCGCGATGGTCGCCGCGATCTTCGCGGTGGTCGTCCTGATCGGTTTCAACCTGGTCAGCGGCAAGACCGGTGGCTCGACCACCGGCTCGGCCAGCGCGCCGCTGCCCAGCGGCTCCGGCACCGGCTCGGTCGCCCCGGCGCCCTCGCCGAGCGTGCAGCCGCCCGCCCCGGCGCCCAGCGTCGCGGCGATCGCGGCCGCCCCGGCCGACAAGGTGACCGTGAAGCTGGTCGCCGAGAAGGACACCAGCTGGGTCTCGGCGCTGGACGGCAGCGGCAAGTCGCTGTTCCAGAACAACATCGAGGAGGGTCAGGACCAGACCTTCACCGACCCCAAGCAGATCAAGCTGGTGATCGGCAACGCCGGTGCCGTGCACGTGTACGTCAACGGCAAGGACCTCGGCCCGGCGGGCAAGAACGGCCAGGTGGTGCACGTCACGTACACCCCCGGAGACCCGCAGGCGGGCTGACCACGAGCGGGCTCCGGCCCGGCGAAGGTCCGGTGAAGATCCGGTAATCCGGGGCGCGCGGCCTCCGGGGCGAACGGCCCCGGCGGCCGCGCGTTAATCTTGGCCCTATGCCTGAACGCCGTACTGTCGCCCTTGTCACGCTCGGATGCGCCCGCAACGAGGTGGACTCCGAGGAACTCGCCGGGCGACTGGAGGCCGACGGCTGGTTGCTGGTCGACGACGCCGCCGACGCCGACGTCGCCGTCGTCAACACCTGCGGCTTCGTCGAGGCCGCCAAGAAGGACTCGGTCGACGCCCTCCTGGAGGCCAACGACCTCAAGGGGCACGGCCGCACCCAGGCCGTCGTCGCGGTCGGCTGCATGGCCGAGCGGTACGGCAAGGAGCTGGCGGACGCCCTGCCCGAGGCGGACGGCGTGCTCGGCTTCGACGACTACTCCGACATCTCCGACCGCCTCCAGACCATCCTGTCCGGGGGCCACCACGCCCCGCACATCCCGCGCGACCGCCGTAAGCTGCTGCCGCTGAGCCCGGTCGAGCGCCAGGCCGCCGCCGCCGAGGTCGCCCTGCCGGGCCACGGCGCCGCCGAGACCGTGCCGGAGGACCTCCCCGAGGGCCTCGCCCCCGCCTCCGGGCCGCGCACCCTGCGCAAGCGGCTGGACGACAGCCCGGTGGCCTCGGTGAAGCTCGCCTCCGGCTGCGACCGGCGATGTTCCTTCTGCGCCATCCCGGCCTTCCGCGGCTCGTTCATCTCGCGCCGCCCCTCCGACGTGCTCCAGGAGGCCCAGTGGCTGGCCTCGCAGGGCGTCCGCGAGGTGGTGCTGGTCAGCGAGAACAACACCTCGTACGGCAAGGACCTCGGCGACATCCGCCTGCTGGAGACGCTGCTCGGTGAGATCTCCGCGATCGAGGGCGTCGAGCGGGTCCGGGTCTCCTACCTCCAGCCGGCCGAGATGCGGCCCGGGCTGATCGACGCGATGACCGGCACCACCGACGTGGTGCCCTACTTCGACCTCTCGTTCCAGCACTCGGCGCCCGCGGTGCTACGCCGGATGCGCCGCTTCGGCTCCACCGACCAGTTCCTCGAGCTGCTCGGGACCATCCGTGGCAAGGCCCCGCAGGCCGGCGCCCGCTCCAACTTCATCGTCGGCTTCCCCGGCGAGACCGAGGAGGACTTCGCCGAGCTGGAGCGCTTCATCACCCACGCCGGCCTGGACGCGATCGGCGTCTTCGGCTACTCCGACGAGGACGGCACCGAGGCCGCGACCTACGACGGCAAGCTGCCCGAGGACGTGGTGGCGGACCGGCTGGCCCGGCTCAGCCGGCTCGCCGAGGAGATGACCGCCCAGCGGGCCGAGCAGCGGATCGGCACCGAGGTCGAGGTGCTCATCGAGTCGGTGGAGGGCGACCTCGTCGAGGGCCGCGCCGCCCACCAGGCTCCCGAGACGGACGGCCTCACCACGCTCACGGGCGTGGAGAACCCCGAGATCGGCCAGTTCCACCGGGCCCGGGTCGTCGCCAGCGAGGGCGTCGACCTGGTCGCCGAGGCGCTGGAGCAGGTGCGGGTCGGCCAGGCCCCGGGAGCCGGGGAATGACCAAGGGGCCCGGCGCCCCGGCCGCGGCCCACCCGGGCAGACCGGCGGCCGCGGTGCCGCCGGCGCCGGGGATCTGGAACATCGCCAACATGCTCACGATGCTCCGGCTGCTGCTGGTGCCGGTCTTCGTGGCGCTGCTCTTCGCCGACGGCGGGCACGACCCCAAGTGGCGCGCGGTGGCCTGGGCCTCGTTCGCGGTCGCGATGATCACCGACCTGTTCGACGGCGAGCTGGCCCGGCGCAAGGGCCTGGTCACCGACTTCGGCAAGATCGCCGACCCGATCGCCGACAAGGCGATCATGGGCGCGGCGCTGATCGGGCTCTCCGTACTGGGCGACCTGCCCTGGTGGGTCACGGTGATCATCCTGGCCCGCGAGCTCGGCATCACCGTGATGCGGTTCTGGGTGATCCGGTACGGGGTCATCCCGGCCAGCCGGGGCGGCAAGCTGAAGACGCTCACCCAGGGCATCGCGGTCGGCATGTACGTCCTGGTGCTGACCGGCTGGCTCGCCACCGGGCGGGCCGTGCTGATGGGGCTGGCGGTGCTGCTGACCGTCGGCACCGCGCTGGACTACATCGGGCAGGCGCTGCGGCTGCGCCGCGAGGGGATCGCGGCGGAGCGCGCGGGCCGGTGACGGGGGAGCACGGGGTGGACGGCCGGATGGAGCGCGGGGCGGACAACGCGGCGGACGCCGGGGCGGCTGCCCCGGCGGACTACGTGCTGGCGGTGAAGGCGCACGCCGCGCTGCGCGGGGAGGGCAGCACGGTGGCGGTGGCGGAGTCGCTCACCGGCGGGCTGCTGGCGGCGGCGCTGGTGGACGTCCCCGGGGCGTCCGCGACCTTCCGAGGGTCGGTCACCGCGTACGCGACCGAGCTGAAGGCGTCGGTGCTGGGCGTCGACGAGGGCCTGCTGGCCGTTCACGGGCCGGTCCACCCGGTGGTGGCACGGCAGATGGCCGAGGGCGTGCGCCGGCTGCTGGGCGCCACCTACGGGGTGGCCACGACCGGGGTGGCGGGACCGGACCCGCAGGACGGGCAGCCGGTGGGCACGGTACACCTCGCGGTCGCCGGTCCGGGGGGAAGTCTGGTCAGTTCGCCCCGGCTGTCGGGGGAGCGTGCCACAATCCGTCACGGGGCGGTGACCGCCGCCCTGGAGCTGCTCGTCGGGCGGCTTCCGTCCGGTGCGCCCACGCACTGACCCGTCGCTGACCCACCGTGGAGGCGTCACAGAGGCTTCGCCCGACAAGATCTCCACCGAACCGAGATCTCCCGAACTGGCGTACGGGTATGGCGTAGCTGGAGGATCGTGTTACATCCAAGGGCCTGGTTGGGCAGAAACCAGGTGGCGAACGAGTGGCTTGGCGGTGCCCGGGCGCCGCACGGGGGGTACGAAGAGGTGCCCGCCGACCCGGGTGCGACACCAAAACAGGGGAGGGGACAGCCTTGCAGCCCAGAGTGAACACGACCATGGTCCCCGCACGCGAAGCGGGCAAGGCGGTACGGTGGGGGCGTGACATCTCGATCCGCAGTCCGAGGAGGGAGGCACCGATGATCCTGCTCCGTCGCCTACTGGGCGATGTACTGCGTCGGCAGCGCCAGCGCCAGGGCCGCACACTCCGCGAGGTGTCGGCGGCCGCCAGGGTTTCGCTCGGTTACCTCTCCGAGGTCGAGCGGGGTCAGAAGGAGGCCTCTTCGGAGCTGCTCTCCGCGATCTGTGACGCACTCGACGTCCGTATGTCCGAGGTCATGCGCGAGGTCAGTGACGAACTCTCGCTCGCCGAACTTGCGGCGATGGCCACCCTCTCCGAAGGTGAACTGCTGAGGCCGGTGCTCGAACCGGTACCGCTGCCCGCCCCCGGCACCGACCGGGCGAACCTCTCGCCCAAGGCTGCCGCGATGGACGTGGTCGCCGCCTGACCTGGCCTCGACGCCCGGGCGCCTGGTGCCCGGGGCGAGCGAAGGAGGGCGGTCGTGCAAAGAGCTGTGACGGCGTACGCCGAAGCCCGAATACGGCTGGGGCGGCTGATGCCCCGGCCTTTGCGTGCAGGCCTGGTGGTGCTCGCGGGCGGGCTCGGCTGGTGGGTTCTGGTGGTCCAGGGACAACTGGCCGACGGTGCCGCACTGGGGCTCCTCGCGGCCGGCGGCTGGGGGCTCGGGCTGATCCCGGTCCATGCCGACCGGTGGTCCACCGGGCCGTTGCCACGCCGGACGGGTGTGCCGGCGGCCCGGGTGGAGGCGGAGCCTCCGATCGGGTGATGTGACCGGATGGCGTCCGGGGTGATCCCTTCCGTGATCTCCCGGGCGCCAGGAGTACTGCGGTGCGAAGGCCGCGAGGTGGGTTCCCGCCTCGCGGCCTTCGTCGTGCCCGGCCGTCTCCCGGGGCCGTCTCCCAGGGCAGCCGGTCAGGGCCGCAGCCGCAGTCCGCGCGGGGTGGCGTGGAAGCCCGCCTCCTCCAGGGCGGCGCCGAGCGCCGAACCGAGGGCGGGCTCGCCGTTGGCCCGTTCGACCGTGACGCTGCCGAGCGCGCCCCCGCGGACGGCCGAGGCGAGGGCCGAGGCGGCCAGTGCGCGGGTGCCCTCGTCCTCCGGCCAGGCCAGCAGGGACTTGCCGCCCCGCTCGATGTAGAGGGCCAGCTCGCCGTCGACCAGGACCACCAGGGCGCCCGCCTTGCGGCCCGGCCGGTGTGCCTTGGCGGCCCGGCTCTCCGTGGCCCCCTCCGGCCCTGCTGCCCGGTCCGCCCCGCCGGTGTCACCGGCCGGGGCGCCGGGTGGCTCGGGCCACGGCAGTGCGGCGCCGTAGGCGTTGGCCGGGTCGGCGGCGGCCAGCACCAGCACCTGCGGCGGCTCGGCCGCGGGGCCCGCACCCCACTCGGTGGCCCGGGCCCGCTCCAGCCGGCCGTTGACCGACCGCAGCCGGTCCGCGGCGCCCTCCATGGCGAACTGGGCACCGCCCAGCCCCTCCACGAAGTACCCGCGGCGGGCCCGGCCGCGCTCCTCCATCGCGGCCAGGACCCGGTACACCCCGGCGAACCCGCCCGGGACCCGCTCGGCGACCACCGTGCCGCGGGTGAGCAGGCCGTGCCGGTCCAGCAGGCTCTGCGCCCGGGCGGTGGCGCGGACCGTCGGGTCGGTGTCGAAGGGCGGCAGCAGCGACCAGCGCCCGGCCACCGTCGGCGGGCCGCTGCGCAGGGCCCCGCCGATCCGGCCGAACGGGCGGCCGGCGCCGCCGTAGCGGCCGCGGGGGGTGGCCCGGGGCGCGCGGTGGGCGGTCGCGCCGGCCGTCCGGCCCGAGCCGAGCAGGGCCCGGAGCGGGGCCAGGGTGTCGTTGCTGACGTACCCGGCCCAGACCAAGTCCCAGAGGGCCTCGACGAGCTCGGGCTCGGGGGTGTCCGGGAGGTGCGCGACGAGCTGGCGGAAGAAGAGCCCGTAGCCGCCCGCCAGCGCCTCCATCAGCGCGGTGTGCACGGGGGTGACGGCCGGCGGGACCGGCTCGGGGCGCAGCAGATGGGCCGTCTCGGCGAGGTGCAGGCTGATCCAGCCGTCCTTGCCGGGCAGGGCGCCGGCACCGGACCAGCCGATCTCGCCGGCCGCCATCAGCTCGTCCAGCAGGTTGGGGGAGTAGTCGGAGAGCCGGGCCGGGAGGATCAGCTTCTCCAGCGCCGACGCGGGCAGGGCGGTGCCCTGGAGCTGCTCGACCACCCGGAGCAGGCCGTCGGGGCCGCGCAGCCGGTGGCCGGCCAGGTGCTGCCACTGGGGGAGGAAGGCGGCCAGGGCGCGCGGCGGGACGGCCTCGACCTCCTGGCGCAGGGCGGCGAGCGAGCGGCGTCGCAGCCGGCGGAGCACCTCGGCGTCGCACCACTCGACGGTGGCGGTGTGGCCCTCGACCGGCCGGAACTCGCCCTGGACGAGCCGGCCCGCGGCGGTGAGCCGGTGCAGGGTGCCGGTGACCACGGCGGTGCCGAGGCCGAATCGGGCGGCGGCCTCGGCGGCGGTGAAGGGGCCGTGGGTGCGGGCGTGCCGGGCGAGGAGGTCGCCCAGGGGGTCCTTGACCGGCTCGGTGAAGGCCTCGGGGACGCCGACCGGCAGCGGGGTGCCGAGGGCGTCGCGCAGGCGCCCGGCGTCCTCGATGGCGGCCCAGCGCTGCTCGCCGGCGATCCGTACGGCGATCACCCGGCGGGCGGCCTCCAGCTCCAGGGCCCAGAGCGGTTCGGCGCCGCGGGCGCCGAGCTCGGCCTCGGTGAGCGGGCCGAGCAGGCGCAGCGCGTCGGCGACGCCCTCGGCGTCCTTGATCCGGCGCTCGGGGGTGAGGCGCTGGAGCTCGGCCTCCAGCTCGGCGAGGACCTGCGGGTCGAGCAGCTCGCGCAGCTCGGCCTGGCCGAGGAGTTCGGAGAGCAGCCGGGAGTCGAGCGAGAGGGCGGCGGCGCGGCGCTCGGCGAGCGGGGAGTCGCCCTCGTAGAGGAACTGGGCGACGTAGCCGAAGAGCAGCGAGCGGGCGAAGGGGGACGGCTCGGGGGTGGTGACCTCGACCAGGCGGACGGCGCGGGATTCGAGATCCCCCATCAGCTCGACCAGGCCGGGCACGTCGAAGACGTCCTGGAGGCACTCCCGGACGGCCTCCAGCACGATCGGGAAGGAGCCGTACTCGGAGGCGACTTCGAGGAGTTGGGCGGCGCGCTGGCGCTGCTGCCAGAGCGGGGTGCGCCGGCCGGGGCTGCGGCGGGGGAGCAGCAGGGCGCGGCCGGCGCACTCGCGGAAGCGGGAGGCGAACAGGGCGGAGCCGCCGACCTGGTCGGTGACGAGCTGTTCGATCTCGCCCGGGTCGAACAGGGCGGCGTCGGCGCCGACCGGGGCGTCGTCGGTGACGGGCTTGTCGGAGGGGCCGCCGAAGTCGAAGTCGGTGGCCAGCAGGTCGGCGTCGGGCAGGCGGAGCACGATGCCGTCGTCGGCGTGCATGACCTGCGGGTCGAGGCCGTGCTTCTCGCGCAGCCGGGCGGCGAGCGCGAGCGCCCAGGGGGCGTGCACCTGGGCGCCGAACGGCGAGTGGATGACGATCCGCCAGTCGCCCAGCTCGTCCCGGAAGCGCTCGACCACGATGGTGCGGTCGTCCGGGAGGTGGCCGCAGGCGGCGCGCTGCTCGGCGAGGTAGTCGAGCAGGTTGCCGGCCGCCCAGTCGTCCAGGCCGGCCTGCTTGAGCCGGGCGGTGGCGGCCGCGGGCTCCATGCCGCCCAGCTCGCGGGTGAACGCGCCGAGGGCGCGGCCGAGTTCGAGCGGGCGGCCGAGGGTGTCGCCCTTCCAGAACGGGAGCCGGCCGGGGATGCCGGGGGCGGGGGTGACCAGCACCTGGTCGTGGGTGATCTCCTCGATCCGCCAGGAGGTGGTGCCGAGGGTGAAGACGTCCCCCACCCGGGACTCGTAGACCATCTCCTCGTCCAGCTCCCCGACCCGGCCGCCGCCCTTCCTGCCGGTCTTCGCATCGGACGCGGCGCTGCCCGCGATGAAGACGCCGAACAGGCCGCGGTCGGGGATGGTGCCGCCGGAGGTCACGGCGAGCCGCTGGGCGCCGGGGCGGCCGGTGACGGTGCCGGCCACCCGGTCCCAGACCAGGCGGGGGCGCAGCTCGGCGAAGGCGTCCGAGGGGTAGCGGCCGGCCAGCATGTCGAGCACGGCGTCGAAGGCGGACTGCGGCAGGGTGGCGAACGGCGCGGCCCGGCGGACCAGGGCGATCAGGTCGTCCACCGGCCAGGTGTCCAGCGCCGTCATCGCGACCAGCTGCTGGGCCAGCACGTCCAGCGGGTTGCGCGGGATGCGCAGCGCCTCGATCCGGCCGGCCCTCATCCGTTCGGTGACCACGGCGGACTGGACGAGGTCACCCCGGTACTTGGGGAAGAAGACGCCGGTGGAGACGGCGCCGACCTGGTGGCCGGCCCGGCCGACCCGCTGGAGTCCGGAGGCGACCGAGGGCGGGGACTCGACCTGGACGACCAGCTCGACGGCGCCCATGTCGATGCCCAGCTCCAGGCTGGAGGTGGCGACCACGGCGGGCAGCCGGCCTGCCTTCAGCTCCTCCTCGACCAGGGCGCGCTGCTCCTTGGAGACCGAGCCGTGGTGGGCGCGGGCGATGACCGGCGGGGCGCCCTTGGCGACGCCGGACTCGGCCATCACCTGGGCCGGGGAGTGTGCTTCGGGCAGCCGCTCACCGGTGGCGCGCTCGACGGCGATCTCGTTGAGCCGGTTGCAGAGCCGCTCGGCGAGGCGGCGGGAGTTGGCGAAGACGATGGTCGAGCGGTGGGCCTGGACCAGGTCGACGATCCGCTCCTCGACGTGTGGCCAGATCGAGGCGCCCCCGGCCTGGGGGCCGGGAGGTGACCCCGGCCGGGCCGGGTCGCTGTCGGCGGCGCCGCCGACGCCGGGGGCGGGCGGGAGGTCGTCCAGGTCGGGGACGGGGACGACGACCGAGAGGTCGAACTCCTTGGCGGCGGCCGGCTGGACGACGGTGGCGCCGCGCCGGGGGCTGAGGAAACGGGCCACCTCCTCGACCGGGCGGACGGTGGCGGAGAGGCCGATCCGGCGGGCCGGGTGCTCCAGCAGCTCGTCCAGCCGCTCCAGCGAGAGCGCGAGGTGGGCGCCGCGCTTGGTCCCCGCGACGGCGTGCACCTCGTCCAGGATCACCGTGTCGATGCCGCGCAGCGCCTCGCGGGAGGCGGAGGTGAGCAGCAGGAAGAGCGACTCGGGGGTGGTGATCAGGATGTCCGGCGGGTGGGTGGCGAAGCGGCGGCGGTCGGCGGCCGGGGTGTCGCCGGAGCGGATACCGACCTGGACGTCCGGCTCGGGCAGGCCGAGGCGGACGGAGGCCTGGCGCAGGCCGGCCAGCGGGGCGCGGAGGTTGCGCTCGACGTCGACGGCGAGGGCCTTGAGCGGCGAGATGTAGAGGACGCGGCAGCGGCGCTTCGGCTCGGTGGGCACCGGGGTGCTGCTGAGGCGGTCCAGGGCGGAGAGGAAGGCGGCCAGCGTCTTGCCGGAGCCGGTGGGGGCGACCACCAGGACGTCCGTCTCCTGCCCGATGGCGTGCCAGGCCTCCGCCTGGGCGGTGGTGGGCGCGTGGAAGGCGCCCGTGAACCAGGCCCGGGTGGCCGGGGCGAATCCGGCCAGCGGGTCGGCGGGCGGCTGGGGGTGGGTCTGCGGCGCCATGCCCCCATGGTGCCGGGTGGCACCGACAACGGGCGGGCCGGCGGGCGATGGGCGGCCGGGACGCCGGCCGGGTGCCACCCGTGCAGCTAAAAAAGGCAAAGAGGACAATCGACTCATATGGTGATGATTCAGACCCAGGGCTCTTCCATGACAACCAGCCCCCCGTGACCACCGGAGCTCCCGCGACCGACCGGGACCGACGAGCGGAGACGTGCCATGGCGCAGGCGCACCCGTCCGGCTGTGGTCCCGCCCAGACCGGCCCGCACCGGGCCCGCGGCCCCCTCCGGGCACTGCTCGCCATGCTCCTCACCGCACTGGTGGTCGGCGGCGCCGTCCCGTACGTGGCCGGGCCCGGCCGCTCCTACCTCAGCTACCTGGTGCTGGCCGAGCAGGAGGACGCCGCCGGGGCCGCCAGGGCAGGCGCCGAGGCGCGCGCCGCCGGCGGGCAGGTCGTCCAGGAGTACCCGCAGATCGGGGCGGTGCTCGCGTACGCCCCCGGCGGTTTCGCCGACAAGGTCCGTACCCGCCCCGGGGTGGCCGCGGTCGGCGCCACCCGGACCGCGCCGGTGCCCGGCCCGCCCCGGCCGCTGGACGGCGCCGGGGACTTCGGCGCGGGGACGGGCGCCGACCGGACCGACGGCGGCCGCAGCACCGACGGCGGCCTCGGCGCGGGCGGCCGCCGCAGCGCCGACGGCGCCGACGACGAGACCGCGACCGTGGCCGACCCGGGCGAGCGCGACGCCTGGAACCTCGCCATGCTCGGTGCCTCGGGCGACCCGGCCGGCGACACTTCGGCCACCCTGCTGCGCAGCCCCTCCGCCGGCCCCGGCGCGCCCTCCGCCGACGCGCTGCGCAAGGTGCTGGTCGCGGTGCTCGACTCCGGCGTCGACGACAGCCACCCGGACCTGCGCGCCGCCGTCGACCCGAAGAGCTCCGCCTCCTGCGCCGACGGCCGCCCCGACGCCCGGACCGGCGCCTGGCGGCCCGACCTCGGTGTCGGCGAGAGCGGCCACGGCACCCACGTCGCCGGGATCGTCGGTGCCGCCCGGGACGGCCACGGCGTCAGCGGCGTGGCACCCGGCGTCCGGATCGCCGCCGTCCGACTGCTCGGCCCGCTCGGCCAGTACTACGCGGAGAACATCGTCTGCGGCATGCTCTGGGCCGCCGACCACGGCGCCAAGGCGATCAACAACAGCTACTTCGCCGACCCGTGGAAGTACAACTGCCCGCAGGACCCCGACCAGGCCGCGCTGACCGCGGCCGTGGACCGCGCGGTCGGCTACGCCCGGCGGCAGGGCGCGGTGGTGGTGGCCTCGGCCGGCAACGACGGGCAGGACCTCGGCGCCGCCCGCACCGACGAGCGCAGCCCCAACGACCGCACCTCCGGCCCGGCGCAGTCCCGCTACCTCGGCACCGAGTGCGTCCGGCTGCCAGGCGAGCTGCCCGGCGTGGTCACGGTGACCGCCGTCAACCGGGACGGCAGCCCGTCGGCGTACTCCAACTACGGGCGCGGCAAGGTCTCGCTGGCCGCCCCCGGCGGGGACCCGGACGCCGGCACGCACGGCGCGATCGTCTCCGACTGGCCCGGCGGGCAGTACGCCGCGCTGGCCGGCACCTCGATGGCCGCGGCGCACGTCACCGGCGCGGTCGCGGTGGCCGCCGCGCTCCACCCGGACTGGGGCTCCGACCGGCTCGCCGCCCTGCTGGCCGCCACCGCGGCGGCCGCCTGCCCGCCCGGGCCGCTCGGCTGCGGCGACCGCCAGTACTACGGCGCCGGGGCGCTCGCGCTGCCGCACTGAAAACCCGGTGACGGGCGCGGCCGGGGCGGGGCAGGATCGGACCATGACCGTCCACCTCGCCACCGAGCGGCTGGTACTGCGCCGCTTCACCGCCGCCGACGCCGACCGCCTGGTGGAGCTCGACGGCGACCCCGAGGTGATGCGCTACCTCACCGGCGGCCGCCCCACCCCGCGCGACGTGGTCGAGGGCACCCTGCTGCCGCTCTACCTCTCGCACTACGAGCGGTACGGCGACCTCGGCTGGTGGGCGGCCGAGGAGCGGGCCGGCGGGGCCTTCCTGGGGTGGTTCGAGTTCCGCCCGACGAATCGGGCGGACCGGGGCGAGGTCGAGCTCGGGTACCGGCTGCGCCGGGCGGCCTGGGGGCACGGCTACGCCACCGAGGGCGCGCGGGCGCTGGTCCGCCACGGCTTCACCGGGCTCGGCGTGCGCCGGGTGGTGGCGTACACGATGGCGGTCAACGGCGGCTCGCGGCGGGTGATGGAGAAGACCGGCCTCCGCTACGTCCGCACCTTCCACGAGGACTACCCGGAGCCCGTCCCCGGTACCGAACTGGGCGAGGTCGAGTACGCGCTGGAGGCGGCCGACTGGCGGCCTTAGGGCCTCCGGCGGCGGTCCGGGATACTGGTGCGCATGAGGCTGACGGAGTTCTGGCGGCGGATGTACGCGCACTTCGGCGAGGTGTACGCGGAGTCCTTCGCCACCGACCACGTGATGACCGAGCTGGGCGGGCGGACGGTGCGTCAGGCCCTGGAGGCGGGCTGGGAGGCCAAGGACGTCTGGCGGGTGGTCTGCGACACCCAGGGCGTGTCGGCGCAGTTGCGCTGAGCGGGCGCCCGGCGCCCGGTGCTCGGACGGGCGTCGGGCATGGGACAGACTGTCCGAGTGACAAGCAGCGCAGAACCGAAGAATTCGGACAGGTCGGCGCGGGCCGTCGACGAGGCCGCGGGACCGCCGCCCGCATCCGCATCCCCATCCGCACCGGAGCCGGCCCGGGGAGTGGCCGACGGGCTCTGGGGCACCGGGATGCCGCGCTGGCTTCCCCGGGCGATGGTGCTGGCACTGCTCATGGTCGGGCTGTTCCAGCTCGCCGACTGGGCCTTCCACCAGCTGATCGACCTCTTCGTGATGCTGCTGGTGGCCTTCTTCCTCTCGCTGGCGCTGGAGCCGGCCGTCGACCGGATGGCGGCCCGCGGGGTGCGCCGGGGCGTCGGCACCTTCCTGGTCTTCGTCGCGGTGGCGGTCGCGGTGGCGGGCTTCCTGGCCGCGCTCGGCACCCTGCTGGTCGACCAGGTGGCGAAGATCGCGGTGGACCTGCCGCACCTGCTCGACAACCTGATCAACTGGGCCAACCGGACCTTCCACCAGGACCTCTCGCTGGACGAGCTGCAGAAGAAGCTGCTCAAGGACTCCGGCGCCATCGAGACCTACGCCCAGCAGGCCGCCGACAACGTCTGGGGCGTCTCCTCCACCCTGATCGGCGGGCTCTTCCAGGCCTTCACGGTCGGCCTCTTCACCTTCTACTTCACCGCCGACGGCCCCCGGGTGCGCCGGACGGTCTGCTCGCTGCTGCCGCCCGCCAAGCAGGGCGAGGTGTTGCGGGCCTGGGAGATCGCGCTGGCCAAGACCGGCGGCTACCTCTACTCCCGGGCGCTGCTCGCGGTGGCGTCGGCGCTCGCGCACTGGGTGATGTTCGCGCTGCTCGACCTGCCGTACTCGGCGGCGCTGGCGGTCTGGGTCGGCGTCATGTCGCAGTTCGTGCCCACCATCGGGACGTACCTGGCGGGCGCGCTGCCGGTGCTGGTCGCGCTCACGGTGGAGCCGGTGGACGCGCTCTGGGTGCTGGTGTTCGTGGTGGTCTACCAGCAGGTCGAGAACTACCTGCTGCACCCGCGGATCACCGCGAAGACGGTGGACGTGCACCCGGCGGTGGCGTTCGGCGCGGTGATCGCGGGCGCGGCGCTGCTCGGGGCGGTGGGCGCGCTGATCGCCATCCCGGCGGCGGCCACCCTGCAGGGCTTCGTCGGGACGTACGTGCGCCGGTACGAGGTGGCCACCGATCCGCGGATCGACCGGGGGGCGCAGCGGCGTGCCCGGCGGGAGCTGCGCCGGGAGGCGGCGCGGCGGCTGCGGCGGATGGTCGGGGCGGGGTCCGGGCCGGGAGGCGGTCAGGGCGACGGCTGGAGTGACCGTGGGAACGAAGGCCGGAACGCGGCTCGGAGCGACGATCAGGGGGCTGACCAGCGGTCCGAGGCGGACCGGGGCTCGGAGGGCAGGGGCGGGGAGCGGTAGTTCGAATGGGTGAGGCTTGAATCGAACAGATGTTCTTTGTACTCTCCGGCGAGGAGTTTTCCACAGGCAGAGCCCGGTCAGGGCCGTTTGTCAGTGGGACGCGCTAGCGTCGAGGACGATGAAGCGCACAGCACAGAACCCGAGGGTGGAAGCCATGGCAGGTACGGACCGCGAGAAGGCCCTTGAGACCGCACTCGCTCAGATCGAGCGGCAGTTCGGCAAGGGCTCGGTGATGCGCCTGGGCGAGAAGGCCAACGAGCCGATCGACGTGATCTCCACCGGATCCACCGCACTGGACGTCGCCCTCGGGGTCGGCGGCATCCCGCGTGGCCGGGTGGTCGAGATCTACGGCCCCGAGTCCTCCGGCAAGACCACGCTGACCCTGCACCTGGCGGCCAACGCCCAGCGGGCCGGCGGCACGGTCGCCTTCGTCGACGCGGAGCACGCGCTCGACCCGGAGTACGCCAAGAAGCTCGGCGTGGACACCGACGCCCTGCTGGTCAGCCAGCCGGACACCGGTGAGCAGGCCCTGGAGATCACCGACATGCTGATCCGCTCCGGCGCGATCGACCTGGTGATCATCGACTCCGTCGCGGCCCTGGTCCCGCGCGCGGAGATCGAGGGCGAGATGGGTGACTCGCACGTCGGTCTGCAGGCCCGGCTGATGAGCCAGGCGCTGCGCAAGATCGCCGGTGCGCTGAACCAGTCGAACACCACCGCGGTGTTCATCAACCAGCTCCGCGAGAAGATCGGCGTCATGTTCGGCTCGCCGGAGACCACGACCGGTGGCCGGGCGCTGAAGTTCTACGCCTCCGTCCGTCTGGACATCCGCCGGATCGAGACCCTGAAGGACGGCACCGAGGCGGTCGGCAACCGCACCCGGGTCAAGGTCGTCAAGAACAAGGTCGCGGCGCCGTTCAAGCAGGCCGAGTTCGACATCCTCTACGGCGTGGGCATCAGCCGCGAGGGCGGCCTGATCGACATGGGTGTCGAGCACGGGTTCATCCGCAAGTCGGGTGCCTGGTACACCTACGAGGGCGACCAGCTGGGCCAGGGCAAGGAGAACGCCCGCAACTTCCTGAAGGACAACCCGCAGCTGGCCGACGAGATCGAGAAGAAGATCAAGAGCAAGCTGGGCATCGGTCCGAAGACGGAGGAGCCGGCCGTCGAGGCCGAGGCGCCGACCGCCGACGGCGCTGCCAAGCCGATCACCGCGACCGCCGCCAAGACGGCCGCGGCGAAGAAGACGGCGGCGGCCGCCAAGGCCTGAGCCGTTGATGCAGCACGACATGGTGGGCGGCGGCCCGGCGGGCCCGGAGGATGACGACGACTACGGTCCGCCGGACTGGTTCGCCGCGGTGGCGGAGTCGGAGCCGGTACGGGTCCCGCGGCGGGCATCGGGACTGAGCCTGGCGTCGGGCCCGGGAGAGCCGGACGGCGGGCTCGGCCTGGTGTCCGCGTCCGAGCTGCCCACCGGGCGGCGCCGGCGTCGTTCGGCGCTGGTGCAGGAGGAGCCCCCCGGCCATCGCGCCGGGGGAGGGGCGGCCGGTCACGGGGGTGCGGCCGCCCCTGCCTCCCCTGCCGCAGGGGCGCGCGGCCGTCGGGCCCGCGGCCGGGGCCGGACGGACGACACGGCGTCGGAGGCTCAGGGCGGCGAGGGCCCGGCGGAGAAGCCGCGCCGGGCGGCGCGTGCGGGCAGGGCGGAGGAATCGGCCGATCCCGAGGCCCGCGCCCGGGACATCTGCCTGCGGCTGCTCACCGGAGCGGCCAAGAGCCGCAAGCAGCTCGCCGACGCCCTGCGCAAGCGGGAGATTCCGGACGAGGTCGCCGAGCAGGTGCTGACCCGGCTGGAGGAGGTCGGGCTGATCGACGACGCGGCCTTCGCGCGGGCCTGGGTGGAGTCCCGGCACGCCGTCCGGGGGCTCTCCCGGCGGGCGCTGGCCCAGGAGCTGCGGACCAAGGGCGTGGCCGGCGAGCTGGTCGAGCAGGCCGTCGCACAGCTCGACCACGACGACGAGACCGAGGCGGCCCGGGCGCTGGTCGAGCGCAAGCTCCGGGCGACCCGCGGGCTGGAGCGGCAGGCCCGGATGCGCCGGCTGGTCGGCGTGCTGGCCCGGCGCGGCTACTCCGAGGGCCTGGCCTTCCGGGTGGTCCGCGAGGCACTGGACGAGGAGGCTTCGGGGGCGGGCCCGGAGGAAGAGGACGTGGACGGAGCACCCGCTGACGGGTGGGAGTGACGGCGGTGTGGTGTGGGAGTTGGCCAACTCCCAGTCCAGTCTTGACCGTTTCGTAACCTGCGCTTAGCCTCGCACTCAGTGCGGGAGTGCGTCGATCACGCCTCGGCCGCGCCTCGGGCAGCCATGCCCGGGCCCGGTCGTGGTTGGTCCCGGACGGCGTGCCGTGCAGGGACGGGGAGTGGCCAGGATGAGGATCGCGCTGAGCACCGGAACGGTCGCCTCCCTGCTCTCGGCGGTGGTGCTGATCGCCGTCGTGGCGTCGGCCTGGCTGATGGTCAGACGCCTCCGGAGCGCCCAGCGGCGCGCCATGGCCGAGACCGAGCGGGCCCGGCGGTGGGCCGAGGAGCAGGCCGAGCAGCTGCGGGCCGAACTCGACCGGCGCGAGGAACGGTTGACCGAGGAGCTGCGCCGGCTCCGGGCCCGGGAGGGCGAACTCGCCGAGCGTTCGGCCGCGTTGGAGCAGGCCCGGGGCGAGGCTGCCGAGCTGGTGCGGCGCCGGTCGGCGGCGCTGGAGCGGGCCGCCGGGCTCTCGGCCGGGCAGGCCCGGGCCCAGCTCGTCCGGGAGGTCGAGGCGCAGGCCCGGCGCGAGGCGGCCGTGACCGTCCGGGAGATCGAGCGGGCGGCCAAGGAGGAGGGCGAGGAGCGCGCCCGGGGGATCGTCGCCGGGGCCGTCCAGCGGCTGGCGGCCGAGCAGACCGCCGAGACGGCGGTGTCGGTGTTCCGACTGCCGAACGAGGAGATGAAGGGCCGGATCATCGGCCGCGAGGGCCGCAACATCCGCGCCTTCGAGGCGGTCACCGGCGTCAATCTGATCATCGACGACACCCCGGCCTCGGTGCAGCTCTCCTGCTTCGACCCGGTCCGCCGGGAGACCGCCCGGCTGACCCTGGAGCAGCTGGTCGAGGACGGCCGGATCCACCCGATGCGGATCGAGCACCTCCACGAGCGCAGCCGCGAGGAGGTCGGGCGGCGCTGCGTCCGGGCCGGAGAGGACGCACTGCTGGCGGTGCGGGTCGGCGCGATGCACCCGGAGCTGGTCCGCACCCTCGGCACGCTGCGCTACCGGGCCTCGTACGGGCAGAACGTGCTCGGGCACCTGGTGGAGTCGGCGCACCTGGCCGGGATGATGGCCGCCGAGCTCGGGGTGGACCCGGAGCCGGTGCGCCGCTCGGCCCTGCTGCACGACATCGGCAAGGCGATGACGCACGAGGCCGAGGGCAGCCATGCCGCGATCGGCGCGGAGTTCGCCCGGCGGCACGGCGAGTCCGCGGACGTGGTGCACGCGATCGCGGCCCACCACGGGGAGGTGGAGCCGCGGACGGTCGAGGCGGTGCTGACCCAGGCCGCCGACGCCTGCTCGGGCGGCCGGCCGGGCGCACGCAAGGAGTCGCTGGAGGTTTACGTGCGCCGGCTGGAGCGGCTGGAGGAGATCGCCCGGGCACACGACGGGGTGGCCAAGGTGTACGCGATGCAGGCCGGCCGCGAGGTGCGGGTGATGGTGCGGCCGGAGGAGGTGGACGACCTCGGGGCGCAGGTGATCGCCCGTGAGGTCGCCAAGCAGGTGGCGGAGGAGCTGACCTACCCGGGGCAGATCCGGGTCACGGTGGTCCGGGAGAGCCGGGTCACCGAGGTGGCCCGCTAGGCGAGTCCACCGGCGAGTCCACCGGCTCGCCGGCGGGCGCTGCGGACTCCGCGCCGCCGGTCAGCGGCTGCGGCCCGCCCCGGGCCCCGTCCGCCAGCGCCTGGAGGTCCTCGGCGGCCGCGCCCTGGGTGACGCCGACCAGGTGGCCGTCGGGCCGGATCAGCAGCACGGTGTGCGGCCCGGCGCCCGGGTACTCCTCGGTGACCAGCACCTCGGCCGGCACCGGCAGCGCCGCTGAGACCTCGGCCAGCCGGGGCATCAGCCCGGCGCCCAGCCAGTGCTCGGCGGACCAGACCGTGGTGCCGGGGGCGACCAGCAGCAACAGGAAGGTCGAGCCGAGCCGGGCGTGCAGCTGGTCCGGCGTTCCGTCGGTGGCGAGCACCGGCAGGTCCGGGACGAGCACGCCGGGGGAGGTGGCGGGCAGCAGTTCGCTGAGCGAGGTGCTGCCGCGCGCGCCGCGCTGGACGGGCACCCGCCCGGGGACGCCGGAGGGGGCGGCCGGGTAGGCGGGGGCGCCGCCGAAGCGTCCGGTGCCGAGCTGGCCGTCGGCGAGCAGCGGCGCGTGCTTGCGGAACGAGCCGCTGATCAGCGAGCGGCGGGTGGCCTGCCAGCCGCGCAGCGGGCGCAGCAGCGGCATGGCCTGGTCGACGGCGCGCAGCCGGGCGCCGACCGCGCCGCGCCGCTCGGACTCGTAGCCGTCGAGCAGCGAGCCGCCGGGCTGGGGGCCGCCGGAGTGGAGGTGCCAGGCGAGGGCGAGCCGCCAGGCGAGGTTGTCGGCGTCGCGGAGCCCGTCGGTGAGGTTCTGCATGCCGAGGGCGCCGTGCAGGTGGGCGGCGTCGCCGGCGAGGAAGCAGCGGCCGCTGCGGAACCGGGCGGCGAGGCGCTGCTGGGCGGTGTGGTCGGCGGCGGCGAGCAGCTCGTACCGGGGGAGTTCGCCGCACCAGCCGGTGAGCGTGGCGGTGACCCGGGTGAGCAGGGTGTCGCCGGTGACGATGCCGGGCCAGGTGGCGTGCGGGTCGACCGGTTCGGTGGGCGCGGGTCTGCCCGGGGGCAGCCGCCAGTCGAGGCGCCAGACGCCGTCCGGCAGCGGGCGGGCGGAGGCCTCGCGGTCGCCGCGCCACGGCGGCTCGCGGTGCAGCCGGGCCTCGGTGAAGGGCAGGTCGACCCGGACGGTGGCGATGGCGTTGCGGTCGACGGCCGGCCGCCCGGGGAAGCGGATCTTCAGCAGCTTGCGGACGGTGGAGCGGGCGCCGTCGCAGCCGACCAGGTGGCTGCCGCGCCACCAGGTCTCGGTGCTGTCCCGGGGATTGCGGGTGTGGACGCTGACGCCGTCGCGGTCCTGTTCGAGCCGGGTGACCCGGCTCAGCGGGACCAGCCGGACCAGCGGGGTGCCGGTGAGTGCGTCGCGCAGGCCGCGCTGGAGCCGGTGCTGGGGCAGGTGCAGGACGGGGGTGTCGGCGAGGTCGATCCGGAGCACCTCCTGGCGGCGGCGCCAGATGGCGAAGGCGTCCCACTGGGCGGCGTCCGAGACGGCCCTCGGGTAGCCGATCCGGGTCAGGAAGGCGGCGGTGTCGGCCCCGAGGACGACGCTGCGCGGGCCCTCGGGGCAGAGCCCGGAACCCTCGTCGAGGACTATGGTCGGCACCTCGTGCCGGGCCAGCGCGAGGGCCAGGGCCAGGCCGACCGGCCCGGCCCCGACCACGATCACCGGGTCCATGCCGGGACCTCCGGGCGCGGGCCGGCCGGTGCGGTGCCGTCCGGGACCTCCGGGCATGGGCAGGCCGACGGGGTGGCGTCATATGCCGCGAGGATGGTCCCGGATGGTGTCACGAAGAGCAATGCAACAGTTCACCTGCGTGTCCGTCAAGCAGCAGCCGATGTGCGCCGGTTCGCGCCGCGACGGCCGCGTGCTTCGATCCACCGGGCGAGCGCCGTGAGCAGCAGGCACATCGCGATGTAGATGGGCCCGATCACCAGCACCACGGGGATGTAGGGGAAGCCCGCCGCGTTGATCGGCTGACTGGCGATCGCCTTACCGACGAACAGCAGCTCGTGGTAGGTGATGATGAAGCCGAGTGAGGTGTCCTTCAGGGTCACGACCAGCTGGCCGATCATCGTCGGCAGCATCGAGCGGACCGCCTGCGGCACCAGGATGGTGGTCATCACCTGGGTCTTGCGCAGGCCGAGCGCGTAGGCCGCCTCGCCCTGGCCGCGCGGGACGGCGTTGACGCCGCTGCGGATGATCTCGGCCTGGACGGACCCGTTGTAGAGGGTGAGGCCGAGCACCAGCGCCCACATCGGCTGCTTGGCGAAGAACGCGTAGTAGAGCGCGACGATCAGGATGAGCAGCGGCATCGCCCGGAAGAACTGGACGAAGGAGACGGCCGCCCAGCGCACCGGCTTGTGGTCGGAGAGCTGTCCGGCGGCCAGCAGCGCGCCCAGGGCGAGCGAGAATAGCGCCGCCAGCCCGAAGGCCTCCAGGGTGGACACCAGGCCGTCGACGATCCGCTGCTGGACGGCGGTGTACTGGAACACGTCCCAGAGCTGGGCGTCGAACTGGCCGTTGTCGGCGAGGGCCGAGAAGGCGTACCAGAGCAGCCCGGCGATCGCGACCAGCGACAGCACGCCGAACAGCCGGTAGCGGGAGCGGGCCCGCGGGCCGGGTGCGTCGTAGAGGACGCTGGCCGTCGACGGGCGGCTGAAGAGGGAGCTCATGCGTCCACCTCGCTTCGCCCGGCAGGGGCGTGCGCCGACGCGCACATCTCCGTCATTCGCTCGCTTTGCTCACTCATCGGGCCACCGCCAGTCGGTCTTCCAGGAAGCGGAACAGCACGGCGACTGCGGCGCTGATCACCAGGTAGGCGCAGGCCACCCAGAAGAAGATCGCGAAGATCGAGTAGCCGCGCTCGGAGAACGTCTGCTGCACGCTGTACAGCTCGGCGACGCTGAACGCGCCGGCGATCGCCGAGTTCCTCGGCAGCGCGATGAAGACGCTGCTCATCGGGGCCAGCACCGTCCGGGCGGCCTGCGGCAGGACTATCTGGGTGAGCGTCTGGCCGAAGGTCATGCCGAGGCTGCGGGCCGCCTCGGCCTGGCCGAGCGGCACGGTGTTGATGCCCGAGCGCAGCACCTCGCAGACGAAGGACGCGGTGTAGCTGCCCAGCGCCAGCACCGCGAAGGTGAGGTGGCTGAAGTGCACGCCGAGCGGCGGGAGCCCGAACGTCACGGCGAAGAAGAGCACGGTCAGCGGGGTGTTGCGGAAGAGCGTCACCCAGCCGGTGCCGAAGGCGCGAAGCACCGGGACGGGGGAGACCCGGAAGGCCGCCAGCAGGGTGCCCAGCAGCAGGGCGAGCAGTGCGCTGAGCGCGCTCAGCTCGATCGTCTGCAGGAAGCCGTCGCGGAACAGCGCGAAGTTGCCGTCCTCGAACAGGAAACCCATCCGGCGGCCCTCCTCTCAGGAGTGGTCA
Organism: Kitasatospora sp. NPDC032757; assembly: GCF_055579305.1. Classification (NCBI taxonomy): domain Bacteria; kingdom Bacillati; phylum Actinomycetota; class Actinomycetes; order Kitasatosporales; family Streptomycetaceae; genus Kitasatospora; species Kitasatospora sp. NPDC032757. Next base: position 15,834 of record NZ_JBVINN010000057.1, on the reverse strand, counting down.
GGAACGTTGGTCAACGGGCGGATCAGTACCGCTCCAGGGCTGGCGGCGTGGGCGCGGCCGAGCCGGAGAGGCCGAGGGTGGCGTCGTACGCCTTCTTCCAGTCGCCGTTGTCCTGGTGGGCCTTGAGGGCGTCGCTGATCGCGGCCCGCAGCGCCGCGTCGTCCTTGTTCAGGCCGACGCCGTAGTTCTCGGTGGTGAACGGCTTGCCGACCACCTTGAGCTTGGGCGCGTACTTGGAGGCGTAGCCCTTGAGGATGGCGTCGTCGGTGGTGACGGCGTCGACCTCGCCGGACATCAGCTTCTCGACGCAGGCCGAGTAGGTGTCGAACTGGGTGATCTTCGGCGAGTACTGCTGGATGTTCTTGATCGAGGTGGAGCCGGTGGCGGTGCAGACGTTCTTGCCGTTGACCGACTCCGGGCCGGTGATGGCGGTGTTGTCCGACTTCACCAGCAGGTCCTGGCCGGCGATGTAGTACGGGCCGGCGAAGGAGACCGACTTCTTGCGCTCGTCGTTGATGCTGTAGGTGCCGACGTAGAAGTCGATCTGGCCCTTGGAGATGGCAGGCTCGCGCTGCGAGGAGACCAGGGTCACCCACTTGATCTGCTGCGGGCTGAAGCCGAGGTCGGCGGCGATCATCTTGGCGATCTCGATGTCGAAGCCGCTGCGGTCGCCGCTGGCGACGTCCTCGAAGCCGAGGTTCGGCTGGTCGGCCTTGGCGCCGATGATCAGCTGGCCGCGCTTCCTGGCCTCGGTGAACACCTGCGAGTCCACCTTCGGGTCGGTCTTGACCGTGTAGGTGGGCAGCTTCGGGGCGTTGCTGGCGCCGGCGGCGGTGTCACCGGGCGTGCCGTCCTTGCCACAGGCGGCGGTGGCGGTCAGCGCGATGGCGCAGAGCGCGACGGCGAGGGTGCGACGGGTCTTCATGAGGGTAGCTCTCCTCGGGCTGGGCCACGGGTCGACCGGGCTCTGGCGACAGGACGTTGGCCGGGGTCGGCGGGGTCGGGCGGCGGCGCCCTTGCCACTGCCGACGGGTGCCGGCCCGGTAGGTCGGGAAGACCCGGAAGCTCCGGGACGTCCGGGAAGGCCGGGAAGGCCGGGGACGGTCAGTGGTGCAGGATCTTGGAGAGGAAGTCCTTCGCGCGGTCGCTGCGCGGCGCGGTGAAGAAGGCCTCGGGGGTGTTCTGCTCGACGATCCGGCCGTCCGCCATGAAGAGCACGCGGTTGGCGGCGGAGCGGGCGAAGCCCATCTCGTGGGTGACGACGACCATCGTCATGCCGTCGGCGGCCAGCTGGCGCATGACCTCCAGCACCTCGTTGATCATCTCCGGGTCGAGCGCCGAGGTGGGCTCGTCGAAGAGCATCACCTTCGGGTTCATCGCCAGTGCCCGGGCGATCGCGACGCGCTGCTGCTGCCCGCCGGAGAGCTGGGCCGGGAACTTCGCAGCCTGCGCGCCGACACCGACGCGCTCCAGCAGCTCCTTGGCGGTGGCCACGGCCTTCTCGCGGGCGATCCCGCGGACCTTGACCTGGCCGAGCACCACGTTCTCCAGCACCGTCTTGTGCGCGAACAGGTTGAAGCTCTGGAACACCATGCCGACCTCGGCCCGCAGCCGGGCCAGCTCACGGCCCTCGGCGGGCAGCGGGCGGCCGTCGATGGTGATCGTGCCGGAGTCGATGGTCTCCAGCCGGTTGATCGTCCGGCAGAGCGTCGACTTGCCCGAGCCGGAGGGGCCGATCAGGACCACCACCTCGCCCTGCTTGATCTCCAGGTCGATGTCCTGGAGCACGTGCAGGGCGCCGAAGTGCTTGTTCACCCCGCTCATCACCACCAGGGGGGCGGCTGCGGCGCTGGAGTCCTTGGTGAGGCTCTCGGTCATCGCGCCTGCTCCCTGGTATCGGCCCGAGAGCTGAACTCCCTTGGGCGGCAATGGTGATAGGAAAGCCGGGGGCCGAGGCCGGCGGAGCCGCGGCCCCCGGTGGGGTGACCATAGGAGCGCTGGCGATGTCACGTCAGCCGATCTGAGCGGAACTTGAGGATCACGATCCGGCCACACGCCGGGCGCGGGCCGTTCACGAGTCCCGGACGGGGGCACGGTGACAGCGGGCACCCGCCCCGCCGCACGGCGTCCCGCAGGGGTCCGGGACATGGCCGAGCCTGGCGTCCGGCGCTCCGCTGGCCCATACTGCGCAGAACCGGGACCTGCCCGGTGGGGGCCCGTGAACATCACGTGACACCCCGGGAACCGTCCGGGAGAGGAGGAACGATGCGACTGCTGCTCGTCGAGGACGACGAACGCGTGGCCGCCGCGCTGGTCGCGGTGCTCGGGCGTCACGGCTTCCAGGTCAGGCACGCCCGCAGCGGGCACGAGGCGCTCGACGCGCTGGTGCCGGACGGCAACGAGCCGTACCGGGTGGTCCTGCTCGACCTGGGGCTGCCCGACCGGGACGGCTTCGAGGTCTGCAGCCGGATACGGGCCGGCAGCGGCGTACCCGTGATCATGGTGACCGCACGCGCCGACATCCGCTCCCGGATCCACGGCCTCAACCTGGGCGCCGACGACTACGTCACCAAGCCGTACGACATGGGCGAGCTGCTCGCCCGGATCCACGCCGTGGCCCGGCGCGGCGCCGCGCCCGCCGCCGTCGCGGCGCCCGCACCCGACACCGTGCCGCAGCAGCGGGGGCCGCTGGAGTCGCGCGGCATCCGGATCGACCGCGAGCGCCGCCGGGTCAGCGTCGACGGCCGGGACGTGCCGCTCACCCGCAAGGAGTTCGACCTGCTGGCGCTGCTCGCCCAGAGCCCCGGCGTGGTCTACCGCCGCGAGCAGATCTTCAGCGAGGTCTGGCGCAGCGGCTGGGAGGGCAACGGCCGCACCCTGGAGGTGCACATCGGCTCGCTGCGCACCAAGCTGGCCCTGCCCGGCCTGGTCGAGGCCGTCCGGGGCGTCGGCTACCGGCTGATCCCCGAGTCCCCGGCCACCGCCGCGGACGCTCCCCAGGCCCCCGCGGAGCACTGACCGTTCGTGCGTACCCGCCTGCTCGGCATTCTGCTCGCGCTGATGCTCTGCGTCCTGGCCGCCCTCGGGCTGCCGCTCGCCGCGGCGGTCGCGGCCGCCGAGCAGACCCGGGTGGTGGTCGACCGGCTCGACGACGCGGCCAGGTTCGCCCAGGACCTGCCCACCTCGGGCGTCTCCGCCCTGGACTCCGCCCTCAAGGGCGACCTGGAGCCCGCGCCGGGCGACCTCAGCCGCCGCCGCGCGCTGGACGCCGAGGTGGCGCGCTACCACGACCTGTACGGCGTCCGGCTCGGAATCTTCCAGCGGGACGGCGTCCCGATAGCCACGGCCCCGGCGGACTGGCGGGTGCCGGTCGCCGGCTGGGGCGAGCAGGCCTTCCAGGAGGCGCTGGACGGGCGGCGCAGCCACAACCCGCCGCAGGTCTGGCCGTGGACCTCCGACCGGACGCTGACCATCGCCACACCGGTGGTCCGGGACGGCGACGTGGTCGCGGTGGTGCTCAGCGAGTCCCCGACCGGCGCACTGCGCACCCGGATACTGCACCGCTGGCTGGTGATCGGGGCCGGTGAGGCCGCCGCCATGATCGTCGCGGTGCTGCTCGCCGTCCGTCTCACCGAGTGGGTGCTGCGCCCCGTCCGGACCCTGGACCGGGCCACCCACGACATCGCCACCGGCCGGATGAACGCCCGGGTGGCGCCCGGCGGCGGCCCGCCCGAACTCCAGCGCCTGGCCCGATCGTTCAACGAGATGGCCGACCACGTGGTGCTCGCCCTGGACCAGCAGAAGGCCTTCGTCGCGGACGCCTCGCACCAGCTGCGCAACCCGCTGGCGGCGCTGCTGCTGCGGGTCGAGGTGCTGGGCCTGGAGCTGCCCGAGGGCCACGACGAGGAACTCGGCAGGGTCCGCGAGGAGGGCGTCCGGCTCGCCCGGGTGCTGGACGACCTGCTCGGGCTGGCCACCGCCGAACACGCCCGCCCGGAGCCCGAGCCGACCGACCTGGTCGCGCTCACCCTGGCCCGGGCGGACGCCTGGCGGCCGGTGGCGGAGCAGCGCGGGATCGAGCTCGGCTGGGAGGGCCCGGCGCTGGCACTCGGCATGGCGGACCCGATCGGCTTCGGCAGCGCGCTGGACGCGGTGATCGACAACGCGCTCAAGTTCGGCCCGGCCGGCACCCGGGTGCGGGTGCTGGTCGCGGTGCGGCGCAGCGAGGTCGCGGTGACCGTCTCGGACGCCGGGCCCGGCCTCACCGAGGAGGAGGCGGCCCGGGCCGGCGACCGGTTCTGGCGCAGCGCGCGGCACCAGAACGTGGACGGCTCCGGCCTCGGCCTCTCCATCGCCCGCACCCTGCTCCAGGCCGCCGGCGGCTCGCTCACCTTCGCGCCGGTCCGGCCGACCGGTCTCGCGGTGACCCTGGCGGTGCCGAGGGCGGAGAAGACCCGCAGGACCTAGGCACAGGGCCTCCACCGAGCGGCGGTGGCGCCTCTGGGGCTTCGCCGAGCCGGTGGGTGGCACCTCCGGGGCTTCACATCACCTCTGCGGCTTCACGAGCCGGTGGTGGCACCTCTAGGGCTTCACCGAGCGGTAGTAGCGCGCCGCGCCCTCGTGCAGCGGGAGCGGGTTGGTGTAGACGGCGGTGCGCAGGTCGACCAGCTGGGCGGCGTGCACCTCGGAGCCGATCTGGTCGCGGCTGTCTATCACCGCCCGGGTCATGCCCTGGACCAGGTCGGTGTCCACGTCGTCCCGGGTGATCAGCAGGTTGGGCACGGCCACGGTGGCGACGGCGTCCTTGGGCTCCGCGTTCGGGTAGGTGCCCTTGGGCATGGTGGCCGCCCGGTAGGCGTCGGTACCGCCGCCCTCGACCCGGTGGACGGCCTCGGCGAGGTCGCCGAGCGGCACGATCCTGATCTTGAACTGTTCGGAGAGCCCGGTGAGCGCGCCGGTCGGCAGCCCGCCGGACCAGAAGAAGGCGTCGAGCTTGCCCTCGCGCAGCCGCTCGGCGGCGTCGCCGACGCCGAGCATGGCCGGCCGGATGTCGTGGTCCGGGTCGAGTCCGGCCGAGGAGAGCAGCCGCCGGGTCACCAGGTTCACCCCGGACAGGGGCTGGCCGACGCCGACCCGCAGGCCCTTCAGGTCGGCCGTCCGGTGCACCGGCGAGGAGGCGGGCACGACCAGCTGGAGGTAGTCGTCGTAGAGCCGGGCGATCGCCCGCAGCCGGTCCCTGCCCGGCCCGGAGTACTGGGCGACCGCGTCGGCGGTGGCGATCGCGAAGTCGTCCTGGCCGCTGGTCACCCGGGCCAGGTTGTCGATCGAGCCCTCCGAGTTGTCCAGCTGCAGCCGCACCCCCGGCATCGCCTTGGCGACGTGGGTCTCCAGCAGCTGCCCGTACCGGTCGTACACCCCGCCCCGCACGCCGGTCGCGAAGCCCACCGCCCCGCGCGGGTAGTCCGGGGTACGGCCGGCCGAGAGCCACCAGCCGCCGAGGGCGGCCACCACCAGCACGAGGGCCAGCACCGCCCGCCAGAGCGGGCTGCGCGCCGCCGCGCGGAGGGTTGCGCCGACTCGGGGCGCGGAGCTGGGGGCCATGCAGGGATAGTGCCAGGCGCACGCAGCGAACGGGAGGGGCGGCCGCGCGGCGGCGGCCGCGGACGGGTGGGGACCGGTGGGGAAAACCGATTCGCGGCTGCCCGTACCCTGGTCTGGTGAGCGGTGAGAGCGGATTGAAGAGCTACAAGGTCGTGACCTACGGCTGTCAGATGAACGTCCACGACTCCGAGCGGCTGTCGGGCCTGCTGGAGGACGCCGGATACGTGAAGGCCGGGCAGGACGGCGACCCGGACCTGGTCGTGTTCAACACCTGCGCGGTGCGCGAGAACGCCGACAACAAGCTGTACGGCAACCTCGGGCAGCTGGCGCCGGTCAAGAGCCGCCACAAGGGCATGCAGATCGCCGTCGGCGGCTGCCTGGCCCAGAAGGACCGCGACACCATCGTCAAGAAGGCCCCCTGGGTCGACGTGGTGTTCGGCACCCACAACATCGGGCACCTGCCCGCGCTGCTGGAGCGTGCCGCGGTCGAGCGCAGGGCCCAGGTCGAGATCCTGGAGTCGCTGGAGACCTTCCCCTCCACCCTGCCCACCCGCCGCGAGTCCGCGTACGCCGCGTGGGTGGCCATCTCGGTCGGCTGCAACAACACCTGCACCTTCTGCATCGTCCCCGCGCTGCGGGGCAAGGAGGAGGACCGCCGCCCCGGCGACGTCCTCGCCGAGATCGAGGCGCTGGTCGACGAGGGCGTCATCGAGGTCACCCTGCTCGGCCAGAACGTCAACGCCTACGGCTCCGACCTGGGCGACCGCGAGGCCTTCTCCAAGCTGCTGCGCGCCGCCGGGCAGATCGAGGGCCTGGAGCGGATCCGCTTCACCTCGCCGCACCCGCGCGACTTCACCGACGACGTGATCGCCGCGATGGCCGAGACCCCGAACGTGATGCACCAGCTGCACATGCCGCTGCAGTCCGGCTCGGACACCGTGCTCAAGGCGATGCGCCGTTCGTACCGGCAGGAGCGCTTCCTCGGCATCATCCGGAAGGTGCGGGAGGCGATGCCGGACGCCGCGATCTCCACCGACATCATCGTGGGCTTCCCCGGCGAGACCGAGGAGGACTTCGAGCAGACCATGCACGCGGTCCGCGAGGCCCGCTTCACCAACGCCTTCACCTTCCAGTACTCCAAGCGCCCCGGGACCCCGGCCGCCGAGATGGAGGACCAGGTGCCGAAGGCCGTCGTGCAGGCCCGCTACGACCGGCTGATCGCGCTCCAGGAGGAGATCTCCTGGGAGGAGAACAAGAAGCAGGTCGGCCGCACCCTGGAGATCCTGGTCGCCGAGGGCGAGGGCAAGAAGGACGACAGGACCGACCGGCTCTCCGGCCGCGCCCCCGACAACCGGCTGGTCCACTTCACGCGGCCGTCGGAGCCCGTCCGCCCCGGCGACATGGTCACCGTGGAGATCACCTACGCCGCCCCGCACCACCTGCTGGCCGAGGGCCCGGCGCTCGCCGTGCGCCGCACCCGGGCCGGCGACGCCTGGGAGAAGCGCCAGGCCAAGCCGGCGGCCGGCGCCCCGACCGGGGTCATGCTCGGCCTGCCGACCGTCGGCGCCCCGGCGGCGCTGCCGCTGGCCGCCCCGGCGGGCGGCTGCTGCGGCGACTGACCGCTGCTCGTGGCGGGGGGGGGGGGGGGGGGGGGGGGGGGGGCGGGGGGGGGGGGGGGGGGGGGGGGGGGGGGGGAGGAGGGGGGGGGGGGAGGGGGATCACCATG
>NZ_JBVINN010000057.1:0-8497 GCF_055579305.1 Kitasatospora sp. NPDC032757 | reverse complement strand
CTTTTCGTCCGCTCTTTGTTTCTCTTGGTAGCTTCCCCTTTCCTCTACTGGTTTGGTTTTTTGACGCCCCCCCCCCCCCTCTTCTCCCCCCCCTCCTCCCCCCCCCCCCCCCCCCCCGGGCCGCTGTCGTTCTTCGTTAGAGTGATCCACATGCTGGTTGCCGCCGCCGTCTGCCCCTGCCCGCCGCTGCTCGTCCCGGAGGTCGCCGCGGGTGCGGCCGCCGAGCTGGAGCCGCTGCGCGCGGCCTGCGACGAGGCGCTGGCCGCGCTGCTCGCGGCCGGGCCGGAGCTGGTCGTGGTGGTCGGCACCGGGCCGGAGGCCGAGGTGTGGACCGAGGGCGGGGCCGGTTCCTTCCACCGCTACGGGGTGCCGCTGGTGGCCAGGCTGCCGGCCGGCCGGGTCGAGGGCCCGGAGCTGGCGCCCTCGCTGACCGTCGGTGCCTGGCTGCTGGAGCGGGCCGGGGCGACCCTGCCGACGCACGCCTGCGCGGTGCCCGCGGACGCGCCCGCCGACCGGATGCTGGGCCTCGGCCAGGGCCTGGCCGGGCTGGCCGACCGGGTCGGGCTGCTGGTCATGGGCGACGGCAGCGCCTGCCGCTCGCTGAAGGCACCGGGCTACCTGGACGAACGGGCCGAGGGCTTCGACGCGGCGCTCGCCGACGCCCTGGGCTCGGCGGACCTCGCCGCCCTGGCCGCCCTGGACGCGGGCCTGGCCGCCGAGCTGAAGGCCGAGGGCCGCGCCCCCTGGCAGGTGCTGGCCGGCGCCGCCGAGGGCGCCGGCCTCACCGCGCACCTGGGCTACCGGGACGCGCCGTACGGGGTCGGGTACCTCGTGGCGTCCTGGAGCTGACCCGCGGACCTGCCCGGGAGAGCGGCTCGGGAGCGCGGGCTCAGGGGGTCGGGCCCTGGCCGTCGACGGGGGTGCCGGGGGTGGTGCCGCCCGGGCCGCCGGGCTTGTGGGCGAAGTCGTCCACCGCGTGTTTGGCCTTGCTGGTGCCGTGCTCGATCTTCTCGCTGTACTTGCCCTTGGTGGCCTTGTCGATGGCGCCACCGGCTTTGTCGACCGCGTGCTCGATCTGGTCGCTGTGCTTGCCGGCCAGCTCGCTGGCCTTCTCCTTGAGCTCCTCGGCCTTGCCCTTGAGGTTGTCCATCAGACCCATGGCGTCCTCACCGTTCCTCTCTGTCTCCTGCTCAACGTCTCGCGCGGCCGAACCGTTCTCAACTGGGGATATGGGCGGAAACGGTCATATCGTCGCTCGATAGGACCTCCCGGGCGGGGAGGTCTCCGTCGCGTCGGCGGTTTTGCGAGACTGGTCCGGTGAGCAGCTCCAGTACCGTCCAGCCCGGGCCCGCGCAGCCCGGCCCTGTCCAGCCCGGTGCCACCGTGCCGCGCGTGGTCTCCGTGGTGGGTGCGACCGCCGCCGGCAAGTCCGACCTGGCCGTCGCCCTCGCCCGCAGCCTCGGCGGCGAGGTGATCAACACCGACTCGATGCAGCTCTACCGGGGCATGGACATCGGCACCGCCAAGCTCACGCTCGACGAGCGCGGCGGCGTCCCGCACCACCTGCTGGACATCTGGGACGTCACCGAGGCCGCGTCCGTCGCCGAGTACCAGCGGCTCGCCCGGGCCGAGATCGACCGGCTGCTCGCGGCCGGCCGCACCCCCGTCCTGGTCGGCGGCTCCGGGCTGTACGTCCGGGCGGCGATCGACGAGATGGAGTTCCCCGGCACCGACCCGGCGGTCCGGGCCCGGCTGGAGGCCGAGCTCGACCAGGCCGGCCCGTACGCGCTGCACCGGCGGCTCGCGGAGCTGGACCCGGCCGCCGCCGCGGCGATCCTGACCAGCAACGGCCGGCGGATCGTCCGGGCGCTGGAGGTCATCGAGATCACCGGGCAGCCGTTCACCGCCAACCTGCCGAGCAACACCGCCGTCTACGACGCGGTGCAGATCGGCGTCGCGGTGCCCCGGCCCGAGCTGGACGAGCGGATCACCCTGCGGGTCGACCGGATGTGGGAGGCCGGTCTGCCCGACGAGGTCCGGGAGCTGGAGAAGCTCGGCCTGCGCGAGGGGAGGACCGCGTCCCGGGCGCTCGGTTACCAGCAGGTGCTCGACCACTTCGCCGGGGAGTGCACCGAGGGCGAGGCGCGGGCCGAAACCGTCCGCGCCACCAAGCGGTTCGCCCGCCGGCAGGAGTCCTGGTTCCGCCGCGACGACCGGATCCACTGGCTCTCCCGCCCGGCCGGCGCGGACCCCGCCGAGCTGCTCGCCCGCTCGCTGGAACTGATCGGCCGTCAGGAATCGGCCCTGCCGTAGGCGGTATCCGGCCATTCCGGCGGTGCACTTGCGCGCGCAGGTGGGCGTGCAGGACGAACCCGCGGTTACGGCCGGATCACGTGATGGCCACGGATCACCCGATGACCCCGGTCAGGCCCGGAACGCCTCTCTGGACATGCCATCATCGAGGTCATAAGGGTCGGCCCGGGCGGGCCGACCGTGCCCGGCCGCGAGTCCGCACTCGTGTCGAACTGTCAGGGGAGGCCGCGTGTCGACGGGTACCGGCCCCGAAACCGGCCAGAGCGGGAGCGCCACCGCACAGGCCGACGACCTCGACGCGTCGACCATGCCGGACCTGCCCGTGCTGCCCGGCCTCGACGCCCCCACCTCCTACGCGGTCGCGCTGCCCGCGCTGGACACCCGCGCCCCCGCCGGTGCGGTGCACGAGCGGGAGATCCGCCCGCGCCGCCGGCTGCGCTGGTGGCAGACGCTGCCGATAGCGCTGCTGGCCACCGCCGGCTCGCTGATGTTCGCCTTCCCGCTGGCCTTCGGCTCGGCCGGGGCCGGTTCGGCGATGGTCGGGATGCTCGGGCTGCTGCTCACCGCGGCCTCGGTCGGCTGGGGTGCGATGGCCGCCCGGCACGCCGGGTACAAGTGGCCGGGCCTGCCGCGCCGCGGCTCCGGCCGGCGGGCCGGGTGGAAGGCGATCGTGATCTACACCCTGATCGCGCTGGCCGCCTGCGCGCTCGCCCTGTGGCGGGTCGTCCACCTGCGCTGACCCCGCCGGCGGACGCGGTCCGCCTGGTGGTCCGGCCGGCCGGCCGGCCCGGCGGCTCAGTATCATCGGCAGCGTGAGCGACACCTCCCCGCAGCCTGCCGGCCTGTCCTTCCTCAAGGGGCACGGCACCCAGAACGACTTCGTCATCGTGCCCGACCCGGACGGCAAGCTGGTGATCGGCCCCGAGGCCGTCGCCGTGCTGTGCGACCGCCGGGCCGGCATCGGCGCCGACGGTCTGCTGCGCGTGGTGCGCTCGGCCGCCGACCCGGCCGCGGCCGACCAGGCCGACCGGGCCGAGTGGTTCATGGACTACCGCAACGCCGACGGGTCGATCGCCGAGATGTGCGGCAACGGCGTCCGGGTCTTCGCCCGGTACCTGGTCGAGGCCGGGCTGGCCGAGCCGGGCGAGGTGGCCATCGCCACCCGGGCCGGCGTGCGGACGGCCCGGGTCGCCGAGGACGCCGAGGATGGCACCCCCGGCGAGGTCACCGTTGACATGGGGCGCGCGCTGCTGCCCGGCCCGGACGGGATCGAGGTCACGGTCGGCGGGCGCAGCTGGCCGGCCCGCAACGTCAACATGGGCAACCCGCACGCGGTCGCCTTCGTCGAGAGCCTGGACCACGCCGGCAACCTGTACAGCGCGCCGCTCACCAGCCCCGAGGGCGCCTACCCCGAGGGCGTCAACGTCGAGTTCGTGGTGGACCGCGGGCCGCGGCACGTCGCGATGCGGGTGCACGAGCGGGGCTCCGGCGAGACCCGCTCCTGCGGTACCGGCGCCTGCGCCGTCGCCGTGGCCGCCGCCCGCCGGGACGGCGCCGACCCGGCGGTCACCGGCGAGGCCGTCAGCTACACCGTGGACCTTCCGGGCGGCCGGGTGGTGATCACCGAGTACCCGGACGGCCGGGTGGAGATGACCGGCCCGGCGGTGATCGTGGCGCGCGGCGAGCTCGACCCGCGGTGGCTGGCGACCGTCCAGGCCGTCCAGGGCTGACGGCGCGGGCGGTTTGCCCATTTCGTACAGCGACGAATCCCCCCGTTCGGGTGATCCGTGTCACGGACGGGAAGCAGGGCATCGCGGAACGTGCTCTGCTCGGTAGCATGGATCACCGGGTCGAGCGCCCCTCGGAGGGGAGCAGCCGGTGACGCTGCCGGAGGTGCCGACGATGACCATCGAAGCCGGGCAGCCCCTTGCGGGGCAGCCGACGTCCGCACGGCAGGCCGGGCCCAAGCGGCCCCTCGGGGGGTTAGGGCGGGCCGCACTCGGCCGGGCCGGGCGCGCCGCGCTGCTGGCCACCGGCCGCACGCCGGTGCCCGACGCCCTCGAACCGCTCGTCCAGGCCCACCGCCGGCACCACCCGCAGGCCGACCTCGGCCTGCTCGGCCGGGCCTACCGCCTGGCCGAGGCCAGCCATCGGGGGCAGAAACGCAAGAGCGGCGAGCCGTACATCACCCACCCGCTGGCCGTCACCATGATCCTGGCCCAACTCGGCGCCGGGACGACCACCCTGGTCTCCTCGCTGCTCCACGACACCGTCGAGGACACCGAGTTGACCCTGGCTCAGGTCGGCGAGGAGTTCGGCCCCGAAGTCGCCTATCTGGTCGACGGGGTGACGAAGCTGGAGAAGGTCGACTTCGGTGCGGCCGCCGAGGCCGAGACCTTCCGCAAGATGCTCGTCGCCACCGGGGACGACGTCCGGGTGATGGTGATCAAGCTCGCCGACCGGCTGCACAACATGCGCACCATCCGGCACATGAGGCCGGCCAGCCAGGTCCGCATCGCCAAGGTCACCCGGGACGTGCTGATCCCGCTGGCCGAGCGGCTCGGCATCCAGGTGCTCAAGGCGGAGCTGGAGGACATCGTCTTCGCCACCCTCCACCCGGAGGAGTACGCCCGCGCGCGCGCCCTGCAGGCCGGCCACGAGGCCGAACCGGACGCCCTGCTCGAACCCTTCGCCCGGACGCTGGCGCGCCAGCTCGCCGAGGCCGGGGTGGCCGCGGAGGTCACCGTCCGCCCCCGGCACTGCGTCTCGCTGCACCGGGTGCTGCTCAAGCGGGCCGCCGCAGCCGGCCCCGACGGGCGGCCGCAGGGGCCGCAGCCGGCCGACTTCGGGCGGCTGCTGGTGGTGGTCGAGGAGAACGCGGACTGCTACGCCGTCCTCGGCGAGCTGCACACCTGCTGGACGCCGCTGCCCGGCGAGTTCAAGGACTTCGTGGCCGCCCCCAAGTTCAACCTGTACCAGTCGCTGCACACCGCGGTGGCGCTGGAGGGCGGCGCGGTGATCGAGGTACTGGTCCGCACCCGGCGGATGCACGAGGTCGCGCAGACCGGCGTGGTCGCCCTCGGCGACCCCCGGCAGCCCGGGGCCGGCGGCGCCGACCAGGGCACGGACGAGCTGGACCGCACCGACCCGGCCCGGCCGGGCTGGCTCAGCCGGCTGCTGGAGTGGCAGCAGGAGACGCCCGACCCGGACGCCTTCTGGTCCGCGCTCACCGCCGACCTCGCCGGGGACCGCGAGATCACCGTCGTCACCGAGGCCGGCGAAACGCTTCAGCTGCGGGCCGGCGCCAGCTGTGTGGACGCCGCCTACCTGCTCGGCGAGGAGACCGGGCACCGATGTATCGGGGCCCGGGTCAACGGCCGGCTCACCTCGCTCTCCACCGTCCTCCAGGACGGTGACCGCCTGGCCATCCTCACCGAGCAGGGCGACCCGGCCGCCCACCCCTCCGGCCCCGCGCCCGAATGGCTGGCGCACGTCCGCACCCCGGCCGCCAGGCTGGCCATCGAACGATGGCTCGCCGACCACCCGGCGCGGCTGCCGGTGGTCCGCACCGGCCCCTCGGCCGGCCAGCCGGCGCCGCCCGCGCACCGGGCCGCCGAGCGCGGCGCCGCCCCGGTGGCGGTGGCCGGCCGCCCGGGGGCACCGGTCCGGCTGGCCCGCTGCTGTACCCCGGTGCCGCCGGACGAGGTCAGCGGCTTCGCGATCCGCGGCGGCGCCGTCGCCGTGCACCGCACCGGCTGTCCGGCGGGTGAGCGGATGCGGGCGGACGGGCGCGGCGCGCTGGAGATCCACTGGCAGCCGGACGGCGCGCCGCCGTCCGGCTACCGGGCCACCCTGCGGGCCGAGGCGCTCAACCGGCCCCGGCTGCTGGCCGACCTCACCGCGGCGATCTCGGGGGAGGGCGTCGGCATCGTCTCGGCCGAGGTCGAGCCGCCGCAGGAGCTGCGGGTGCGGCACACCTACACCGTCGAGCTGCCCGAGCCGGCCGCGCTGGCCGCGGTGATGCGGGCGATGCTGCGGGTCTCGGGGGTGTACGACGTGAGCCGCCCGCACGCACCGGCGGGCGGCGGCGGCGCGCGTCCCCGGGCGGGGGAGGCGGAGCCCGGTGCCGGGGGCGACCCGGCGGACGGGGGCAGCCCGGCGGACGGGGGCGGCCCGTCGGCGTTGGACGGCCCGTCGGACGGGGGCGGCCCGTCGGACGGGGACGGACCGGTCTCCGGACCGGAAAATGGGGATGCCCCGTCCACACCGGGCGTGCGAACATCGTGGGGAATTCACGGCCGGTCCGCGGCGTTCACCGGGCACTGAGAGAATTGCCTGTGTGGGGCCGCGGTCCTGCGGGGTAGCTCACATCTCGCCCGAGCGGTAGACGAGGCGGCAGCTGGGCAGACTCCGGGTGTGACCGTCGGTACGGTCACGCAGACAGGCCCTCCGTACCAGCCAGCCAAAGGACAGAATGACCTCCACGTTCGAAGCCCGCGACCACGCCGACGCCCCGCGCCGCCTCGACGGTCTGCGGGCGGAAGCCCTCATGGACGAGGACCTCGCGGCCATCGACGAGGACCTCGGCCACCACCACTACGACGGCGACCAGTACGACCGCAGCGAGCGTGCAGCCCTGCGCCGGGTCGCCGGCCTCTCCACCGAACTCGAAGACGTCACCGAGGTCGAGTACCGCCAGCTCCGCCTGGAGCGCGTGGTGCTCGTCGGCGTCTGGACGGACGGCACGCTGGAGGAGGCGGAGAACTCCATGGCGGAGCTCGCCGCGCTCGCCGAGACGGCCGGCTCCCAGGTGCTGGACGGCGTCATCCAGCGCCGCGACAAGCCCGACGCCGCCACCTACATCGGCTCCGGCAAGGCGAAGGAGCTGCGGGACATCGTCGCGGCCACCGGTGCCGACACCGTGGTCTGCGACGGTGAGCTCACCCCGGGCCAGCTGATCCACCTGGAGGACGTGGTCAAGGTCAAGGTCGTCGACCGGACGGCCCTGATCCTGGACATCTTCGCCCAGCACGCCAAGTCCCGTGAGGGCAAGGCGCAGGTCTCGCTCGCGCAGATGCAGTACATGCTGCCGCGGCTGCGAGGCTGGGGCCAGTCGCTCTCCCGGCAGATGGGTGGTGGTGGCTCCGGCACGTCCGGCGGCGGCATGGCCACCCGTGGTCCCGGTGAGACCAAGATCGAGACCGACCGGCGCCGGATCCGCGAGAAGATGGCGAAGCTCCGCCGGGAGATCGCCGAGATGAAGAAGGGCCGCGACACCAAGCGCCAGGAGCGCAAGCGCCACCAGGTGCCGTCCGTGGCCATCGCCGGCTACACCAACGCCGGCAAGTCCTCCCTGCTCAACCGGCTCACCGGCGCGGGCGTCCTGGTGGAGAACGCGCTGTTCGCCACCCTGGACCCGACCGTGCGCCGGGCGCAGACCCCGAGCGGCCGGCTCTACACGCTGGCCGACACCGTCGGCTTCGTCCGGCACCTGCCGCACCACCTGGTCGAGGCGTTCCGCTCCACCATGGAGGAGGTCGCCGACGCGGACCTCATCCTCCACGTGGTGGACGGCTCGCACCCCGAGCCGGAGACGCAGCTGGCCGCCGTCCGCGAGGTCATCGTCTCGGTCGACGCGCAGAACGTGCCGGAGATCGTGGTGATCAACAAGGCCGACGCGGCCGACCCGCACGTGCTCCAGCGCCTGCTGCGCCGCGAGCCGCACGCCATCGTGGTGTCGGCCCGCACCGGGCTGGGCATGGAGGAGCTGCTGAAGCTCATCGACGACGAGCTGCCGCGGCCGGCGATCGAGGTGCAGGCACTGGTGCCGTACACCCACGGTGGCCTGGTCTCCCGGGTGCACGCCGAGGGTGAGCTGATCTCGACCGAGCACACCGCGGAGGGCACGCTGCTGCACGCCAAGGTGCAGGCCGAGCTGGCCGCCGAGCTGGAGCGCTTCTCGGTCGCGCTGCAGGGCTGAGGCGCCGCGGGGCTGAGGCTGCGCTGGGCTCGGGGCTCCGCGGGGCCCGGGGCTCCGCGGGGCCCGGGGCTCCGCGGGGCCCGGGCAGAACGATGACGGCCCCGGTCTCCTTGGGTTCTAACGGTCCTCGCAACACCCGCAATCTGTGGGAGTTGCGAGGACCGTGGGCGTTAGGCGTAGTGATCTTGCTGGGTTGCGGGAGCG
>NZ_JBVINN010000056.1:0-50746 GCF_055579305.1 Kitasatospora sp. NPDC032757 | reverse complement strand
AAACCCCCCCCCTCCCCCTTTTTTGTTTTTCCACAAAAAGACCCCCCCCCCCTCCCCCTCTCCCCCCCCCCCCCTCCCCCCCCCCCCCCCCCCCCCCCCCCCCCAAAACCCCCCCCCCCCCCCCCCCCCGCCCGCGCGGGGCTCAGGCAGCCGGGACGGCGGCCAGCGCGGAGGTCAGCCGGCGCAGCGTCTCGGGGCGGCCGAGCAGCTCCATCGACTCGAACAGCGGCGGGGAGACCCGGCGGCCGGTGACGGCCACCCGCAGCGGCGTGAAGGCGAACTTGGGCTTGATGCCCAGGCCCTCCACCAGCGCCTCGCGCAGCGCGGCCTGGATCGGCTCCGGGGTGAAGTCCTCCAGCGCCTCCAGCGCCTTGATGCTGGCCTCCAGCACCGGGCGGGCGTCGGCGTTGAGCACCTTGGCCGCGTCGTCCGGGTCGAGCGTGAAGTCGGCCGGGTCGACGAAGAGGAAGCCGGCCATGTTCACGATCTCGCTCAGCACGACCATCCGCTCCTGGGTGAGCGGGGCCACCTTGGCCAGCAGCTCCAGCTGCTCGGCGGTCGGCTCGGCCGGCAGCAGGCCGGGGGCCTGCAGGTACGGCACCAGGCGCCGGACGAAGTCCTCCGGCGCCAGCTTGCGCAGGTGCTCGGCGTTGATGTGCTCGCACTTCTTGAGGTCGAAGCGGGCCGGGTTGGCGTTGACGTCGGCGATGTCGAACGCCGCGACCAGCTGCTCGACGCTGAAGATGTCGTCGTCCGCGGAGAGCGACCAGCCCAGCAGCGACAGGTAGTTGAGCAGGCCCTCGCGGATGAAGCCGCGCTCGCGGTACAGGTTGAGCGAGGCCTGCGGGTCGCGCTTGGAGAGCTTCTTGTTGCCCTCGCCCATCACGTACGGCAGGTGGCCGAAGCGCGGGGTGCTGCCGTCGCCGACACCGATCTCGGCGAGCGCCGCGTAGAGCGCGATCTGGCGCGGGGTCGAGGAGAGCAGGTCCTCGCCGCGGAGCACGTGGGTGATGCCCATCAGGGCGTCGTCCACCGGGTTGACCAGGGTGTACAGCGGCGCGCCGTTGGCCCGGACGATGCCGTAGTCGGGCACGTTCTCCGGCTCGAAGGTGAGCGTGCCGCGCACCAGGTCGTCGAACGAGATCGTGCGGTCGGGCATCCGGAACCGCAGGATCGGCTCGCGCTTCTCCAGCTTGTAGACGGCGATCTGGTCGTCCGTCAGCTCGCGGCAGTGGCCGTCGTAGCCGGAGGGCTTGCCGGCCGCGCGGGCGGCCTCGCGGCGGGCGTCCAGCTCCTCGGTGGAGCAGTAGCAGTGGTACGCGTGGCCGGCCTCGTGCAGGCGGCGGGCGACGTCTGCGTAGATGTCCATCCGCTGCGACTGGCGGTAGGGCTCGTGCGGGCCGCCGATCTCCGGGCCCTCGTCCCAGTCGAAGCCGAGCCAGCGCATGGCGTCGAGCAGCTGGTTGTACGACTCCTCGGAGTCGCGGGCGGAGTCGGTGTCCTCGATCCGGAAGACCATCGTGCCGCCGTTGTGGCGGGCGAAGGCCCAGTTGAAGAGGGCGGTGCGGACCAGGCCCACGTGCGGGTTCCCGGTCGGGGAGGGACAGAAGCGAACCCGAACGGACGGGTCAGTGTTAGCCACGCTTGATCACCTTGTTGGTGAGAGTGCCGATGCCTTCGATGGAGACGGCGACCTCGTCGCCGACGTTGAGCGGGCCCACCCCAGCGGGCGTGCCGGTGAGGATGACGTCGCCGGGCAGCAGCGTCATGGCCTCGGAGATGTGGACGATCAGCTCGGCGACCGAGCGGACCATCAGGGAGGTGCGGCCGGTCTGCCGCAGCTCGCCGTTGACCGTGCAGGTGACGGCCAGGTCGGCCGGGTCGAGGTCGGTCTCGATCCACGGGCCGAGCGGGCAGGCGGTGTCGAAGCCCTTGGCCCGGGCCCACTGGCCCTCGCGCTGCTGGATGTCGCGCGCGGTGACGTCGTTGGCGCAGGTGTAGCCGAGGATCACCTCGGGCACCCGGTCCAGCGGGACCTCGCGGCACATCCGGCCGATCACCACGGCCAGTTCGGCCTCGTGGTGGACGTCCGAGGAGAACGGCGGGTAGGCGATCGCCTCGGTCGGGCCGATCACCGAGGTGGACGGCTTGAAGAAGGTGAGCGGAACGTCCGGGACGGCATTGCCCAGCTCGGCCGCGTGGGCGGCGTAGTTGCGGCCGACCGCGACGATCTTATTGGGCAGCATCGGGCTGAGCAGCCGGACGTCCTGGAACCGGTAGCTCTCACCGGTGGGCTGGGGCTGCCCGAACGGGTGGCCGGCCAGGGCGTGGACGACCAGAGACTCGGGCTGGGCCGGGTCGCCCTCGACCACTCCGAAGGAGACGCTGCCGGCGGCAGGGCTCCCTTCCCGGACGGAAAACCTGGCAATGCGCACGGCTGGGCTACCCCTCGCTTCGTCGGCCGCCCGGGGCGCGCCCGGGCGCTGGTGGGCGCCGCGCCCTCGGGCCCGGCCCCGCTCAATCGTCGACCAGGCTATCGCGCGGGCCCCCCTCCGGCCGCTTTGCCCCTGTTCAGCGGGGTTGCGCCCGACCCGGGCGCGCGCCGGGTCCGGGACGGCCCGCCCCCGGGCGCCGGGCCGGAGCGGGCGGATCACGGCGAAGGGCGCCGGAGCCGCCCGGTGGGGGCGGTCCCGGCGCCCTTCACGGAGCGCGGGTGGCTCGGTCCTGCGGCGTCGCTCAGTCCTGCGGGACGGCGACCACGGGGGCGACCATCAGCTTGGTGCGGCGCGGGTTGGCGGTGTTGGCCGGCAGCTCGGTGGCGTAGGTCACCACGTCCTCGGACCTGCGGGCGCCCGGGATCTTGCTGAAGTCCTCGACCGAGGCCAGCGTCGTCCGGCGCGGGTTCGCCGTGGAACGGCTGGTGAGCGTGGGCTCGGTGGCGGCCTTGTTCGCCTGGGACATCGCGTCAGCACCTCTGGGTCGTGGACGGCGTCTCGGCATGAACCGGCGCCGGCCTGAGTGATTCGGGGAGATTCTGGGCAGGCTGATCGGGGCCGTGCTCCGGAAGCAGCCAGATTACGGATCTCATTCCACAGGCACCGTGACCAAAGCTACACATTGACCTGTGATTTTGATCACAAATTGAGGAGCAATTCTCCTATATCCGACATATCGCTGCATCAGGTTTTACCGGCATAGCGGATATATCGGGCATTCCGGAAGGTCCGCTCGTCCAGTTGATCTCGGGTCGGCTTGGCATGTATCCGGCGAGTGTCCGAAAAAGGCGGTATTCCGGTCCTGTTACCGCACAGTCAGTGAAATCGCGCGCGCGGTCCGTAGTGTCGCCCGGCGCGCCCTGGCGGCCCTTGTTGGGATTCCCCGGCTGTGCTGGAATGCCACGGACCGTGGGTAGGGAGTAGTCCACCCCCGGCGACCCGCTCTCCCGGACCGGCCGGGGTGCGGATGGAAACTCGACACCGTCCAGGCCGTGGCGACGCGGCGGGACGCCCGGTCCAGAGGTTGCGACGCCAGTGCAGGGACGTTTCAAAAGGGGTAGCGGCGCCGCGGGTGACCCGGAGTCGCGTGAGCCCGTGGCAGCCCCGCAGCAGGTGGCGGCGCCCGGCGGGCCGGCCGAGCCGGCGCCCGATGCGGGCGGCCGCCCGGAGGACGACGGCCAGCAGGACCGCAAGTCGGCCCGGGACAAACTCCGCAAGACCCTCACCCGGCGGCGCGCCACCGGTATGAGCCGGCTGGCGATGCGCAACTGGCGGATTCGTACCCGCCTGATCGCCCTGCTCACGCTGCCCGTGCTGGTCGCGCTCGTCCTCGGTGGCCTGCGCATCCAGACCTCGCTCGAGGCCTCGCAGCAGCTCGCCCAGATGGCGAACCTCTCCGACCTGGCCAAGAAGGCGACCAACCTCGCCGACGCGCTGCAGAACGAGCGGGACATCAGCGCCGGCCCGATCACCGCGGACCCGCAGAAGCCGCTCGACGACGACATCGTCAGCGCCCGCAAGATCACCGACGACCTGAACCGCACCTTCACCGCGTCCTCGGACAAGTTCGAGAACCTCGAACTCTCCGGCGGCAAGGCGCTGCTCTTCCAGATCCGCCGCGACCTGAACTCGATCTCGGACGCCCGCGGCAACCCGTACCAGAACAACCAGAACATCCAGGCCACGATCACCGCCTACGACGTGATCATCCGAGACCTGCTGTCGATCTCCCAGGACATCGCGCTCGCGTCCAACAACAAGGACCTGGTCCGCGCGACCCGCGCGCTGCAGCAGTTCTCGCTGGCCAAGAACGCCACCTCGCAGCAGCGCGCACTGATCGCCGCCGCGCTCGCCAACCCGAAGCCCGACCTCAGCCTGAGCGACGAGTCCTTCGGCATCCGCCTGCGCACGTCCTACGACAACGCGCTCACCAGCTTCAACAACATCTACACCTCGCACGACCTGGACAACCTGCGCGGGCAGCTCAGCTACAACTCGGTGGTCGCCGACGCCGACCGCTACGCGCGCTCGATCCTCCAGCAGAGCGGTATCCACCAGACCGAGCCGGTCAGCTACAAGGACTGGTACGAGAAGATCAGCGCCAAGATCACGGCCGAGCGCCGGATCGAGGGCAAGCTGATCGAGGACCTCGACGGCAAGGCCCAGGACCTGCAGTCCCAGGCCGACACCGAGGCCCTGGTCATCGGTGCCGCCGTCGCGCTGGTGCTGCTCTTCGCCCTCGGCGGCGCCGCCGTCATCGCCCGCTCGATGGTGCGCTCGCTGACCCGTCTGCAGGCCGCGGCCGAGGACGTCGCCGAGCGGCGGCTGCCCGAGCTCGTCAAGACGCTCTCGGAGAGCGACCCGCACGACGTCGACGTCACCGTCGAGCCCGTCGCCGTCGACTCCACCGACGAGATCGGCCACGTGGCGCACGCCTTCGACATGGTGCACAGCGAGGCCGTCCGCCTCGCCGCCGAGCAGGCCCTCCTCCGCGGCAACATCAACGCGATGTTCACCAACCTCTCGCGCCGCAGCCAGGGCCTCATCCAGCGCCAGCTGTCGCTCATCTCCGAGCTGGAGAGCCGCGAGGCCGACCCGGACCAGCTGGCCAACCTCTTCAAGCTGGACCACCTCGCGACCCGTATGCGCCGCAACGGCGAAAACCTCCTCGTCCTCGCCGGTGAGGACCCGGGCCGCCGCTGGACCCGCCCCGTCCCGCTGGTCGACGTGCTCCGCGCCGCCGCCTCCGAGGTGGAGCAGTACGAGCGCATCGAGCTCGCCTCGGTGCCGTCGGCCGAGGTCGCCGGCCGCGTCGTCAACGACCTCGTCCACCTGCTCGCCGAGCTGCTGGAGAACGCCACCTCGTTCTCCAGCCCGCAGACCCGCGTCCGGGTCACCGGCCACGCCCTGCCGGACGGCCGGGTGCTGGTCGAGATCCACGACACCGGTATCGGCCTCAGCCCCGACGACCTCGCCGACATCAACGAACGTCTCGCCAACCCGCCGACGGTGGACGTCTCGGTCTCCCGCCGCATGGGCCTCTTCGTGGTCGGCCGCCTGTCCCTGCGACACGGCATCCGCATCCAGCTGCGCCCCAGCGACTCCGGCGGCACCACCGCGCTGGTCATGCTCCCGGTGGACGTCACCAACTCGGCCGACCGCCGCGGCGCCGGCCGTCCCGGCCCGGCGCAGGCCAAGCAGCAGCGCGGGGTCGCCCCGACGCCGCGCCAGCAGCGTCAGGTGCCCGGCGGCCCGGCCGCCGGCCTCGGTGGCGGCCCGGCCGCGCTCGGCCAGGGTCCGGCGGGCGGTGCCCCGCAGGGCCGTCCGCAGCTCGGCCAGGGCGGTCCCGGCGGCCAGGGTGGCCAGGGCGGTCCCGGCGCGCCGGGCGGCCAGGGCGGGCGGGCCGGGGCCGGCCTGCCGACCCGCCAGGTCGGCCAGTCGCTGCGCGAGACCCCGCAGCAGGGGCGGCCGGGCCAGCAGGGCCAGCCCGCGCAGCAGAACCCGCAGGCACAGCAGAACCAGCAGGGCGGCCTCCCGCAGCGCGGCCCGGGCCGGCAGGGCCCGTCGCAGGGCGGCCCCGGCGGCCTGCCCCGCCGCGGCCAGCAGCAGCCCGGCGCGCCGCAGCCCGGTCCGGGCCGGCCCGCCGACGGCCGTCGCCCCGGCCAGGAGCGGCCGCGCCCCGGCGGCGGGTCCGACGGTGGTCCGGGTGCCCGGACCGGCGAGCAGCCTCAGCACGGCTGGGCCGACCAGTCCGGCCGTCCGGGTGCGCCGCAGGGCGCCCGCCCGGGCCGGCCGCAGGAGGGCCTGCCGCAGCGCCGCCAGCCCGGCCAGGCCCCGCAGGGCCCGGGCGGCCAGGGCCCGCAGGGTCCGCGCCGCCCGCAGCGCCCCGGTCCGGACGGGCCGCAGCAGGGCCGGCAGCCGCAGCTTCCGCCGCAGCAGGCCCAGCCCCAGCAGGCCCAGCAGCAGCAGGCCCAGCAGCAGCAGATCCAGCCGCAGCCCCAGCCGCTGCCGTCGGCCGAGCCCTCGCCGATGGAGAGCACCGCGCAGTTCGCCAGGCCCCGCTTCGAGGCCAGCGAGATCGACCCGCGTGACCCGCTGGGCCTCGGTCTGGTCGAGCCGGTACTGCCGAACGTGCCGAACCCGGCCACCCGTCCGGAGCAGGTCCGGCAGGAGCAGGTCCGCCAGGAACCCGCCCGCCAGGAGGCCTTCCGGCAGGAGCCGATGGCGCTGCCGACCGGTCCGTCCCAGGGCGGTGCGCCGGGCTTCGAGCCGGCGGAGCAGGCCTGGTACGCCGAGAACGGCCAGCAGGCCCGGCCGCAGCAGTACCAGCCGCGCCGGCCCGGGACCACCGCGCCCGGTGTCCAGGAGCAGGCACCGCAGGCCCGCCCGCAGCAGGCGCCGCAGGCCCCCCGGGGCCAGGCCCAGCCGCAGCAGGCCCCGCAGCCCGGCCAGGGCGGTCACCCCGGCCAGCCCGGCGAGGGCGACGCCCCGTGGCGCCCGTCCGCCAACGACGAGCGCTGGCGCCGGGCCGAGCAGGTCCGCGAGCCCTCGACCAACGGAGTCACCATGTCCGGCCTCCCCCGGCGGACCCCGCAGGCCAACCTGGTCTCCGGTACCGCAGAAGCGTCCCCGCTGACCGGTCCTCAGGTCTCCCGTGCCCCCGAGGAGGTGCGCGGCCGGCTGACCAACCTGCGCCGCGGCATCCAGCAGGGTCGCCGGGTCGGCGCCGAGCAGGCGTCCGGCCCGGGCAACCAGGGCGGCCAGGGCAACCAGCACGGCCAGCATGGTGCCCAGCAGCCCGGGTTCGATAGTTTCGGGGGCCGCACCGACGGCAACGGCGCAGATCATCAGGAGCGTTGAGTTGAATCAGATGAGCCAGGCCGCACAGAACCTGAACTGGCTGATCACCAATTTCGTGGACAACACCCCCGGGGTGTCGCACACGGTGGTGGTCTCCGCGGACGGCCTCCTGCTGTGCATGTCCGAAGGTTTCCCCCGCGACCGCGCCGACCAGCTCGCCGCCGTCGCCTCCGGCCTCACCTCCCTCACCTCCGGCGCCAGCCGGATCTTCGAGGGCGGCGAGGTCAACCAGACCGTCGTCGAGATGGAGCGCGGCTTCCTCTTCCTGATGGCCATCAGCGACGGCTCCGCCCTCGCCGTACTGGCATCCCCGGACTCCGACATCGGTCTGGTCGGCTACGAAATGGCCCTCCTCGTCGACCGCGCCGGCGCCGTCCTCACACCCGCACTCCGCGCAGAACTCCAGGGCAGTCTCCTGCACTGAGTGCCCTGAGCGGCCGACCCATCCGTCCCACCTCCCCGCCGGGTCTGACCCGACCAGGCCCGGCGCCTCACCCTCAGCTACCCTCAGGCAGCTGATTTCGCCTCAGCTGGCATCGCCCCAGCTGGAACCGGCTGCCCAAGGCTGCAGCACAAGGAGGACCCATGACCCCGCCTTCGACACCCGCCGGCTCGTACGGCAGCGGGTACGGCAGCGGCTACGGCGGGCAGCAGTCCGACGGCTACGAGCAGCAGCCGCTGGTCCGCCCGTATGCGATGACCGGAGGCCGTACCCGGCCCCGGTACCAGCTCGCCATCGAGGCGCTGATCTCGACCACCGGCTCCGCCGAGCGGACCGGCGGCCTGCTGCCCGAGCATGCCCGGATCGTGAACCTCTGCCGTGAGGTCAAGTCCATCGCGGAGATCTCCGCACTGGCCGGCGTGCCGCTCGGTGTCGCCCGCATCCTCGTGGCCGACCTGGCCGAGGCCGGCCTCGTCGCCATCCACCAGCCCGCCGCCGCGGGCGAGTCGGGCGGAACGCCCGATGTCACGCTGCTCGAAAGGGTCCTCAGTGGACTTCGCAAGCTCTAACGGAGCCACCCGCGCCACGACCTCGGCGAAGATCGTCGTCGCAGGCGGTTTCGGTGTCGGCAAGACCACGCTCGTCGGCGCCGTCTCCGAGATCAACCCGCTGCGCACCGAAGCCGTCATGACCTCCGCGTCCGCCGGCATCGACGACATCAGCCACGTCTCCGGCAAGACGACCACCACCGTCGCCATGGACTTCGGCCGCATCACCCTCGACGAAGACCTGATCCTGTACCTGTTCGGCACCCCCGGACAGGACCGCTTCTGGTTCATGTGGGACGACCTCGTCCGCGGCGCCATCGGCGCCGTCGTCCTCGTCGACACCCGACGCCTCGCCGACTGCTTCCCCGCCCTCGACTACTTCGAGAACAGCGGACTGCCCTTCGTCGTCGCCCTCAACGGCTTCGACGGACACCAGCCCCACACCGCCGACGAGGTCCGCGAGGCCCTCCAGCTCGGACCCGACACCCCCGTCGTCACCCTCGACGCCCGACGGCGCGACAGCGCCAAGAGCGCCCTCATCACCCTCGTCGAACACGCCCTCCTCGCCCGCCTCCGCTGAGCGCGGCCCGCAGGCCGGCAGCCCCGGTGTCCCGCCAGCCCGGCGGGGCACCGGGGCACCTGCGCATGCGGGGGGTGTCGTCCGAGCGGCCCGCGCAAGACCCCTGCATAAGCAGCGGATAACAGTTCGGTAGGCATTTTGTGATCAACAGTGACTCTGCGTAGCGCATCAGCGCCACTCAGCGCCAGAAGACCACAGTTTTGCGCCATCATGTCGGCGAATGTCCTAAATGTTCCGCAGCGGGGCGCCCTCAGTGGCTGTTTGTCCCCCATCCCTGCACGTGCTGAAATTCCAGCTACCCCTAAATCCCGTACGGCAGTCCCACCCGGCAGCGGGCAGCTGCCAGGGGTAGCGCTGGATTGATCCATGGCCGCCAATCGGCCGAGAGGTTGTTGTCGAGTGAGGCGTAAGCAGCAAGTCGCCCCGCAGCGGCGCTCCGAGCCCCGCCAGAGCGAGCCGAACGGTAACGCAACGGACCAGGCCGGATTCTCCGCGTTCACGCCGGGCCAGGAGCGCCCGCCGGCCGCCAGGCCGCAGCCGCCGGCCCCCTCCGCGGAGCGCCGCAGCGGCGGCTCCGCGGACGAGGGCGACGGTGGCAAGGGCGGAAGCCGGTACGAGTTCCTCCGGCCCCGCAACTGGCGTGTGCCGGCCCGTCTGATCGCGATCCTGATGATCCCCGTGATCATCGGACTGGTCTTCGGCGGCCTGCGCGTCAACACCTCGGTCGACGGCTACGTCAAGGCCTCGCGCGCCGAGAAGGCCTCGCGTCTGGCCAAGGCGGCCACCGAGCTCGCCGAGGCGCTGGAGAACGAGCGCGACAAGACGATCAGCCCCATCCTGACCGGCCAGGACCCGAACGGCGACGTCGTCAAGACCCGTGCGACCACGGACGCCGCGCTCAAGGCCTACAACGCGGCCTACGACGCCACCGACAAGTCCGGTGAGCTCCCCCACCGCCACGCGTCCTTCCAGAGCCTCGTGGTCTTCCTGCCGCACCTGCGCGACAACGCCTACAAGCCGGAGCTGTTCGCCACCGCGACCCAGGCCGCCTACTCGACGATGGTCGCGCCGCTGCTGGCCTACGACAACTCGGTCGGCCTCGGCAGCACCAACATCACCAGCAAGGGCCGCGCGATCTACGCCATGTCGCTGGCCAAGGCCTCGGCCTCGACCCAGCGCGCCCTGATGCTCCAGCTGCTGGTCGGCATATCCGCGCAGTCCACGACCCGGTACGAGAACGTCGACCTGATCCAGCAGCTCCTGGTCTCCCAGAAGCTGGAGCAGGTGTCGATTTCCGAGTTCAACACCGGCAGCTCCCCCGAGGACGCCAAGCGGTACTCCGACGCCCAGGTCGCCCAGGCCACCGCCGACCAGCGGTCCGCGGTCCGCATGCCGAACGGCAGCGTGCCCACCATGACGGGCCTGATGGCCCTCGGTGCCGCGTACAGCCAGGCCGCCGCGGAGGGCCAGTCCAAGGGCAAGGCCGCCGCCGACGCCGCCTTCAACGAGGCGAAGAACTCCGGCCTGACCAAGGAGAACTGGGAACAGGCCGCCAACACCCACATCGCCACCCTGCGCGCCACCGAGGTCGCGCTGCTGGACGACGTCCTCAACGACGCCGCGGACCTGCGGGACAACGCGCTCTACGACGCCATCCTCAACTCGGCGATCGTGCTCGCCGCACTGGTCCTCGCCGGTGTCCTCACCGGCTACGTGGCCCGCTCGATGATTCTCGGCATGCGCACCCTGCGCAACGCCGCCCTGGAGATCGCCGACCACCGCCTGCCGGAGCTGGTCGAGAAGCTGTCCAAGACCGACCCCGAGCGGGTCGACACCTCGGTCATCCCGATCCCCCTGCACGGCAAGGACGAGATCGGCGAGGTCGCCCGGGCCTTCGACCAGGTCCACCGGCAGGCGGTCGAGCTGGCCGCCGAGCAGGCCCTGCTGCGAGGGAACGTCAACGCGATCTTCACCAACCTGTCGCGCCGCAGCCAGGGCCTCATCCAGCGCCAGCTGGCGCTGATCACGGACCTGGAGAACAACGAGGCCGACCCGGACCAGCTGGAGAACCTCTTCAAGCTGGACCACCTCGCGACCCGTATGCGCCGCAACGGTGAGAACCTGCTCGTCCTCGCGGGCGAGGAGGCCGGCCGCCGCTGGAACACCCCGGTCCCGCTGGTCGACGTGCTCCGCGCCGCCGCCTCCGAGGTGGAGCAGTACGAGCGCGTCGAGCTCGCCGGCATCCCCGAGGCCGAGGTCGTCGGCGCGGCCGTGACCGACCTCGTCCACCTCCTCGCCGAGCTGCTGGAGAACGCCACCTCGTTCTCCAGCCCGCAGACCCGGGTGCTGGTCAACGCGACCCGCCTGCCGGACGGCCGGGTGCTGGTCGAGATCCACGACAAGGGCATCGGCCTCACCGCCGAGGACTTCGCCGAGATCAACGAGAAGCTCGCCGAGCCGCCCACGGTCGACGCCACCATCTCCCGCCGCATGGGCCTCTTCGTGGTCGGCCGGCTCTCCCAGCGGCACGACGTCCGCGTCCAGCTCCGCCCCTCGGGCGAGTCCGCGGGCACCACCTCGCTGGTCATGCTGCCGCCGTTCCTGACCCAGATGGGCGCGGCGCCGGAGCCGGAGGAGCAGTTCACCGTCTCCCGGATCTTCGCCGACCAGGAGCCCGCCCAGGCCGACTGGGCCCCCGCGGCCCAGAATCAGCCGCGCAGCGCCGCCGAACTGGGCTTCGACGACCACCTGACCGGCAACGGCAGCGCCGGCTCCAGCGGGTTCAGCCCGGCCCTGGAGGCCGTCCAGCGCTCGCAGCGGCTCGACCAGGTCCGCCGCGCCGCCCTGGAGGCCGGCCCGGAGACCGCGCAGATGCCGCCGGTGGTCGACGCCGAGGTCGAGGAGGAGTACCCGGCGTACGGCCGGCGCAACGACGAGACCTACGCCCAGGACGACCAGTACGGGCAGCAGGGCTACGAGCAGTCCGGCTACGCCGACGAGCAGTACGGGTACGGCCAGGACGAGTACGCCGCGAACGGCTACGGGCAGGACGGGTACGGCCCGGACGCCTACGGCCGGCTCCCGCAGCAGGGCTACGCCGACGACCAGTACGGCCAGAACCAGGGCCGGAACCAGGGCCAGGACGACCAGTACGGTCAGTACCAGGACTACCAGGGCTACAACGACGGCTACGCCGACGAGCAGTACGGCCACCAGGCCGAGGAGGCCCCGGCCGGCCACCCGTACAGCCCGGAGACCCCGGCGCTGCCCGCGGCCGAGCCGTCCACCACCCTGCCGTCCGGCCTCCCGCAGCGCCGCCCCGGCCAGCAGCTCGCGAGCGGCGGCCCCGGTGCCGCTCCGCACCAGGGCGGCCAGGACACCGGCGAGACCCCGAACTGGTTCGCCGGCGCCAAGGACACCTCGGCGCCGACCGAACCGCGCGGACACGAGGTGTCCGCGCTGGGCGGGTACGGTCCCACCGGACCGACCGGCCCGACCAGCGCCGCCTGGCAGTCGCCCAACGACGGCTCCTGGCAGCGTGCCGAGCAGCTCCGCGAGCCCGCCTCCGGTGGCACGACCCCGGCGGGCCTGCCCCGCCGGGTGCCCAAGCAGAACCTGGTGGCAGGCAACGCCAAGCCCACTCCGCAGGACGGGCCGCAGGTCTCCCGCAGCCCCGAGGAGGTCCGTGGACGCCTCACGAACCTGCGCCGCGGTGTGGAGCAAGGCCGCAGCGCCGGCAACACCGGAAGCTTCCGGATCGACCCCGATCAGGTAGACCCGTCCGGCAACGGACAGCAGAACCGCAGCACCGATCTCTTCGGCGGCTCGAACCACCAGGAGCGTTGAGTTGAGTCAGATGAGCCAGGCCGCACAGAACCTGAACTGGCTGATCACCAATTTCGTGGACAACACCCCTGGGGTGTCGCACACGGTGGTGGTCTCCGCGGACGGCCTCCTGCTGTGCATGTCCGAAGGTTTCCCCCGCGACCGCGCCGACCAGCTCGCCGCCGTCGCCTCCGGCCTCACCTCCCTCACCTCCGGCGCCAGCCGGATCTTCGAGGGCGGCGAGGTCAACCAGACCGTCGTCGAGATGGAGCGCGGCTTCCTCTTCCTGATGGCCATCAGCGACGGCTCCGCCCTCGCCGTGCTCGCCTCGCCGGACTCCGACATCGGTCTGGTCGGCTACGAAATGGCCCTCCTCGTCGACCGCGCCGGCGCCGTCCTCACACCCGCGCTTCGCGCAGAACTCCAGGGCAGTCTCCTGCACTGACGGTTCGTCGGATACCGTCCTGGTATTCGAAGCACCTCCACGGCCGTCCCGGGCCCGCTTCGGCGGGCTCGGGTTCGGACGTTGTACGGCTTCGCACCACCGGCTGGGGACCTGTGCCCGAGCTCGCACCGCACCGCCGCACCTTGTGAGGAGAGGAACCGTGACACCGCCCGACGACCGCAGCGGCCAGTACGGCGTTCCGTACCCTGGCACAGGCCATGACGCTTTCGGAGCCCCCGGCGTCGTCGGCCACGGTCAGCAGTACGGCCAGCAGTACGGACAGCAGCAGTACGGCCAGCAGCAGCACCAGTACGGTCAGGCCCAGGAGCAGTACGGCCAGTACGCCCAGCCGCAGCCCTCCTACGACTCGCCACCGGCCGGCTTCCCGGCCCAGGACGGCCACCTGCCCGGCCGGCACGCCGGCCACGCCGCCCCCGGCCAGAGCCCCGACCCCGGCTACGCGCCGGCCGAGGAGCCCGGGTACGCCGAGGAGTACGAGGACGACCACGACTCGGGCCCGCTGATCCGGCCGTTCGCGATGACCGGCGGGCGGACCCGCCCGCGCTACGAACTGGCGCTGGAGGCGCTCGTCTCCGCCAGCGTCGACCCGCAGCGCCTGGCCACCCTGCTCCCCGAGCACCAGCGGATCTGCACCCTCTGCACCGAGGTGAAGTCCGTCGCCGAGGTCTCGGCGCTGCTCTCCCTTCCCCTGGGGGTGGCCCGCATCCTCGTGGCCGACCTGGCCGAAGCCGGCCTGGTCGCCATCCACCAGCCCGCTTCCGGCGGCGAATCCGGAAACCAGCCCGACGTCACGCTGCTCGAAAGGGTCCTCAGTGGACTTCGCAAGCTCTAACGCGGCCGCCCCCACCCGCGCCACCACCTCGGCGAAGATCGTCGTCGCAGGCGGTTTCGGTGTCGGCAAGACCACGCTCGTCGGCGCCGTCTCCGAGATCAACCCGCTGCGCACCGAAGCCGTCATGACCTCCGCGTCCGCCGGCATCGACGACATCAGCCACGTCTCCGGCAAGACGACCACCACCGTCGCCATGGACTTCGGCCGCATCACCCTCGACGAAGACCTGATCCTGTATCTGTTCGGCACCCCCGGACAGGACCGCTTCTGGTTCATGTGGGACGACCTCGTCCGCGGCGCCATCGGCGCCGTCGTCCTCGTCGACACCCGACGCCTCGCCGACTGCTTCCCCGCCCTCGACTACTTCGAGAACAGCGGACTCCCCTTCGTCGTCGCCCTCAACGGCTTCGACGGACACCAGCCCCACACCGGCGACGAGGTCCGTGAGGCCCTCCAGCTCGGACCCGACACCCCCGTCGTCACCCTGGACGCCCGACGGCGCGACAGCGCCAAGAGCGCCCTCATCACCCTCGTCGAACACGCCCTCCTCGCCCGCCTGCGGTAGGCCCTGGGCGGGCCGTAACACGGGACGATGCGGCCCACGGACCCTGGGGGAGTCCGTGGGCCGTGCACGTGCGCCCGCTGCCGCGTGCAGCCCGCTACTCGGTGGGCTCCAGGCCCGCGCGGATCAGACCGTAGGTGTACGCGTCCTCCAGGGCCAGCCAGGAGGCGGCGACCACGTTGTCGGCCACCCCGACGGTGGACCAGCTGGCGGTGCCGTCGGTGGACTCGATCAGCACCCGGGTCTTGGAACCGGTGCCGTGCTGGCCCTCCAGGATGCGGACCTTGTAGTCCACCAGCTCCAGCTTGGCCAGCTGCGGGTAGATCCGCTCCAGCGCGGTGCGCAGCGCCTTGTCCAGCGCGTCGACCGGGCCGTTGCCCTCGCCGGTGGCGATCCGGCGCTCGCCCTTGGCCCAGAGCTTGACGGTCGCCTCGTTGCCCGCAAATCCGTTCGGGCCCTGCTCGCTGATGGTCCGCCAGGACTCCAGGCTGTAGAAGCGCTCGCGGCTGCCGCGGACCTCGTCGCGGAGCAGCAGCTCGAAGGAGGCGTCGGCGGACTCGTAGGTGTAGCCGAGGTTCTCCTGCTCCTTGACCCTGGCGACCACCCGGCCGGCGAGGTCCCGGTCGGTGGAGAGGTCGTAGCCCAGCTCCTTGCCCTTCAGCTCGACCGAGGCGCGGCCCGCCATGTCGGAGACCAGCATCCGCATGGTGTTGCCGACCGTCTCCGGGTCGATGTGCTGGTAGAGGTCCGGATCGACCTTGATCGCGGAGGCGTGCAGGCCGGCCTTGTGGGCGAAGGCGGAGAAGCCGACGTACGGCTGGTGGGTGGAGGGGGTCAGGTTGACCACCTCGGCGATGGCGTGCGAGATCCGGGTCATCTCGGCCAGGCTGCCGGCCGGCAGCACCCGGCGGTCGTACTTGATCTCCAGCGCGCCGACCACCGGGAACAGGTTGGCGTTGCCGACCCGCTCGCCGTAGCCGTTGGCGGTGCACTGGACGTGGGTGGCGCCGGCGTCCACCGCGGCCAGGGTGTTGGCCACCGCGCAGCCGGTGTCGTCCTGGGCGTGGATGCCGAGCCGGGCCCCGGTCGCGGCGAGGACGTCGGCGACGATGTCGCGGACACCGGCCGGGAGCATCCCGCCGTTGGTGTCGCAGAGCACCACCACATCGGCGCCGGCCTCGTGGGCGGCACGGACCACCGCGAGGGCGTACGCGCGGTTGGCCTTGTAGCCGTCGAAGAAGTGCTCGCAGTCGATGAAGACCCGCCGGCCCTGGGAGCGCAGGTGGGCCACGCTGTCCCGGATCATCTCCAGGTTCTCGTCCAGGGTGGTGCGCAGCGCCAGTTCGACGTGCCGGTCGTGCGCCTTGGCGACCAGGGTGACGACCGGCGCGCCCGAGGTGACCAGGGCGGCCAGCTGCGGGTCCTCGGCCGCCTTGCCGCCGGCCCGGCGGGTGGCGCCGAACGCGACCAGCTGGGCGTTGCGGAGGTCCAGTTCGGCGGCGGCCCGGGCGAAGAACTCGGTGTCGCGCGGGTTGGCGCCCGGCCAGCCGCCCTCGATGAAGCCGACGCCGAACTCGTCCAGGTGCCGGGCGATGGCCAGCTTGTCGGCCACCGTGAGGTTGATGCCCTCCCGCTGCGCACCGTCGCGCAGGGTGGTGTCGAAGACGTGGAAGCTGTCGTCGGTACGACTGGCCTCGGCCATGGGGACTCCTTGTATCGAGTCGGTAGTGCTCTGCCGGTTTCGGGGACCCGGCTCCACTGTCCAGCATCCCGCGCGCACCCGGTGTCCCTCGGCCCCTTGTGGGGGCTCCGGCCGGTCCGGGGCACTGTGCCGATTGGGGCTGAGCCCAAAAAGCGAAAAGACCCCTCGCGGGTGCGAGAGGTCTGCGCGCGGGTCTGGACGCTGGTGGTCGCTCCGCATCGGGGTACTGCGGAAGCGGTCACTGCGGACCGGCGCGCCTGCTGCTAATAATCAGCGAAAGCGAGGACACGTTCGCAGTGTGGCACACCGGTCCGGAGTCCGGCCCGGCCGTCTCGGTATCCGAAACGGCACAGGCCGGATGGGGTGCCGAATCAGACGATCTTGTGCAGCCAGCCGTGGGTGTCGGGGGCCTGGCCGCCCTGGATCGCGAGCAGGGTCCTGCGCAGCTCCATGGTGACCGGGCCGGGCTCGCCGGTGCCGACCGTCCAGTCGCCGCCGACCGACTTGACCGAGCCGACGGGGGTGATGACGGCCGCGGTGCCGCAGGCGAAGACCTCGGTGAGGGTGCCGTCGGCGTTGCCCCGGCGCCACTCCTCGGTGGAGATCTTCCGCTCCTCGACCGCGTAGCCGAGGTCGGCGGCGAGCTGGAGCAGCGAGTCGCGGGTGATGCCGGGCAGCAGCGCGCCGGAGAGCTCGGGGGTGACGATCTTCGCGTCCTTGCCCTCGCCGAAGACGAAGTACAGGTTCATGCCGCCCATCTCCTCGATCCACCGGTGCTCGGCGGCGTCGAGCCAGACGACCTGGTCGCAGCCCTTGGCGGCGGCTTCGGCCTGAGCGACCAGGGACGCGGCGTAGTTGCCGGCGCACTTGGCGGCACCGGTGCCGCCCGGCGCGGCGCGGACGTAGTCCTCGGAGAGCCAGACCGAGACGGGCTTGACGCCACCGGGGAAGTAGGCACCGGCCGGCGAGGCAATGATCATGAAGAGGTAGGAGTTGGCCGGGCGGACACCCAGGCCGACCTCGGTCGCGAACATGAACGGCCGGAGGTAGAGGCTCTGCTCCGGCTCGTTCGGGACCCAGCCCTGCTCCTGCTGGACCAGCAGCTCGACCGCCTCGACGAACGTCTCGACCGGCAGCTCCGGCATCGCCAGACGGCGGGCGGAGGCCTGGAAGCGGGCGGCGTTGGCCTCCGGGCGGAAGGTGGAGATCGAACCGTCGGTCTGGCGGTACGCCTTGAGGCCCTCGAAGATCGCCTGGCCGTAGTGGAGCGTCATGTTCGCCGGGTCGATCTCCAGCGGCGCGTACGGCGCCAGCTGGGCATCGTGCCAGCCCAGGCCCTCGGTCCAGCGGATGGTGACCATGTGGTCGGTGAAGATGCGTCCGAAGCCGGGGTTGGTCAGCCGGGCCTCGCGCTCCGCGTCGGACAGCGGGTGGGCGGAGGGCTTGAGGTCGAACGTGATGGGCGCCTGGGTGGGCGTGCTCATGGCTGTGTGTCCTTCACCGTGGGGTTGGTCCGGGCCGCCTCCGTCGGGTGAACGTTTCGGCGAACGAACGCACGACGGCACGGCCCACTGTCGATACTCGCATCCAGAGGGCCGTGCCGAACAGTCGCGGGCTCCTTGGGGAGCTGCAAGCTGTCGTTATGCGGTCCGGCCCGTCAGCCGGAACACGTGGTGTCGGTTCCGGCCCGCTGGCCGGAGCACCGCTCGTCGGTTCCGGCCCGCTGGCCGGAGCACCGCTCGTCGGTTCCGGCCCGCTAGCCGGAGCACCGCTCGTCGGTTCCGGCCCGCTAGCCGGATACTCGGGCGGCGAGCGCGTCGCCGACCTGGGCGGTCGTACGGGTGCCGGCGCGGTCGGCGAGGTCCGCGGCGACCGCGGCCTCGACCTTGGCGGCCTCGGCGGCGAAGCCGAGGTGCTCCAGCAGCATGGCGACCGAGAGCACGGTGGCGGTCGGGTCGGCCTTGCCCTGGCCCGCGATGTCCGGCGCCGAGCCGTGCACGGGCTCGAACATCGACGGGAAGTCGCCGCTGGGGTTGATGTTGCCGCTGGCCGCGAGGCCGATGCCACCGGTGACGGCGGCGGCCAGGTCGGTCAGGATGTCTCCGAACAGGTTGTCGGTGACGATGACGTCGAACCGCTCGGGCTGGGTGACGAAGAAGATGGTCGCCGCGTCGACGTGCAGGTAGTCGGTGGTGACCTCGGGGAACTCCCGGCCGACCTGCTCGAAGATCCGGGTCCAGAGGTGACCGGCGTGCACCAGCACGTTGTTCTTGTGGACGAGCGTGAGCTTCTTGCGCGGGCGCGCCTGGGCCCGGCGGTAGGCGTCCCGGACGACCCGCTCGATGCCGTACGCGGTGTTGAGGCTGACCTCGGTGGCCACCTCGTGCTCGGTCCCGGTGCGCAGCGTGCCGCCGTTGCCGACGTACGGGCCCTCGGTGCCCTCGCGGACGACCACGAAGTCGATGGCCGGCTCGCCGGCCAGCGGCGACTTCACGCCGGGGAAGAGCCGGCCCGGGCGCAGGTTGATGTGGTGGTCGAAGGCGAACCGCAGCTTCAGCAGCAGCCCGCGCTCCAGCACACCCGACGGCACGCTCGGGTCGCCGATGGCGCCGAGCAGGATCGCGTCGTGGGTCTTCAGCTCCGCCAGCACGCCGTCCGGCAGCGTCTCGCCGGTGCGGTGGTAGCGCCGGGCGCCGAGGTCGTACTCGGTCGTCTCCAGCTTCACGTCGGCGGGCAGTGCGGCACCGAGGACCTTGAGGCCTTCGGCCACCACTTCCTGGCCGATTCCGTCACCGGGGACAACTGCGAGACGAATGGTGCGAGACATACTCGGACCCTACTCCGCCGTCCCAGGGGCTGACACCTCGTGTCCACTATCCGGACGAACGGTCAGGTGAGGTCGATGTCGACCGGGAACGGCCGTTCGAGCTTCATCTGCTTGTGGTGGATCCCGGTCAGACCGTAGGACATGGTGGCCGGGTCGAGCTCGTAGGTATGGAGGACCGGGCGCCCCTCGTCGTCGGCCGAGTTCGTCCGCACGTCCCTCCCACGAGGGAGCGCGTGAGACACCACTCGCACCCAGGGCGCACTTATGCTCGCGGGGATCTGGTTCGGAGAATCCTCGCAGAACGGGGTGAAACACCCATGGACGCGCGGTGGCGCGAGGCACGGGTCTGCGCGGTGGGGGCCGGGCTGGGGATGGCCGGGTACGCCGTGGCGGCGGGGCTGCGCGGGGCGTGGCCGCCGGGGGCGGCACAGACGGCGGTGCCGTTCCACGCCCAGCTCTGGGACCTCGTGCACGGGCGCTCCCCCGGCGACCTGCTGTTCAACTGGAACAGCGGCTACGGGGCGCCGTTCCTCGCCGACTTCTTCGCCTACCTGATGAACCCGTTCTCCTGGCTGGCGGTCCTGCTGCCGCGCAGCCAGGGGCAGTTCGCGGTGTTCCTGGTGGAGCTCCTCAGCATCGGGCTCGGCACCGGCCTGATGACGTACGCGCTGGGGCGGCTGCACGCCGGGCCGCACTGGCTGCGGGCGCTCGCCGCCGTCGGCTACGGGCTCTGCGCCTGGGTGCCGACCGTCGGCGGGACGGCCCCGATGTGGCTCTGGGGCCTGGTCTCGCTGCCGCTGCTCGTCCTGGCCGGCGACTGGTGCCTGCGCGAGCGGCGCTGGGTGGCCGGCACCCTCTGCGTCGCGCTCGCCTGGGCGGGGAACCTCTACACCGCCGCGATGGCCACCGTCACGGCCGGCCTGGTGCTCGCGGTCCGTCTGCCGGCCGTCCGGCGGCCGTTCAAGACACTCGTCCGGGTGACCGGCCGGGCCGTCACCATGGCCGTCGCCGGGGTGCTGCTCGCCGCGCCCGTCCTGTTCGTCGCCGTGCGGGCCGCGCAGGAGGCCCAGCCGGAGTCCCCGGTGCAGCCGCTCGGCCCGTCCGGGCTCGGCGGGCACCTGGCCCAGCTGCTGCCGGGCACCCACGGCGGCCCGCCCGTCCCGGACGTCTCCGTCGGCCTGTTCGGCCTGCTGCTGGTGGCCGGGCTGCCGTTCAACCGCCGGGTGCGGGCCCGTGAACGGATCGCCTGGTGCGGGCTGATGGTGCTCGTCGTGCTCAGCTTCGTCTGGACGCCCACCGTCCTGGTCTGGCACGGCCTGGCGATCCCGGCCGGCGGCCCCTACCGGGTGGCCTTCGCGCTCAGCGGCCTGCTGGTGCTGGCCGGCTGGGTCTCGCTGGCGCACCGGCCGGACACCCCGACCCTGCTCGGCGGGGCCGCGGTGGTGCTGCTGGTGGCCGCCGTCGCCGCGGGCCGGCACTCGGTGCGGGCGTCCGCCTGGGTGCTGCTGACGGTCGGCGGGGCCGTCCTGATCGCCGCGCTCCGGACGCTGGACCGCCGGCACACCGACCGGCGGGCGGGCGCCGCGGCCACGGTGGCGCTGGGCTGCGTGGTGCTCGGCGGCGCGGTCTGGTCCTCGTACACCGCGCTGGGCACCCCGGCCTCCGGCACCGCCTCCGGGGCGCCCGTCCGGGCCGGGTACGCGGCCCTGCAACAGGCCGCCGACTGGCCGCGCGCCCGCGCCGACCCCGGCCCGCACGCCTTCACCCCGAACGACCCGCTGCTGCTCGACGGCCAGGGCGGCGGCTATTCCAGCGGCTACCTGCCCACCGTCACCGCGCTGCTGCTGCACGACCTCGGCGCGGGCTGGACGGCCGGCGGGCGGCAGACCGAGAGCGTCACCGACCCGGTCGGACAGGCCCTGTTCGCCGTCCGCACCCACCTCGCCGACGGGCCCCCGCCGGACGGCTTCACCGTCGGCCGGGCCGCCGCTCCCCCGCTGGTCACCGTCCTGCCACCGGGCGCGGCGACCGACACCTCCTCGGTGTGGTCCCGGCAGGAGTCGCTGCTCGGCAGCCGGGTGTACGACGCGCCCGAGCCCGTCCCGGCCGGCGGCCCTGCGCCGGCCGCGCACGGCAGCAGCGGCTGGTCCGTCCCCGCCACCCCGGCCGGCTCGGACGGCACCGCGTTCACGGCGGCCTGCACGCCGGGCGGCACCGCGTACTTCCACGGGGTCTGGTTCGACGGCACGGTGAGCGGCCTCGGCACCGCCTACCGCAGCGACGGCGAGCAGCCGACCACGGCCGTGCCCGTCCACCTGCTGGGGCCGGTGCCGGCCGACGGCGTCGTCCGGGTGGTGCTTCGCGCGGACACCGTCACCCAGGTCCCGGCCCGGCCGGTCGGCTGCCTGCGGCCCGGCGCCCTGGACGCCGCCGTCGCGCGGCTCACCGCCACCGGTGCCACCGGGGTCACCGCGGGCGGACACACCCTCACCGCCTCCCTCCCGCAGGGCAGCACCGGGACCGCGCTGCTCTCCGTCCCGGCCACCACCGGCTGGACCTGCTCGGCCGGCGGCGGCCCGTACGCGGCGCCGCGGTCCGTCCTGGGCATGATCGGCGTCCCGCTCGGGCCGGGCGCCGACCGGATCACCTGCTCCTTCCGCCCGCCCGGCCTCACCGAGGGCCTCACCGTCGCCCTCGCCTCCGCCACGGTCACCGCCCTCACCGCCGTCTTCGGCCGCCTCCGCCACCGCCCCACCCGGACACCGCGCCGGGTCCGCCGCAGGGCGGCCGAGCGGCAGTGACGGGAGGGGTGGAGGCCTCCGGGAGGAACGTGGGGCCGGAGGTCGCGCCGACCCGGTTGCTCCGGGTGCGGGGCGGGGCACCACGGAGCCGCCACCCCTCGCGGGGGCGGCGGCTCCGTGGGCGGGGGCGGGGCGTCAGGGCAGGTTCAGGATCTGGCCCCGCCGGCCGTCGCGGTTGAAGTGGTGCAGGAGCAGCAGGCGCGAGGTGTCCCCGTCGGCCCGGCGGACGTCGAGGACGCTGCCCGGGGGCAGCGGCGCCGCCACCGCGGCGGGGCCGCCGGGGCCGGTGCGGACGTCGAGGGCGGGGTGGAGGACGTCGACGGTGAGGGTGGGCCGGGTGCCGCGCAGGCCGATGGCGGAGAAGGCCTCGGCCGGGTCGGGCTTGCCGGCGGTCGCGGCGCCCGTCCAGAGGCCGTAGCGCACGGTGCTGTGGCCGGCCTTCACGCCGGGCAGGGCGCTCAGCCGGACGGGGAGCACCAGCACGTCACTGTCGAGCAGTTCGGTGTCGGTGTCGCCCCAGCGGGCGTTGAGCGGCTGGACGTCCAGCTCGGTGCCCGTG
The DNA here is from genome assembly GCF_055579305.1 of Kitasatospora sp. NPDC032757. Taxonomy (NCBI): domain Bacteria; kingdom Bacillati; phylum Actinomycetota; class Actinomycetes; order Kitasatosporales; family Streptomycetaceae; genus Kitasatospora; species Kitasatospora sp. NPDC032757. The sequence continues at coordinate 28,247 of NZ_JBVINN010000056.1, read as the reverse complement.
CGGGCGTCCACCGTGCGGGCGATCAGGACGTCGCTGCCCCGCTGCCGGTCGGCCTTGACGAAGACGTCCGTGGTGCCGTCCCCGTCGGTGTCGAGCGAGGCCCGGACGGCGAAGACACCGACCGGGGTGGTGGCGGGGGCCCAGACCTGGGCGGCGAGGTAGAGCGTGCCCCGCCCGTCGCCCACGGCGGGCGCGTCGGAGGCGGCTCCGACGGCGCGCAGGTTGGCGCCCCGGTCGCCGGGGCGTTCGACGCAGACGTCCTGCGGGGCCTGCGGTTCGGTGCTCTCCTCGGGGACGATGCCGGCGCCGGGGCCGACGGCGGCGCCGCTGCCGGGCGGGCAGTCGGGCCAGCGGGCGCCCTCGCCGCCGAGGGCGAACGCGCTGAGCAGGCCGGGCTGTCCGCCGGGGGCCCCGGTGCCGGTGAGGGGGACGAACGCGCCGGAGCGGGTGGTGCGGATCGGGGCGGCCGCGCTGAGCTCGGAGGCGGGCCGGGGGGCGGCGAGGACGGGGACCCGCAGCGCCGGCAGGGTGGCGTCGGACTCGGGGGTGAGCAGCAGCCGGCCGGAGAGTTCGCCCCGGTAGCTGCGCACCTGGCCGCCCTGGAGGGTGGCGATGGTCGGGTCGGGGGTGCGGCCGAGCTGCCCGGGGACGACCAGGGTGACCCGGACGCGGGCGGTGCCGCCGGCCGGGACGTCGATCCGCTCGGGGGTGATCTCGTAGTGGGCGCCGGGCAGTTCGGTGGCGGCCGCGTAGCCGGTGCGGTAGGCCACGGCGGCGCGGGAGAGGTTGCGGACCTCGACCTCGCGGCCCTCCGTCCCGCGGGCTTCGCCGGGCGCCCCGCCGACCGCCACCACCCCGAAGGAGACGCCGACGCTGCCCTGGACCGCGCCCTCACCGGCCGCGTAGGCGACGGCTGGGGTGCGGACGGCGGCGTCGACCCGGGCCCGTCCGGCGCCGGTGCGCTCGGGGCCGTAGACCGGGCCGGTGCCGCCGTCGCCGAGCCAGGTGTCCCCGGCGGTGTTCATCAGCGCGGCCTTGAGCTGCTCGACCGTCCAGTCGGGGTGGGCGGCGCGGACGAGCGCGGCGAGGCCGGCGACGTGCGGGGTGGCCATCGAGGTGCCGTCCTCGCGCTGGCCCCCGCCGCCGCTGCCGGCCTTGGCGGACCAGATGGTCTCGCCGGGCGCGGCCAGGTCGGGCTTGACCACGCCGGGCACGCCGATGCCGCGCGAGGTGAAGTCGGTGAGGGTGTCGGTGCGCTGCGGCTGGTCCTGGGGAACGACGCCGTGCAGCGGGTTGCCGGGCGCGGCCAGACGGATGTCGACCGGGCCGTCCGCCGCTCCCCGGCGCAGCCGTTCGCCGTCGGCGTGGGCGAGCAGGGCGACGGGGATGCGGTCGTTGCCGGCGATCTCGGCGAGGTGGTCGTCGTCGGCGGCGAGCAGGGCGCCGATCGCGCCGGCGTCGGCGGCATGGTCCGCGCGCGGGCCGGAGCCGCAGGCGCGTTCGGACTCCCGGGTGCGCCAGGCGAGCACGGCGATCCTGCCGGCGAGCCGCTGCCTGTCGGCCTCGGTGAAGGCGGTGCAGCCGTCGGCCTGGTCGGCGGGCAGGGCCAGCCGGCCGGCCACGTCGGCGGTGGACCAGCCCTTGTAGCGGCCGCTCCAGTGGGCCGGGACGGTGCCGGCGAGCGGTTCGGGACCGAGCACGGTGAGGCCGTCGGCGTCGCTGTGCGCGTCGACCGAGGCGGCGACGGCGAGGGCCCGGGCGGCGGTGCCCGGGCTGCCGCCGATGCCGTAGACGTCGCCCTCGTTGCCGGCTGCCGCGACCACCAGGGTGCCCAGTTCGGCGAGGTGGTCGGCGGCGACGGCGTCGGCGTCGTCGGTGGAGCCGAAGCGGCTGCCGAGGGAGAGGTTGACGACGTCGAGCCGGTCGCCGAGGTCGCCGTCGCCGTCCGGGTCGGCGGCGACGTCGAGGGCCTGGGCGAGCTGGTCGGTCGCGCCGTCGCAGCCGAAGACGCGGATCGCGTACAGCTGGGCGCCGGGTGCGGCGCCGGGGCCGACCTTGAAGCCGGCCGGGTCGAGGCCGGGCCGGTAGGGGCCGGCGTACGGGTGGCCGTCGGCGGTGACTCCGAGCCCGGCGGCGGTGCCGGCGACGTGGGTGCCGTGGCCGTTGAGCGCGCAGTCGATCGGGTTGGCGTCGGGGTGCGGGTCGGGCTGGTAGTGCGGGGCGGACGGGTCCGGGTTGTAGTCGTCGCCCACCAGGTCCCTGCCGCCGACCACCTTGGCGTTGGGGAAGAGGTCCGCGGGGGCGGGCTTGGCGCCGTCGACGGCCCGGAAGGCCTCCTCGGTGCCGGGGCCGCCGAAATCGGCGTGGGTGTAGTCGATGCCGCTGTCGATGACGCCGATCCGCACGCCCTGCCCGGTGTTGCCGCCGGCCCCGCCGTCCGCGGAGGGGCCGGACCACACCGCGGGTGCGCCGGTGAGCGGCACGGAGTAGGCGTTGTCCCGCTGCTTGCGGACGATCGGGTGGACGGCCCGGACTCCCGGCAGCGCGCGCAGGGCGGGCAGCCGGTCGGCGGGCACGGTGACGGCGAGACCGGTGAGCAGGGTACGGGTGCGGTAGAGCTCGCGGGCGGTGGGCGCCGCGTCGTGGACGGCGCCGGCGAGCCGGTCGAGCGCGTCGGAGGCGCGCGACCGCTGCCCGGCGCCGGCCTGCGCGGCCTCCCGGCGGACGACCTCCGGGGAGCGCAGGCTCCGCCGCGCCTCGGCGGCCGCCCGCCGCCAGGCCGGTCCGGCCGCGTCGGTGGCGAGTTCCAGCAGGACGGAGGCCGAGCGCCCGGGCGGGGCGTCCGGAGCCGGCGGACTCGTCGGTGGACTGCCGGCCGCCGGGGCCGCGGTGAGCAGCACCGGCCCCGCCAGCAGGGCCAGGGTGAGTCCGATCCTGGCGATCGGACGACGGACGGGTGGCTGACGCACTGGGCCCTCTCCCCCGGCAAGGGGAACTGATCCGCACGCCGTGTCGCTGACGCCCGCCCGCGCGGACGTCGATCACCCCTCCGGGGCCCCACATATAGGAGACCGCGCCGGAGAGTGCGAGCAACTTCCCTCCAACGGGCGCTACTTGCACTCTCCCGGGTGACGCACCGTCAGCCCGTCCGGGCTATTCGGCGGATGAACGCCACGCACGGGAGCCACCCGCCCGGGAGAGGCTCAGAGGTGCCCGGTCACGCCGCCGTTGTCGCGGCGGTCCAGGGCGCGCTGCAGGGCGTCGGCCGCGAAGGGCGGCCGCTCGGCCGCACGGCGCCGGCGCGGGATGCGGGCGGGGGTGGCGGCGGGGGCGGGAGTGGCGTGGCGGTCCGCGGTGAGGGGCATACCGGGCTCCTTGAGTCGAATGCGCCAGGGCGGCGCAGAGGGCGGGGCACAAGGGGTGCCGTGCGAAGCACGCCGCAGGAAGGGCTGGTGGGCGGCGGGAGGGCACGCGGAGCAGGGATCGCCTGCCCGTCGGGCGCACAGCGGCACACGGGCCGCACACCCTGGCTACAGGGGCGGCGCACCGTATGGCTCTTCCACGGTACGACCCGGGCCCTGCCGTGTCTGCACGAATACTTGGATTTCCTAGTATCTGAGACGGGAGTCGTCCGCGGGCACGCAACAGGGCCCGGACCACCGGCGAACGGTGGTCCGGGCCCTGCGGGAGCCTCTGGAATCAGGCGCCCAGGTCGACCGAGCGGGCGAAGCGGGCGCCGATCTCGGCGGCGATCGCGGACAGCACGTCCTGCGGGATCTGGCTGTCCACGGTGATGGAGGCCAGTGCGCCGCTGCCGTCGCGGGCCACCTGCATGCCGGCGATGTTGATGCCGGCGTCGCCGAGGTGGCGGCCGAGGACGCCGACCACGCCCGGGCGGTCCTCGTACTTGAAGAACGCCATGTGGTCGGTGAGCGCGACGTCCACGTCGAAGGCGTCCACGCCGACGATCTTCTGGGTCTGCTTCGGGCCGGCCAGGGTGCCGGAGATGGCGATCTCGCTGCCGTCGGCCAGGGTGCCGCGAACGGTGATCACGTTGCGGTGCTCGGGGCTCTCGCTGGAGGTGGTCAGACGCACCTCGACACCGCGCTCCTGAGCGAAGAGCGGGGCGTTGACGTAGGACACCGTCTCCGCCACCACGTCCTCGAACACGCCCTTGAGGGCGGACAGTTCGAGCACCTTGACGTCGTGCTGGGTGATCTCGCCGCGGACCTCGACGTCGAGCCGGACGGCCACCTCGCCGGCCAGCGCGGTGAAGATCCGGCCGAGCTTCTCCGCCAGCGGCAGGCCCGGGCGGACGTCCTCGGCGATCACGCCGCCCTGGACGTTGACCGCGTCCGGGACCAGCTCGCCGGCCAGCGCCAGGCGCACGGACTTGGCGACCGCGATGCCGGCCTTCTCCTGCGCCTCGTCGGTGGAGGCGCCCAGGTGCGGGGTGGCGACCACGTTGTCGAAGGCGAACAGCGGGGAGTCGGTGCACGGCTCCTTCGCGTACACGTCCAGGCCGGCGCCGGCCACCCGGCCGTCGCGCAGGGCGCCGGCGAGCGCGGCCTCGTCCACGATGCCGCCGCGGGCGGCGTTGACGATGCGGACGGTCGGCTTGACCTTGTGCAGCGCCTCGTCGCCGATCAGGCCGATGGTCTCCGGGGTCTTCGGGAGGTGGACGGTGATGAAGTCCGAGACCTCCAGCAGCTCCTCCAGCGAGACCAGCTTGACGCCCATCTGCGCGGCGCGGGCGGCCTGGATGTAGGGGTCGTACGCGACGATCTTCATGCCGAACGCGGACATCCGCTGGGCGACCAGCACGCCGATCCGGCCGAGGCCGACGACGCCGAGGACCTTCTCGCTCAGCTCGACGCCGGTGTACTTGTTGCGCTTCCACTCGCCCTGCTTGAGCGCGGCGTTGGCGGGCGCGATGTTGCGGGCGACCGAGATCAGCAGGCCACAGGCGAGCTCGGCGGCGGTGACGATGTTGGAGGTCGGCGCGTTGACGACCATCACGCCGGCCTTGGTGGCGGCGGAGACGTCCACGTTGTCCAGGCCGACGCCGGCCCGGGCGACCACCTTGAGCTTGCGGGCGGCGGCGAGCGCCTGCGCGTCCACCTTGGTGGCGGAGCGGATCAGGATGGCGTCCACGTCGGCGATCGCGGTCAGCAGCTCGGTGCGGTCGGCACCGTTGCAGTGGCGGATCTCGAAGTCGGGCCCGAGGGCGTCGACGGTGGCGGGCGACAGCTCTTCGGCGATCAGTACAACGGCGTTTTTGGATGTCACAGTGCTCACGACAGTGTGGTCCTTAACTGTCCGGTTCTCCCCGGCACGAAGGTGGCGTGGAAGGCGGGGGGAAGGTGGCATGCCGCGTAGGTAGACGCACGACGCTGTGGGCCTGACGCGCACTCGGAAGTGTATCGACGGGCTGGGTGCCAGGCTGCTCCCGTCCGGCGAAATCACCCGGACGGGAGCAGCCTAGTTGTACAAGGGCCCTACGGAACGGGGCAGAGCCCGGCTGGGGCGGGGACGGAGGCTCAGGCCTCTTCCTTCACCCAGCTCATCAGCTTCCGGAGCTTCTTGCCGGTGGTCTCCAGCAGGTGGTCCTCGTCGGCCTTCTTGTACTCGTTGTACTTGGGCAGACCGGCCTTGTACTCGGCGATCCAGGTGTTGGCGAAGGTGCCGTCCTGGATCTCGGTCAGGACCTTCTTCATCTCGGCCTTGGTGGCGTCGGTGATGATGCGGGGGCCGGTGACGTAGTCGCCCCACTCGGCGGTCTCGGAGACCGACCAGCGCATCTTCTCCAGGCCGCCCTCGTACATCAGGTCGACGATGAGCTTCAGCTCGTGCAGGCACTCGAAGTAGGCGATCTCCGGCTGGTAGCCGGCCTCGACCAGGGTCTCGAACCCGGCCTTCACCAGGGCGGCGGTGCCACCGCAGAGGACGGCCTGCTCACCGAACAGGTCGGTCTCGGTCTCCTCGGTGAAGGTGGTCTTGATGACGCCGGCCTTGGTGGCGCCCAGGCCCTTGGCGTACGACAGCGCCAGCGCGAACGCGTTGCCGGAGGCGTCCTGCTCGACCGCGACGATCGCGGGGACGCCGCGGCCCTCCTCGTACTGGCGGCGGACCAGGTGGCCCGGGCCCTTCGGGGCGACCATGCAGACGTCGACGTCGGCCGGCGGCTTGATGAAGCCGAAGCGGATGTTCAGGCCGTGGCCGAAGAACAGGGCGTCGCCGGCCTTCAGGTGCGGGGCGATGTCCGCCTCGTAGACGTCGGCCTGGATCGGGTCCGGCACGAGGATCATGATGACGTCGGCCTCGGCGGCGGCCTCGGCCGGGGTGACGACGCGCAGGCCGGCCTCCTCGGCCTTCTGGCGCGACTTCGACTCCGGCTTCAGGCCGACCCGGACATCGGCGCCGGAGTCGCGCAGGGACAGCGCGTGGGCGTGGCCCTGGCTCCCGTAGCCGATGACCGCGACCTTGCGGCCCTGGATGATGGACAGGTCGGCGTCGTCTTCGTAGAACAGCTCGGCCACGGGGGCACATCTCCTTGCGTGATGGTCTTGCCGGGTACTGCGATTCCTACGGTACGTGGACCCGGCGGGGGTGTGGGGCGGTGCTTCAGGGGGTGAGACGGGCTCCAGGCCGAGCCTGGCGGGCCGCGTCCTCGGGGGTCACGCGCTCCGGTCGAGGGCGCGCAGCGAGCGGTCGGTGATCGAACGGGCTCCGCGCCCGATCGCGACCAGGCCGGACTGGACCAGCTCCTTGATGCCGTACGGCTCCAGCATCCGGAGCATGGCCTCCAGCTTGTCCGAGCTGCCGGTGGCCTCGATGGTCACCGCGTCCGGGGACACGTCGACCGTCTTGGCGCGGAACAGCTGGACGATCTCGACGATCTGCGACCGGGTCTCGTTGTCGGCGCGGACCTTCACCAGGACCAGTTCCCGCTGGATCGCAGCGGACTGGTCGAGCTCGACGATCTTTATCACGTTGACGAGCTTGTTGAGCTGCTTCGTGACCTGTTCCAGCGGGAGGTCCTCGACGTTGACCACGATGGTCATCCGGGAGACGTCCGGGTGCTCCGTCGGGCCGACGGCGAGGGAGTCGATGTTGAAGCCCCGACGGGAGAACAGCGAGGCGATGCGGGCGAGCACGCCGGGCTTGTTCTCGACCAGGACGGAGAGGGTGTGCTTGGACATGTCTCTGGGGTTCCTCGGTCGCTCGGAGGGGCCCGGCGCAGCCGGACGTGAGAAGGGTGGCGGTGGACGGGCTACTCGGAGTCGTCGCCGAAGTCGGGGCGCACGCCCTTGGCGAACTGGATCTCGTCGTTGCTGGTGCCGGCCGCGACCATCGGCCAGACCATGGCGTCCTGGTGGACGATGAAGTCGATGACGACCGGGCGGTCGTTGATCTCCATCGCCTGCTTGATCACCGCGTCCAGGTCCTCCGGGCGCTCGCAGCGCAGGCCGACGCAGCCCATCGCCTCGGAGAGCATCACGAAGTCGGGGATCCGGGTGCCCTGGGCCGGCGGCTCGATGCCGTCGTGGCCGGGGCCCGCGTGCAGCACGGTGTTGGAGTACCGCTGGTTGTAGAAGAGGGTCTGCCACTGGCGGACCATGCCCAGCGAGCCGTTGTTGATGACCGCGACCTTGATCGGGATGTCGTTCAGGGCGCAGGTGACCAGCTCCTGGTTGGTCATCTGGAAGCAGCCGTCGCCGTCGATCGCCCAGACCGCCGTCTCCGGGCGGCCCGCCTTGGCACCCATGGCGGCCGGGACGGCGTAGCCCATGGTGCCCGCGCCGCCCGAGTTGAGCCAGGTGGCCGGCTTCTCGAACTGGATGAACTGCGAGCTCCACATCTGGTGCTGGCCGACGCCCGCGGCGTAGATCGCGTCCGGGCCGACCAGCTTGCCGATCCGCTCGATGACCTGCTGCGGGGAGAGCTGGCCGGCCGGGGCCGGCTCGTAGCCCAGCGGGTAGGTCTTCTTCCACTCGTTGAGCTTGACCCACCAGTCCGCGTAGTCGCCCTTGTGGCCGGCGTCGAACTCGGCCTGGACGGCGACGATCAGGTCGGCCAGCACCTCGCGGGCGTCGCCGACGATCGGCACGTCGGCCGGGCGGTTCTTGCCGATCTCGGCCGGGTCGATGTCGGCGTGGACGACCTTGGCGTACGGGGCGAAGCCGTCCAGCTTGCCGGTGACGCGGTCGTCGAAGCGGGCGCCGAGGGTGAACAGCAGGTCCGACTTCTGCAGCGCGGTGACCGCCGGGACGGAGCCGTGCATGCCGGGCATGCCGAGGTGCTGCGGGTGGCTGTCGGGGAAGGCGCCGAGCGCCATCAGGGTGGTGACCACCGGGGCGCCGGTCAGCTCGGCGAGGATCCGCAGCTCGGCCGTGGCGTTCGCCTTGATCACGCCGCCGCCGACGTACAGCACCGGGCGCTTGGCGCCGACCAGCATCTTCGCGGCCTCGCGGATCTGCTTGGCGTGCGGCTTGGTCACCGGACGGTAGCCGGGCAGCGAGGTCTCGGCCGGCCAGCGGAATGTGGTGGTGGCCTGCAGCGCGTCCTTGGCGATGTCGACCAGGACGGGGCCGGGGCGGCCGGTCGCGGCGATGTGGAACGCCTCGGAGATCACCCGGGGGATCTCGGCCGGGTCGGTGACGAGGAAGTTGTGCTTGGTGATCGGCATCGTGATGCCGCAGATGTCCGCCTCCTGGAAGGCGTCGGTGCCGATCGCCTTGGAGGCGACCTGCCCGGTGATGGCCACCATCGGCACCGAGTCCATGTAGGCGTCGGCGATCGGGGTCACCAGGTTGGTCGCGCCCGGGCCGGAGGTGGCCATGCAGACGCCGACCTTGCCGGTGGCCTGGGCGTAACCGGTGGCGGCGTGGCCGGCACCCTGCTCGTGGCGGACCAGGATGTGACGCACCTTGGTCGAGTCCATCAGCGGGTCGTACGCGGGAAGGATGGCCCCGCCCGGGATGCCGAAGACGGTGTCCGCGCCCACGGCCTCCAGCGAGCGGATGAGCGACTGGGCGCCGGTCATGGTCTCGACGACGTGCTGGGGAGCGGGAGCGTGGGCGGCCGGGGTGTCCCCGCGGCGGGGGGATGCGGCGTGCTCAGTCATCTGCCTGTCTCTTCTCGGTTTTTGCCGGCCCGGGTGGTTGCGGGCCCCGGTCTTTCGAGGGTGGGGTCCCGGTGGTCGGGCCGATCGCCGGCTCTGCCCCAATCGTCCCCCTTTTCCCGCTGATTCGGGGCGGTCGGGGGCGGCCGGGGCCAGTGGTCTTGCGGAGTGGAACAGTGTCAGTGCAACAAAAAACCCCTCGTGCCAAGGGCATGCGAGGGGTGGCGCGTCGGTCTCTCACGAGTCGGGCATGGCCCGCTCAGCCGACGCGCCCGCCAAGTACGAGAATTCGGGTGCGCATGGCAACGACCTTCCTCCCGTGCGGGGCCGACTGTCAAGCAGGTGGGACGACAGTCTCGCCATGCGGACCATGCCCCGGCCCCCTCACGGCGCGGTGTTCGGGCAGGTCGGAGCCACTGTGGTGATGTACGACACGCCCTCCGGCGGACTCCCCGCGGCCACCCGTCCGGGTGTCCGCGGCGAGGTACGCGCGGCGGGCCGAGAGCGAGCCGAACGGCCGCGGCAGCGGGTACACCCGGCGGACCAGCGCGCGCCGCAGCCTGGTCTCGTCCAGCGGCGGGGCGAAGGCCGAGCCCTGGCCCTGCCGGCAGCCCAACTCCTGGAGCAGGGAGACCTGGCGCGGCAGGTCCACCCCCTCGGCGGCGGTGACCAGGCCGAGGTCGCGGCCGAGCCGCAGGGCGTGCCCGGCCAGCGTCCGGCTGAGCCCCGACTCGCCGAGGCCCTGGACGAGCGTGCGGTCCAGCTTGAGCCCGTCGAAGGGCAGCCGGGCCAGCGCGCCGAGCGAGCCGTGACCGGCCCCGAAGCCGGCCAGGGCGGTGGAGACGCCGAGCCGGCGCAGCGCGGCCAGCCGGCGGCCGAGTTCGTCGGCCAGCCCGTCCGGGCCCATCCGGGCCACCTCGACGACCAGTTGGCCGGCCGGCAGCCCGCTGTCCCGCAGCGCGGCCACCACGGCCTCGTACATGCCGGGTGAGCAGAGCCGCTCGGCCGAGAGCCGGACCGAGACCGGGACGGGGGTCGGCGCCGAGCGGGTTCTGACCGGCAGCCCGCACCGCAGCGCCGCGGCGGTCACCGCCTCGTGGATCAGCCAGCGGGAGAACCGGGTGGCCGCGTCGCCGTGCTCGGCGGAGCGCAGGAACTCGGCGGGGGTCAGCAGCAGGCCCTGGGCCGAGCGCCACCGGGCCTGTGCCTCGACGCTGGTGACGGCGCCGGAGGAGAGGTCCACCACGGGCTGGTGCAGCAGCGTGAAGCCGCCCTCCCGGACGGCGACCCGCAGCCGCTCCTCCAGTTCGGTGCGGCGTTCCAGGTCGGCCCGCATGGCCGGGGTGTAGAGCACCACCCGGCCCTTGCCCTCGGACTTGGCCCGGTACATCGCGAGGTCGGCGTTGCGCATCAGCTCGTCGGCGGCGGCTCTGGGGTCGGCGGCCGGGCCGCGCTCGGGGGTGCCGAAGGCGATGCCGATGCTGGCCGCGACGGCGAGTTCGGCGCCGCCGATCCAGTACGGCTCGGAGAGCGCGACCCTCAGCCGCTCGGCGAGCTCCTGGACCTGGAGGCGGCCGAGCGGGCCGCAGACCAGGGCGGCGAACTCGTCCCCGCCGAAGCGGGCGACGGTGTCCCCGCACCGGACGGCGCCCTGCAGCCGGCGCGCGGCCTGCACCAGCAGCTCGTCACCGACCTGGTGGCCGGCGCTGTCGTTGACCGCCTTGAAGCCGTCCAGGTCGAGGAAGAGCACGGCGACCCCGGTGCCCGCCTCGCCCTGCTGTCCGCGCGCGGCGAGGGCGCCCCGCAGGCGCTGGGCGAAGAGCGCCCGGTTGGGCAGGTCGGTGAGCGGGTCGTGGAAGGCGTTGTGCTGCAACTGGGCCTGGAGTATCACGCGTTCGGTGACGTCCCGGCTGTTCAGGATCAGGCCGTCGCGGTACCGGTTGACGGTCGACTCGACGTGCAGCCACTCGCCGGTGCCGGAGCTGATCCGGCACTCCACCCGGGCCGCGGACACCTCGGCGGCGGCGCCCGGCGAGCGGTGCGCCAGCAACCGGCCGCGGGCCAGGAAACGGCGGACCTCCAGCAGCACCCGGTCGACGTCCTCGGGGTGGACGAGGTCCAGCAGGTTACCGCCGACCAGCTCCTCCGGTTCCCGCCCGTAGACGCCGAGCGCGGCCGGGGAGACGTAGGAGAGCACGCCGCTGGCGCCGGCGATCATGATGACGTCGCTGGAGCCCTGCACCAGGGAGCGGAAGTGCGCCTCCTTGTGCGCGAGCTCCTGCGCCAGCGAGAGGTTGTCCAGCAGCATCACGCCTTGTCGCAGGATCAGCGCCAGGCCGACGGTGCAGGCGGCGGCGGCCACCACCCGGTCCAGCGGCCGGCCGCCGAGGGCGTTGTAGAGGATGCCGGCGGTGCAGACCGCGGCCGCCGCGTACGGGGTGAGGGCACTGAAGGTGGTGGCCACCCGGCGGCGCGGCAGGCCCCCGGCCGAGGGGTGCTCGCGCAGCGGGCGGCGCCGGCGCGAGCACCACGGCGCCCAGGCGAGCAGCAGGCTTCCGGCGAACCAGCCCGCGTCCAGGAGCTCCCCCGAGTGGTAGCTGTTGCGCAGCTCGGGGGAGGTGAAGAGGGCGTCGCAGAGCACGGTGAGGGCCAGGCCGATCATCGCGGTGTGGACCGCCGCCCGGTTGCCGTCGCGGCCGCCGAAGCGCAGCCCGACCACCAGGCTGACCAGCAGGATGTCCAGCACCGGGTAGGCCAGGTTGAGGGCGAGGCGCAGCGGGGAGCCGACCTCGCCGGCGGCGATCCGGCCGAGCGCCAGGCTCCAGCTGAGGGTGAACAGCGAGCCGGCCACCAGCCAGCCGTCGAGCATCAGGCAGAGCCAGCCGGCGGCGCTGCGCGGGCGCTGGGCGAGGACCAGCACGCCGGTGATGGCGAGCGGGGCGAACAGCAGGAAGGCGTACTCGGCGAGCGAGTGCTGCGGCAGCTGGGTGCGCTCGACCAGCTCGTACCAGCCCCAGGTGCCGTTGCCGAAGGCGACCATGAGCGAGGAGAGGCCGAACAGCAGCCAGGCCGGCCGGGCGTGGCCGCCGATCGTGCAGCCGTACGCGAGGCAGGACACCGCGGCCGCGAGGGCGGCCGCGGCCAGGCCGAAATCACCCATGAAGATGGCGAGTTGGCGGGACCCCCAGCCCAGGGCCGCACCCGTCGCGTAGGCCAGGCAGAGGGCGCCGAGGACGGCGCCGGGCAGGCTGCGGCTGTCGAGTAGCCGGCGGACCGGGCTTGGCCGCGCGGTTGCGGACATGTCGGTGTCCGGTACACCCGGCCGTCCGGCCCCGGGCAGCACCGCATCGGTGGAGCTCACTCGGCCTCTCCCCCTCCGGCCCGGGGCCTGGCGCCCCGGCCACGGGCCACCGGCCGCGCACCTGGTGGCCGTACGCGGTGGCCTGGCGCCCCGTCAGGGCGGTGGCCCAGGGGGTGGACGACCTGCCGGCCGACGCACCGCACCGATGTTCCCACTCGGGACCCTACACCACTTTGGTCACTCAATGACACGCACACTCCACTTAGAGTAATGGTGCGTGAGTGGGGAATTGCACCTGAATCGGCTGGAACGGGCCGATTGGCGGGGGCGCACGGGAAGGGGCTCACGCGGCGCGCATAGAAGCACATGGAGGCGCCCGCCGATCACCCCCCGGTGCGGGCGGTGCGGCCGGCGGGCGCCGACGGCGGCCAGGCTCAGCGGCCGACGGGCGCCAGGTCCTCCGGGAAGAGCCGCAACCGGTGGGCCAGCGCGGCGGCCTCGCCCCGGCCGGCCACCGCGAGCTTGCCGAGGATGTTGGACACGTGCACGCTCGCGGTCTTCGGGGAGATGTACAGCTCCTCCGCGATCTGCCGGTTGGTGCGACCCCGGGTGAGCAACCGGAGCACGTCCCGCTCACGGGGGGTGAGACCGAGGGAGTCGCCGACCGGCGCCGGCCTGGCAGGCGTGGCCGCCCGGGCGGTGAGCGCCAGGCCGGCCCGCTCGGCCAGGCCGGTGATCTCGGCCAGCAGCGCACTGTCGGACCGCACCCTGGCCAACGTCCGTGCCTCGCGCAGCAGTTCGGTGCCCGACTCCCGGCAGCCGACCAGCACATCGGCCTCCGCGGCGCGCATCAGCGCCACCGCCAGCGGGCCCGGCAGCCCGGTCGGCCGCAGCGCCTCGACGGCGGCCGCCCAGTGCGCCGGGGTGTCGGTGCCCTCGGCGCGGGCCAGTTCGGCCTCCAGCAACCGGGCCCAGCCGTGGTGCAACGGCGCCTTCGGGGTCAGCCGGGCGGCCAGCTCGGCGATCTTCGCCAGCACCTCGGCCCGGCCCTCGGCGGCCTCCGGCAGGCCCCTGCTGTCGGCCTCGGCCGCGGCGCCGTCCACCAGCAGGGGGTAGAGCGCGGCCTCGTTCCCCGCGGGGACCGGGCCGTCGATCACGGCGAGCAGCTCGGCCCGGGCCTCCAGCGGTCGCCCGCCGCGGGAGGCGATCATCACCGCGAGCCGGGAGATCGGCACGGAGTGCTGGAACTGGCAGACCCGGTCCGAGGCCCGGGCCTGGGCCAGCATGCCGGCCGCCGAGGGGAGGTCCCCGCGCATCAGGGCCAGCTCGCCCCGCAGCCGGTCGAGGAACTCGGCGTGGCTGCCCGGGTGCTGGGTCCGCTCGGCGCCGGCCAGCAGCTCGGCCGCCTCCTCGGTACGGCCGACGTCGATCAGCGCCTCGGCGAGGTTGCCGACCAGCAGGGTGCCGATGTTGCGCAGCAGGCCGGTGCCGTCGGCCGTCTCCAGCCCCTCCCGGGCGAGCGCCACGGCCTCCTCCGCGCGGCCGAGCGACTGCAACAGGCTGGCCAGGTTGTTGAGCCCGCGGAGCATGAGGTCCGGGACGCCGAGCTCGCGGGTGGCGGCGACCGCCTCGGTCAGCTCGGCGATGGCGGCGTCGGGGTCGTTCCCCAGGTCGTTGCGCAGGGTGCCGAGCGTCATCCGGGCGTGCTGCTCGACGGCGTGCGCCCCGACCTGGCGGGCGATCGCCGCGGCCCGCTCGGCGAGTTCGATGCTCTCGCCGGTGGGGCTGTTGAGCATGGCGATGCCGGCGCTCAGCGCGAACACCTCGGCCTGGACGGCGGACGGCGGCAGGTGCTCGACCAGGCGCCGGGCGTAGGCCGCCTCGTCCTGGTCCTTGGAGCGGTTCAGGTGGCCGAACATCCGGGCCCGGTTCATCCGGAACCAGGCGGCGCGGGCCGGGTCCCTGGCCTCGTCGACCAGCTTCAGCGCCCGCCGGGAGAGGCTCAGCCCGCGCTCGCGGTCCCCGCTGCGGCGGGCCGCGACCACCGCCTCGGCGAGCACGTCGACCAGCTGCAGCCGCTCGCAGTCCTGGTCGTGCGTCTCCACGTCGCAGGAGCACGGCGGGTAGGTCTCGGCCCAGTCGTACGGGCGCAGGGTGTGCTCCAGCACCTCCTCGGAGACCTCGTCCCACAGCTCCAGGGCGCGCTCCAGCATCCGCAGCTGCTCGGCGAAGGCGTTGCGCCGGCGGGCGGCCCGGGCGGCGTCCAGCGCGCTGGGCAGGGCACGCGCGGGATCGTGCGCGTGGTACCAGTAGTTGGCCAGCCGGGCCGGGCGGACGTCGCTGCCGACCAGGTGCGGCTGCTCCTCCAGCGCGGTGGCGAAGCGGCGGTTGATCCGGTGCCGCTCGCCGGGCAGCAGGTCGTCCGAGACCGCCTCGCGGACCAGGGCGTGCCGGAACCGGTAGCCGTCGCCGTCGGTGTCCGGGCGCAGGATGTTGGCGCCGACCGCGGCGCGCAGCGACTCGATCAGCCCCTCCTCGTCGTCCAGCACGGCGGCCAGCAGCGCGTGTTCGACGTAGGAGCCGCCCTCGGCGGCGATCCGCAGCACCCGCTGGGTCTCCTCGTCCAGCGCCTCGACCCGGACCAGCAGGATGTCCCGCAACGAGTCGGTGAGCCCGGTCGAACAGCCGTCCTGGAAGGCGGTCGCGAGCTCCTCGACGAAGAACGGGTTGCCCTCGGAGCGGCGGTGGATCCGGTCGACCAGCTGCCGGTCCGGATCGGTGGTGCCGAGGATGCCGGCCAGCTGCGCGGCGACCTCGCCCGGGCCGAACCGCTCCAGCTCCATCCGCTGCACGGTGCGCAGCCGCTCCAGCTCGGCCAGGAACGGCCGCAGCGGGTGCCGCCGGTGCAGGTCGTCGGTGCGGTAGGTGGCGACCAGCAGGACGCGGGCGCGGTGCAGGGTGCGCACCAGGTAGGCGAACAGCTCCCGGGTGGAGCGGTCCGACCAGTGCAGGTCCTCGACGGCGAGCACGAGGGTACGGTCCGTGCCGAGCCGTTCGAACAACCTCGCGGTGTGCTCGAACAGCCGGGCCCGGCCGTACTCGTCGTTGGGTTCGCCGTCGGCCTCGCCGAAGTCGGGCAGCAGCCGGGCGAGATGACCCTCCATACCGGCGGCGGCCACCTCCAGCTCGGTGCCCAGACCGCGGTGGAGCCGGCGCAGCGCGGTGGCCAGCGGTGCGTAGGGCAGCCCCTCGGCACCGACCTCCAGACAGCCGCCGACGGTGGTGACCACTCTCCCGTCGCCGGTACAGGCGCGGGAGAGGAACTCCTCCAGCAACCGGGTCTTGCCGACGCCGGCCTCGCCGCCGATCAGCACGGTCTGCGGGCTCCCGGAGCCGGCCCGCCGCAGCGCGTCTGTCAGATCGGTGATCTCCGTGCCACGGCCGACGAAGACGGGACTCACCGATATCTGCTGCATGGAGCTGAGCATGCCATAAGCCGATCCGCCCGGCCGAGGGGATATCCCACCTCCCGGACGCCCGGAAGGGGAGGCGCTGGACCGCGCCTCCCCTTCCGTCTCCGCCCCGGCCTCGGCCGGGTGGCGGCCCGTCAGCACTCGCGCAGGCGCGCGGTGCGCCGGTCGGCACGGGTGGCGACCAGGCGGCGGATCCCGCGGCCGGCCTTCGGGACGACGGCCTCGCGGACCATCCGCTCGTGCTCGGCGCGGTGGCGGAGTTCGCTCTGGTGCTGCTGGATGAGCTCGTACTCGATCACGGTGTTTCCCCTCGTGGTGGTCTCTCGTTCTGAGGTAAAGACTCCTCTCCCAGGGGGGTGCACCACATCGGCAGCCTGCCGCATCTTCCGGGCGCCGATCGCCTTAGGGGGAGCCCCGGAAACGGCGAAGGCCCGGCTCTACCCCTCTTATGGGGGTGAAACCGGGCCTTAGACCGCACTAAGGCACCTTAGAAGGCCTTAGTCGCCTTAGAAACTCAGGCCGAGCAGCCGAACCGCTCCAGGCTTGCGGGCTCTGCCCGCTGCCCTTCCACGCCGGGCCGCTCCGGGCCGTTCCTACTGACCTTCCACGCCGAGCCGCTCCAGGATGAGGTCCTTCACGCGGGCCGCGTCGGCCTGGCCGCGGGTGGCCTTCATGACCGCGCCGACCAGCGCGCCCACCGCGGCGACCTTGCCGTCGCGGATCTTGGCGGCGATCGCCTCGTTGCCGGCGATGGCCTGGTCGACGGCGGCACCGAGCGCGGAGTCGTCCGAGACGACGGCCAGGCCGCGCTTCTCGACGACCTCGTCCGGCTCGCCCTCGCCGGCCAGCACGGCCTCGATGACCTGACGGGCCAGCTTGTCGTTCAGCTTGCCCTCGGCGACCAGCGCGGTGACCCGGGCGACCTGCGCCGGGGTGATCGGCTGCTCGCTCAGCTCGGTGCCGGTCTCGTTGGCCCGGCGGGCCAGCTCGCCCATCCACCACTTGCGGGCCTGGTCGGCCGGGGCGCCGGCGGCGATGGTCTCCAGGATCGGCTCGACCGCACCGGCGTTCAGCACCGACTGCATGTCCTTGTCGGACAGGCCCCACTCGCCCTGCAGCCGGGCCCGGCGCACGCGCGGCAGCTCGGGCAGGCCGGCCCGCAGCTCCTCGACCCACTCGCGCGAGGGCGCGATCGGGACGAGGTCCGGCTCGGGGAAGTAGCGGTAGTCCTCGGCGTTGTCCTTGATCCGGCCCGAGGTGGTGCTGCCGTCCTCCTCGTGGAAGTGCCGGGTCTCCTGGACGATCGTGTCGCCGTCGGTCAGGACGGTGGCGTGCCGCTGGATCTCGAACCGGGCGGCCCGCTCCACGCTGCGCAGGGAGTTGACGTTCTTGGTCTCCGAGCGGGTGCCGAAGGTCTCGGTGCCGTTGGGGCGCAGCGACAGGTTGACGTCGCAGCGCATCTGGCCCTTGTCCATCCGGGCCTCGGAGACGCCCAGCGCCTTGATCAGCTCGCGCAGCTCGGCGACGTACGCCTTGGCGACCTCGGGGGCGCGCTCGCCGGCGCCCTCGATCGGCTTGGTGACGATCTCGATCAGCGGGATACCGGCCCGGTTGTAGTCGAGCAGCGAGTGGGTGGCACCGTGGATCCGGCCGGTCGCGCCGCCGACGTGGCTGGACTTGCCGGTGTCCTCCTCCATGTGGGCGCGCTCGATCTCCACACGGAAGGTCGAGCCGTCCTCCAGCTGCACGTCGAGGTAGCCGTTGAAGGCGATCGGCTCGTCGTACTGCGAGGTCTGGAAGTTCTTCGGCATGTCCGGATAGAAGTAGTTCTTCCGGGCGAACCGGCACCACTCGGCGATCTCGCAGTTCAGCGCCAGGCCGATCTTGACGGCCGACTCCACGCCGATCGCGTTGACCACCGGAAGCGAGCCCGGCAGGCCCAGGCAGGTCGGGCAGACCTGGCTGTTCGGCTCGGCACCCAGCTCGGTCGAGCAACCGCAGAACATCTTGGTCTTGGTGCCCAGCTCGACGTGGACCTCAAGGCCCATCACCGGGTCGTACGACGCGAGAGCGTCCTCGTAGGAGACCAGGTTCATGACGCTCACAGCGTCCCCTTCGCTAAAAGTCTGTGGAGGTACGGGCCCGGCCGCGCACCGGGGTGCGGGCCGGGCCGGGGGCTTCTCAGCCCAGCAGCACGTCGTCGTCGCCGAGGCGGCGCAGTTCGCGCACGAGCAGGGCGGTGCCGGTGACCAGGGCCGCGGCGCCGACCAGGGCGTTGATCAGCTTGAGCGTGTCGTTCTCGCCGCGGGCCTTCTTCACGTCCTTGACGATCGAGACCGCGCCGAAGGCGCTGGTACCGATGGAAAGCCACAGGCCGGGCTTGCTGTGCTTGAAGCCCTTGGCCTTCTCGATCTTGCTCACAGTGCCGGTGCCTCCTCCAGCAGGGGGTGCCCCCACTTGTCGTTGAGTGCGGCCTCGACGGCGCCGCCCACGCGGTACAGGCGGTCGTCCGCCATCGCGGGTGCGATGATCTGCAGGCCGACCGGGAGATTGTCCTCCGGGGCCAGTCCGCAGGGCAGCGACATGGCCGCGTTGCCCGCGAGGTTCGACGGAATCGTGCACAGGTCGGCCAGGTACATCGCCATCGGGTCGTCGGCGCGCTCGCCGATCGGGAAGGCGGTGGTCGGCGTGGTCGGGGAGACCAGGACGTCCACGCCGGCGAAGGCGGCGTCGAAGTCGCGCGAGATGAGCGTGCGCACCTTCTGGGCCGAGCCGTAGTAGGCGTCGTAGTAGCCCGAGGAGAGGGCGTAGGTGCCGAGGATGATGCGGCGCTTCACCTCGGGGCCGAAGCCGGCCTCGCGGGTCAGGGCGGTGACGTCCTCGGCGGAGCGGGTGCCGTCGTCGCCGACCCGCAGGCCGTAGCGCATCGCGTCGAAGCGGGCCAGGTTGGACGAGGCCTCGCTGGGCGCGATCAGGTAGTACGCGGGCAGCGCCAGGGTGAACGACGGGCAGGAGACCTCGACGACCTCGGCGCCCAGCTCGCGCAGCAGCTCCACGGACTCGTTGAACCGCTGCATCACGCCGGCCTGGTAGCCCTCGCCGGCGAACTCCTTGACGACGCCGATCCGCATGCCGCGGATGTCGCGCCGCTTCGCCGCCTCGACCACGGCCGGGACCGGCGCGTTGATCGAGGTGGAGTCCAGCGGGTCGTAGCCGGCGATGGCCTCGTGCAGCAGTGCCGCGTCCAGCACGGAGCGGGCGCACGGGCCGCCCTGGTCCAGGCTGCTGGAGAACGCGACCAGGCCGTAGCGGGAGACCGAACCGTAGGTCGGCTTCACGCCGACGGTGCCGGTCACGGCGCCGGGCTGGCGGATCGAGCCGCCGGTGTCGGTGCCGATCGCCAGCGGGGCCTCGTAGGCGGCCAGCGCGGCGGCCGAACCGCCGCCGGAGCCGCCGGGGATGCGGCTGAGGTCCCACGGGTTGCCGGTGGCGCCGTAGGCGGAGTTCTCGGTGGAGGAGCCCATCGCGAACTCGTCCATGTTGGTCTTGCCGAGGATGACCACGCCGGCGTCCTTGAGACGGGTGGTCAGGGTGGCGTCGTACGGCGGGATCCAGCCTTCGAGGATCTTGGAGCCGCAGGTGGTCGGCACACCCTTGGTGGTGAAGACGTCCTTCAGCGCGAGCGGGACGCCGGCCAGCGGGCCCAGCTCCTCGCCCTTGGCGCGCTTCTCGTCCACGGCCTTGGCGGCGCTCAGCGCGCCCTCCGTGTCGACGTGCAGGAAGGCGTTGACCTTCTTGTCGACGGCCTCGATGCGGTCGAGGTGCGCCTGGGCGACCTCGACGGCGGAAACCTCGCCGTTGGCGATGGCGCTCGCGGTCTGAGCGGCGGTGTAGCGGATCAGCTCGGTCATCTCGGTCAGTCCTCCCCGAGGATCTGCGGCACACGGAAACGCTGCTCCTCGGCGGCGGGGGCGCCGGCCAGCGCCTGCTCCGGAGTGAGCGACGGCCGCACCTCGTCCGCGCGCATGACGTTGGTCAGCGGGAGCGGGTGGGAGGTCGGCGGGACGTCCTGTCCGGCGACCTCGGAAACGCGGGCGACCGCGCCGATGATCACGTCGAGCTGCTCGGCGAAGTGGTCCAGCTCTTCGGCCTGCAACTCCAGACGCGACAGCCGAGCGAGGTGGGCGACCTCCTCGCGCGTGATGCCAGGCATGCAGCGATCCTCAGGGTGAGTTCTGGTGAGGCCCGGCGGTGCGGTGAAGCGTGCCGGGCCCGGGCAGGAGCAGCCGGCTCGGCGCTCCCGTCCTCTTGGTCTGTGGCCCCATCCTATGGGGCCCGGCCCGGCCACCGGCCAACGAGTAACGCCGGGGCCCGGTCACCGTGGCGCGGCGCGACGGCTCCCCGCGGCGTCGGGGAGCGCCACTGCGGGCCGCCCGGAGGCTAGTTCGGGCTTCCCGGGGCCCGGATCTCCATCTGCGCGGCCTGCGCGGCCTGGACCACGGGCGGCAGGACGGGCGGGACGACCGGGTTGATCACCGGGTTGATCACGGGCTGGATCCCGGGCTTGAGCACCGGCTGGATCCCGGCCTGGAGCACGGGCTGGATCGCGGGTGGCATCACCGGCTGGACGCCGGGCTGGAGCACCGGCGGCAGCTGCGCGGCGGTGGTGAGCCGCTCCACCGGCGGGGCGCCGGTGCGGTGCACCCGCAGCCAGGCGGTGGCCTGCTCCGCCGGCAGCGCCGCGGAGACCAGCCAGCCCTGGACGGCGTCCACGCCCATGCAGTGCAACCGCTCCCAGGTCTCGTCGTCCTCGACGCCCTCGGCGACCACGGTCAGGCCGAGCGAGTGCGCCAGCTCCACCGAGCAGCGGACCACCGCCGCGTCGTGGTCGTCGGCGACCATCCGGGAGACGAAGGAGCGGTCGATCTTCAGCTCGCCGACCGGCAGGCTGCGCAGCCGCACCAGCGAGGAATGGCCGGTACCGAAGTCGTCCAGGGACATCCCGACGCCGTAGCCGCGCAGCTCGGCCAGGGTGTCGGCGGCGCGCCGGGAGTCGTCCAGCAGCAGCCGCTCGGTGATCTCCAGCTGGAGCGCGTGGGCCGGCACCTGGTGGCGGACGAGGTGGCCGGCGACCCGCTGGGCGAAGCCCGGGTTGAGCACGTCGCGCGGCGAGACGTTCACCGCGACCTGCACCTGGAGCCCCTGGTCGCGCCAGTAGGCGAGCTGGCCGACGGCCGCCTCCAGCACGTAGTCGGTCAGCCGTGGCATCAGGCCGCTGGACTCGGCGAGGCCGACGAACTCGTCCGGCGAGACCTTGCCCTGGCCGGGCCGCTCCCAGCGCAGCAGCGCCTCCAGCCCGACCACCCGGCCGTCGAAGGCCACCTTCGGCTGGTAGTGCAGCTGCACCTCGCCGGTCTCCAGCGCCCGCCGGAGATCCCCCAGCAGCCCGATCCGGTACGGCGTGTCGGCGTCCTGGGTCTCGTCGTACTGCTCGACCGAGGTGTGGCCGCGCTGGGCGTGGCCCATCGCGACGTCGGCGCGGCGCAGCAGCGACTCGGCGTCCTGGGCGTGCTGCGGATAGACGCAGACGCCGGCGCTGGCCTCCAGGACGAGCAGCAGCCCGTCGAGGCGGATCGGCGCGGCCAGCTCCGTGATCAGCGCCTTGGCGACCCGCTCCAGGGTGTCCGGGCAGCCGATGCCGGGCAGCAGGACGGCGAACTCGTCGCCGCCCATCCGGGCCACCATCGGGCGCCCGCCCCGGTAGTGCCGGGGCAGGCCGGCGAACACGTCGTCGATGGACTCCCGGGTGGCGCTGCCGGCCGGGCCGCCGGAGCGCAGCGCCCGGTGCAGCCTGCGGGCGATGTGCACCAGCAGCCGGTCACCGGCGGTGTGCCCGAGCGTGTCGTTGAGCGACCGGAACCGGTCGAGGTCGAGCAGTATCAGCCCGACGCTGTACCCCTGGTCGTGTTCGGCGATCGCCTCCTGGGCGGCCAGCAGTAACGCCTGGCGGTTGGGCAGGTCCGTCAGCGGGTCGGTGAGCTGGTCCCGGGCACGGTCGCGGGCGATCCGCCAGGCCGCGACCAGCACGGCCAGCGGCACGGCGAACAACGGCAGCAGCTCGGGCTCGTACCGGTAGACCAGAACGGCCAGCGGAATGAGCGGCGCGGCGCCGGCCAGCAGCACGCCGAGCAGCAGGACCGCACCTGCCACCCCCTGCGGCGGGCGTGTGGGCGCACCGCCGGTCGTACGATCCATAAGCCCTGTCCTCCGTCGGGCCCGCCCCGTCAGGCCGCCTTACGGTGAGGCACCGTGCTGGTGCCGGCAGCTGCCGGGCATGGAGCGACCCCGCGGAGACCGGCTCAGCCGGTGCCCCCACCCCTGCTGACACTCTGTTGCGCTCCAGGGTATTCCGGGGTCCACCGCGCGGGCAGACTTTCGGACAACCGGGAACGCGCCACCGCGTTCGGGTGTCGCACAGTGACACAATGCCCGCTTTCACTGTGCAGCACCCGGTGACGTTGCATCAGGACGATAACAAGACGGACTCGGCGCCTCCGCGCGCGGGTCACTCCCCGGCCGGGGCCGCCTCCTCCTCGGAGCCCGCGGCGGACCCCTCGGCGGCCTCCGGTTCGGGCAGGCCGAGGTGGCGGCGGGCGGCGTCCGGGCCCTGCTCCAGCAGGACGGCGAAGCCCGCGTCGTCCAGCACCGGCAGGCCGAGCTGAACGGCCTTGTCGTACTTGGAACCGGGGTTCTCGCCGGCCACCACGAAGTGCGTCTTCTTCGACACCGAGCCGGTCACCTTGGCTCCGCGCGAGGTCAGCGCCTCCTTGGCGCCGTCCCGGGTGTGCCCGGTCAGCGTGCCGGTGACGACGACGGTCAGGCCCTCCAGCGGACGCTCGCCCTGCTCCTCGGCGAACTCCTCGGTGAAGCGGACGCCCGCCCGGCGCCACTTCTCCAGGATCTCCCGGTGCCACTCCTCCTGGTGCCACTCCTTGACCGAGCGGGCGATGATCGGGCCGACGCCCTCGACCGCCGCCAGCTCCTCCTCGCTCGCCTCGAAGATCCTCTCCAGATCGCGGAACTCCCGGGCCAGCTCCTGGGCGGCCACCGGGCCGACGTGACGGATCGACAGCCCGTTGATGAATCGAGCCAGCGGGCGGTCCTTCGCCTTCTCCAGGTTGTCGAGAAGCGTCCGGAGCGACTTCTTCGGCACACCCGTCGTGGTGGCGAAGAAGAAGACCTCCTTCTCCTTGCCGGTCTTGTCGTCCAGCTTGGGCATGCCCGTCTTCGGGTCGCGGACCAGCACCTTGATCGGCAGCAGCTGCTCCTCGGTGAGGCCGAAGATGTCGCCCTCGTCCTTCACCGGAGCCTCGGCCGGCTCCAGCGGCTGGGTCAGCGCGGTGGCCGCGACATAGCCGAGGCCCTCGATGTCCAGGGACGAACGGCCGCCGAGGAAGGCGATCCGCTCGCGGACCTGGGCCGGGCAGTACTGCGCGTTCGGGCAGCGCAGGTCGATGTCCCCCTCGGCCATCGGGCGCAGCTCGGCGCCGCACTCGTGGCAGTGCGAGGGCATCACGAACTCCTGCTCGGTGCCGTCCCGCAGGTCGTAGACCGGGCCGAGGATCTCCGGGATGACGTCGCCCGCCTTGCGCAGCACCACGGTGTCGCCGAGCAGGACGTCCTTGGCCTTGACGACCTGCTGGTTGTGCAGCGTCGCGTACTGGACCATCGAGCCGGCCACCTTCACCGGCTCCGCCAGCACCGCGTACGGGGTGGCCCGGCCGGTGCGGCCGATGCCGACCTTGATCGCGGCCAGCTTTCCGGTGACCTCCTCCGGCGGGTACTTCCACGCGATCGCCCAGCGCGGGGACTTGGAGGTGGCGCCGAGCCGGCCCTGGAGCGCGATCTCGTCCACCTTGACCACGACGCCGTCGATCTCGTGCTCGACCGAGTGCCGCTGCTCGCCGTACTGCTTGATGAAGGCGCGGACCTCGTCGAGGGTGGCGACCACCCGGTTGTGCCGGGCGGTGGGCAGGCCCCAGTCGTGCAGCAGCCGGTAGGCGTGCGACTGGCAGTCGATGTCGAAGCCGACCCGGGCACCGATGCCGTGCACCACCATGTGCAGCGGGCGGGAGGCGGTGACGTGGGCGTCCTTCTGGCGCAGCGAACCGGCGGCGGCGTTGCGCGGGTTCATGAACAGCCGGATCATCGCCCGGGGCCGCCTGCCCTCCTTGGCGCGTTCCTCGTTCTCCTGCCGGCGGCGCTCGTTCTCCTCCGCGAACGAGGCGTTGAGCGCCTCGAAGGCGTCGGTCGGGAAGTAGACCTCACCGCGGATCTCGACCAGCTCGGGGATGTCGTCGCCCTTGAGCTGGTGCGGGATCTCCTTGATGGTGCGGACGTTGGCGGTGATGTCCTCGCCGACGCGGCCGTCGCCGCGCGTCGCGGCCTGCACCAACTGGCCGTTCACGTACGTCAGGTTGACGGCCAGGCCGTCCACCTTGAGCTCGCAGAGGTAGTGGTACTCGATGCCGTGCAGCTCGCCGGCGACGCGCTCGGCCCAGGCCGCGAGCTCGTCGTCGTCCATGGCGTTGTCCAGGCTGAGCAGCCGCTCGCGGTGCTCGACCGCGGCGAACAGCTCGGCGACGGCGCCGCCGCCCACCTTCTGCGACGGCGAGTCCGGCGTGACCAGGGCCGGGTGCTCGGCCTCCAGACCCTCCAGCTCGCGCATCAGCGCGTCGAACTCGGCGTCGCTGACGACCGGCGCGTCCTGCTCGTAGTAGCGGGCGCGGTGGTCCTCGATCTCGGCCGCCAGCTCGGCGTGCCGTCTGCGCACCTCCGCCGGGATCTCCTCCCAGCCCTCGACAGCCACCACCGCAAGCCCTCCGTTACGTCCTACTCCGGGTTGTCCACCAGGCTCTGGGCCGCCCGCGCGCTGAGCGACAACGCCTGGCGCGCGTACGCCGGGGAGGCCCCGGCCAGCCCGCAGGTGGGTGTCACCAGCACACGGCGGCCCAGCAGCTCCGGGGCGAACCCGAGCCTGCGCCACAACGTCCTGACACCCTGGACACTACCGGCCGGGTCCGACACTCCCTGGTCAGTGGACGGGACGACACCCGCGAGGATCATCGTGCCCGCCTCGACCGCCTCGCCGAGGTCGTCGTCCGTCCGGTCCGTCAGGAGCGAGAAGTCCAGCGAGATCCCGGCCACCCCGGCCCGGCGCAGCAGCGGGATCGGCACGTTCGGAGCGCAGGAGTGCACCACGACGGGCGCGTCCAGACCACGGATCAGCTCGCGCAGGGCCTCCTCGGCGACCTGCCGGTCGACCGCGCGCAGCCGCTGGAAGCCGCTGGCGGTCTTGACCTGGCCGGCCAGCACCGCGGGCAACGAGGGCTCGTCGAGCTGGAGCACCACCTCCGCGCCCGGGATCCGCTTGCGGACGTCGTCGAGGTGGCGGCGCAGGCCCTCGGCGAGCGAGCCGGCGATGTCACGGCAGGCCCCCGGGTCGGCGAGCGCCTTCTCGCCGTACTTCAGCTCGATGGAGGCGGCCAGCGTCCACGGCCCGACCGCCTGCACCTTGAGCGCGCCCCGGTAGCCCTGGGTGAACTCCTCCAGCGCGTCCAGGTCCTCGCCCAGCCAGGAGTGGGCCCGCTTGGTGTCCCGGCCGGGGTGGTCGGTGAAGCGCCAGCCGCTCGGCTCGGTCTGCGCGAACAGCTCGACCAGCAGGCCGGCCCCGCGCCCGATCATGTCGGCGCCCGGCCCGCGGGCGGGCAGCTCCGGGAGGAAGGGCAGGTGCTCCAGCGCCCCGGTGGCCGTCTTCGCGGCCTCCCGGGCGTCGGTGCCGGGCAGCGATCCGACGCCGGTGGCGGCGCCGACCAGGTCGGGGAAGGGGTGTCCGTTGCTCACCCTCGAAGCGTACGAGATCGGGGGGACGGCGGCGGACGGGAGCGAGCGGGCTGTCCACGGCCACGGACGGCCGCGGCCCCGGCCCCGAGCGTGGAGCTCGGTGCCGGGGCCGCGGGTGTCCGGGCCGACCCGTTCCGGTCAGTACTCCTCGCTGCCGAAGGAGTCGACCACCACGTGGATCGGCGCGCCGCTCGCGTTGTAGAACGACACCCAGTCCCCCTTCACCGGCACCACGACCTGGTTGGCGATGGTCTCGCCGGCCACGAAATTGAGGTTCGAGACGTTGGGCATCACCTGACCGCCCGGGTAGACGGTGAGGTGGCCCTCGGCGCCCGGCTCGGTGACCGTGACGTTCAGGGTCCTCGCGGCGGTGGAACTGCTGGAGCCCACGTAGACCGACAAGGTGCTCCAGGCCGGAACGGCACCTGGGGGACGCGAGTGGTACCGGTCGGTGCTGAAGTACGTCCGGGTGTCCATCACCCGCGTCGGACCGTACGGGCGGTAGCTGAGCCTGCCCTCGGCCGTGTAGTAGCCGGCCAGGTCCGCGAGCAGGTGCACGGTGCCGCCGGAGGCGTTGTAGAACGACACCTTGCCGTCCTTCACCGGGACCGTCACCAGGTTCGGAATCGTCCGGCCCGCCGTCCAGTTCACGTTCGACGCGTTGGGCGCGGCACCACCGTGCGGGTAGACGGTGAGGTGGCCGTCCACCGTCGGCTCGGTCACGGTCACGTTCATCGTCACCGCGGTCACACCCGTCGCCGGGATCCCCGCCACACCCGCGACCGGCAGGTCGACGGTGCCCCACGCCGGGACGGCCTGCGCCGACGCCACCCCGATCGGCTCCCGGGTGTCCAGCAGACGGGACGGACCCTGCGGGTGGAAGAGGTCGCCCTTCGAGCTGTAGTAGCCGGCCAGGTCGGCGATCAGATGCACGGGGCCGTCGGAGGCGTTGAAGAAGGACACCTTGCCGTCCCGCACCGGCACCGTCACCAGGTTCGCGATCGTCCGCCCGGCCTCCCAGTTCAGGTTCGACGCGTTCGGTACCGCGTCACCGTGCGGATACACCGTCAGGTGGCCGTCCTTCGTGGGCTCGGTCACCGTCACGTTCATCATCACCGCCGTCAGGCCGGTGGCCGGCACCCCCGCCACACCCGCGACCGGCAGCTCCACACTGCTCCAGGCCGGGACGGCCTGCGCCGACGGGACACCGATCGGCTCACGAGTGTCCAGCAGACGGGTCGGGCCGGCCGGCGTGAACGCGCTGCCGACGTTGGTCTCCTCTCTTGAACCGCGGTCGCGGAAGCCGCTGCCGGTACCGGTGTTGGGCACCCGCGGGTCGTCCGCGGGGGCATAGCCGTCGCTGTCGGTCGCCGGCATCCCGGGCGCGTTCTCGTCGGCCGAGTCGATCCTGTGGCTGACGGGTGTGTCCGGTCCCGGCGAGGCGGACGAGGCCGGCTCCACGTAGTCGTGAACGCCCTGCCCGCTGGCGGCGGTGAACGCCGGCTGGTCGGCGTAGGCGGTGCCGGCCCAGTTGTAGACGAGGCCGTCGCTGCGCGAGTCGACGATGTTGTAGTCCACCGTGGTCCCGGCGGTCGCGGCGGCCGCGACGGTGATGCCGGTGTGCTGCGCCGGGTCCACGCCGGCGCAGGACCCCCCGAACAGGGGCCCCGTCTCGACCACGTTGTTCTCCACCGTGGCACCGCCGGAGGCCCCGGTCAGGACCACGCCCGGTCCGCAGAACGACAGCATGCTGTTGCCGACGATCACCGTGTTCGGCGCGCCGTCGACCAGGACGGCCGTGCCGCCGGTGCCGCTGACGAGGTTCGTGGTCAGCACGGTCCCGGTGGAGCCGCCGTCCACCGTGAAGGCCGTCCCCTTCACGTTGACGCTGGTTTCGCTGCGGGAGAAGACCACCTGGCTGGAGGCGTTGGTGACATGGGCGCCCCCGGTCATCAGGCGCACACCGGTGAACGACACGTCTCGCGCGCCGTCCACCGTCAGCGGCTTCCCGTCGGGCGTGAAGACGACCAGGTTCTCGAACCTGAGGTGCTCGCCCTTGACGACGAAACTGTTGATCGAGTGGCCCAACTCGCCGATGTGGGCCATGCCTCCGGAGTACCGGGCCGGGCCGCGGAAGGTGATCGGCGCCTCGGCCGTACCGGAGCCCGCGACGGTGAGGTCCCCCTCGTCGTAGACGCCGTCGGCGATCTCGACCGTCTGGCCCGGACGGGCGGCTGCGGCGGCGGCACCGACGTGGCAGAACGGCGCGGCCTGGGTACCGGCGCCGCTGTCGGTGCAGTTCAGCCCGGCCTTGTTGTTGACGTAGAGCGTGGTGGCGCCGGCCACCGCAACGCTCGTACCGACGGCCGGCAGGCCGACCGTGCCGAGCAGCGTGGCCCCGACGGCCAGGGCTGTGCGAAGTCTGGAAATGGGATGCCCCCCTGGG
>NZ_JBVINN010000055.1:0-50867 GCF_055579305.1 Kitasatospora sp. NPDC032757 | reverse complement strand
GATCGGCCGCAGGTGATGACCACCGCCCGGCAGCGGTACCAGGACGGGGTGGACGAAGTCATCGGGAAGCCAGCTCATGGCGCCCGACCGTAGCAGCGCGCGGCCATCCGCTCCCCTGGATTTTCCCCGCATACCGCCAGGCTCTTCTCTCATGCCGGACAAGGCCCGCGATCACCCGATCGAGACTCCCGTTCGATCGACAGACTCCATGACCGTTATGGCAACGGATTCTGACGACAGGTCAGTGCTGTCCCCCGCCCGGACTGGCATTGAGGCCATGCGCCCGTAACTCGGTCCGAGTGAAGTTCGACAACGGCGACTACGACAACGTCTGCGACCGCTACGGCGGCGGGATCGACCGTCTGGCCGAGTGGCGAGACCTGGGCGACCTACTCCACGGCCGGCCGGGCTGGCACTTCGCCGTCGTCAACGACGGCGAGGCGCTCTGGAGCCTGGGCATCATGGGCAGCTCGCTCCTGAACATCCACGTCGACCAGGAGAACGGCGGCTTCCACTGCTTCGACTACCTCGAGGACGACTCGGTCCTGGTCGAGGGCATCCCCGCGGTCGAGAAGTGGCTCTCCTCCCGCGAGGGAAAGGCCAGGAAGCCCCAGCCCGGACAGGTCGAGTGGTACAGCGCGAACGACTGGCAACTGCTCAAGGGCATGACGTACACCGTGCAGGCCAGCTGGTCGGACGGGCACGTACGCCATCGTCCTGCCCCAGGTCGCCGACGTCGCCTTCGGCCCAGCCCTGGGCGAGGCCCTCAATGCGGCCGCCGAGATGATCTGCCGCACCTTCGAGGCCCCGTTGGAGCTGGCCCCCCAGCTCCAGCTCACCGCCGAGGCCTGGCACCCTGGGCCAGTATTGAACGTGTTCAAAAGTTGGATAGTATTCTGACGTGGTGAGGCGGCGTGCTGGCGAACTGCTGTTGCGTCAGGGGATGAGGACATGGAATCGCTTGGCAGTGCGCTCTTTCTCATGGTCTGTCTGTTCGTGTGTGCAGGCGCCTTTCTAGGGCGGACCATTGCCGTTTGGCTTGCCGCGAGGTGCCGGGGCATGGGTGAGGGCGGTCGCCGACGAAGGCGCTCGGTGATCTGGCAGGCGGTGGGGGCGACCGCTGGAGCGGGCTCGGTGGTGCTCGGGCTTCGGGTGCTTGTGGCTGCGGTTCTCCCATAGCGGACAGCCGCGTGAGAGGGCCAACGCCGCGCTGCGCCCGTGTTGGACGTGTCGGGGTTTGATCGGTGGGGAGGAGGGTTCGGTTCTGGGGCTGCGGGAGGAGGCCGGCCGGGACCGGCTGGAGTGCCCGGGGTGTGTGAACGCCCGCGCCGCGAAGGGGCTGGGTCTGTTGGTGCTGCCTGCGCCGACCAAGCGGGAGCTGGTGGCCACGCTGGTGTCCGCTCCGGACGATCCGTGATGGGAGGCCCGGGTGTTGCACGCGAAGCTCTACCCGGCGAAGAACCGCAGCGTATGAGGGCGCCGCAGCCTGCCCATTGCCCGCCTCCACCCGCGGTGCCGCCCTCCCGGCCGCTCCGGGCCGACCAGGGGATCAACAAGAGATTTCATACAACTACTGTTGTACAAGAGTTCTTGTGCATATTCTCCTCGCATGACCGATGAACCCGATGCCCCGGCCGCCGCGCGCGGCGACGTCCGGCAGATCTCCGACTCCCGCGTCCTGGCCGCCTTCACCCACCCGGTCCGGCGCCGCCTGCTCGACGTGCTCAAGGTGGACGGCGCCGCCACCGTCGGCCTGCTCGCAGAGCGCACCGGCCAGGCGGTCGGCAACGTCAGCCACCACCTCAAGGTGCTGGCCGGGGCAGGCCTGGTCGAGGAGGCGCCCGGGCTGGCCCGGGACCGGCGCGAGCGGTGGTGGCGTCTCACCTCCGCAAGCCTGCGCTGGGCGCGGGCCGACTTCGAGGACGACCCGGTCGCCGAGGCGGTCGCCGACGCCGCCGGTTCGCTGCAACTGGAGCGTCAGGCCGGCCTGGTGCGCGCCTGGTTCGCCACCCGGCAGGACTACGCCCCCGAGTGGCGCGAGGGCTGCGCCGTCGCCACCGAGACCTGGCTGCGGCTGACTCCCGAGGAGGCCCGGGAGCTGGCGGCCGACCTGGTGGCGGTCCTGGAGGGGTGGGCCGCGCGGCCGGTGCCCGAGGACGGGCGGGAGCGGGAGTCCGTCTTCGCCTTCGCCCACAGCGTCCCGGCCCGGCCATGACGACCGACCTCGCCCGGGCCGGCGCCCCGGCCGACACCTCGCCCGGCGCGCCCGCCTGCTCGCGGTGGGGCCTGCTCGCGCAGCGCGACTTCCGGCTGCTCTGGGCAGGCGAGAGCATCAGCCGGCTGGGAAGCAGCGTCACCTCCGTCGCGCTCCCGCTGGTCGCCGTGGTCTCGCTCGACGCCGGGCCGCTCGCGGTGGGCCTGCTGAGCGGCGCCGTCTGGCTGCCCGGGCTGCTGCTCGGCCTCCCGGCCGGCGTCTGGGTCGGCCGGTTACCCCGGCGGCCGGTGATGATCTCCTGCAACCTCGCCTCGGCGGCGCTCTTTGTCAGCGTCCCGGTGGCCGGGTGGCTGGACGTGCTGACGATGGCCCAACTGCTGCTGGTCGCCCTGCTCACCGGCACCGCGGCCGTCTTCTTCAGTGCCGCCTACCAGGCATACTTGCCGGAACTCGTCCACCGGGACGACCTGATCGAGGGCAACGCCAAGCTCCAGGGCAGCGCCTCGGCCGCCCAAGTGGCCGGGCCCGGCGTCGCGGGCCTGACCGTGCAGTGGTGCGGCGCGGCCGTCGGGCTGCTCGCCGACGCGGTGACCTTCCTGGTCGCCTCCGTCACCCTGCTGCTGATCCGCGGCGATCGGGAGCCGGTGCCTGCGCCGGTGGTGCCCGGCTCGCTGCGCACGCAGGTCCGCGAGGGCCTCGCCTTCATCCTGCGCGACCGCTTTCTTCGCTCCTTCCTGTTGTACGGGGCGTCGGCCAACTTCGCGCTCACCGGCTACCAGTCGATCGCCGTCCTCTTCCTGGTCCGCGAGGTGGGCGTGGCCCCGGGCGCGGTCGGGGTCCTGGCGGCCGCCGGCGCGCTGGGCGGAGTGTTCGGCGCCGTTGCGGCCCGACCGCTCTGCCGACGCCTCGGCACGGCGCGCGCCGTCCGGTTCGCCCTGCTGGTCGCCACGCCCTTCGGCCTGCTGCTCCCGGTGGCCGGGCCCGGCCCGTGGGTGGCCCTGTACGCGTTCGGCTCGGTCGTCATGGTGGCCGGGGCAGTACTCTGCAACGTCGTCCTCGGGAGCTTTCGCCAGACCTACTCCCCGCCCGCGCTGCTCAGCCGGGTGGTGGCCACCTCGATGTTCGCCAACCAGGCCACCATCCCGCTCGGCGCCGTCGCGGGCGGCGGGCTCGGCGCGGCGCTCGGGCTCCGGGCCACGATGTGGATCATGACCGGGCTGCTGGTGCTCTGCGGCGGCCTATTGCTGGCCTCGCCGATGCGTAAGGACCGGGACCTGCCCTCGGGGCCAGCGCCCGTTGACCGGAGCGGACGATGACGACTTGCCCTTCCGCGGCAAGGGCCCGCGCTGGTATCCGCTTCGGACGATCCGTGGTGGGAGGCGCCGGGTGCTGCACGCCAAGCTCCACCCGCCCAAGGACCGCACCAGCGCGTGAGTGCACGGACCACTGGGCGGGGCTGTGCGGACGGGCCGGGAGGAGGAGCTGTGTGTGCCTGGGTGGGGTGGCTGGCGGGGTTTTGTGACGGCCGGAGTGGTGACGGAACCCGGGCGGGGCCGGGGCGGCCCGTCGTGCCCGATCCCGAGGGCGTGACCTTGTTTCGGGTGGCGTGTGAGAATCCATGTGTTTTCGGGGTTTCCTGCCCTCGCACCCGGATTGGTTCAACCACTGCCCGAGGGTTGTGCGGGCTCTGCGGGACCGTCCGGGTGCTCCAGGGATGCCCTTGTTCGTGTCACTGTTCGTGTTCGCCGTGCGGCCTGCCGGAGGGGCGCCGAGGCCGTCGGTAGCGCCGGGGCCGTCCGGGTGGCCCATCCGAATTGACGGACCCTCGTAGATCGCCGGTCCTATTTCTCTTCGGATTCCGTCTCCCAATCCGCCGGGGATTGCCGGGGAACAGTCCGGAAAGATCGGTTCGGAATTCACCGGGAGAGCTGCCGGCAGAGTGCGGTGGTTCGGGGGGCGGGCGCCGGACCCCGGGCGGTAGCGCGAGCTCCGGCTGCTGCTGCCGGTCCCCGGTCGCCGGTGCCGGTCCCCGCCGGCTGCTCCGGCTGTGCCTGGTCCTCCGGCCCGCCGGGTGCTCGTGGTGGTGGATGGTGAGGGCCTGCTGCTCCTGGCCGCCGGGGTGGTGACCGCACTCGCTCTGCTGCTCCGGCCGCCGGTCCTGGTTGCCGAGGCCCTGGTGTGCGGAGTGGCGGCCGGGCAGGCTAGTTTGCTCGGGTGACTCTCCTTGATGATGTGGCCGAGCGCGACGGCTGGCGGTGCTGGGTGTGCGACGAGGCGGTCGACCCCGGCAAGTCGGTGAACGACCCGCGGGGTCCCAGCGTCGACAGCCGGACCGCTGACCGGAAGGCCAAGGTCGCCGAGCGGCTCGCCCACCGCGGGTGCAATACCCGCAAGGGCGCGGTCAAGGTGGTCATCGCCTGGCCGGACCGCCTGTACGTGGTCGAACCCGCGCCGCTGATCACCGTTGCCGGGAGGCTGGAGCGTAAGGGGGGCCGCGAGATGGTGGGTCGTTGTCCGACCAGGAAGGACGCCCAGGAGGCGGCGGATTGGCTGGTTGACCGGTTCTCCCGACTGGTACCGGGGCTGCCGGTGACCGCTGACGTCGAGGCGGGCGGCGGCCAGTTCCTCGTCATCCTGGCCACCGGCCGCCGCTGACCGGGGATCACCGGCGCACACTCACGTCGAGCTGAACCGTCGGCGCACATGGACCTGTCCGCCAACACCCCCGGCATCCCGCACCCCGACGACGACCAGACCGTCGACGAGGACGAGCTCGACGGCCAGGAGCACGGCCTGCTCGGCGACATCCGCGCCCGGGGCCGCCGCCGGGCGGCCGGGCTCACCCTGGAGGCCATCGACCAGACCCTGGCCGCCGCCCAGGACGAACTGCGGATCGCCGACCGCCGCGCCGACGCCGGCGACGAGATCGCCGTCGTCCGGGCCGCGGCCGTCTTCCAGGAGTGGCAGCGCATCCGCGGCGAGGCCGCCACCACCATGCTCAAGGCCTACGACCCGGACCACGACCTCGGACTCCAGCGCACCCAGTACGCCCAGCGCCACCGCCAGGACATCGCCGACCGTGCTCGCGATGCCGCCCGCCAGGCCCGGCAGACCGCCGACGTCGCGCTCCGCCGCCTCGCCGGCCCCGCCGCCGACCCGCTCTACACCGCCCTTGCCCGCGCCGGCCCCACACCCTGACCGACGCCGACCACCAGGCCGTCCGCGACCTCACTCGCAACCTTGACCCCACCACGCTGCGCCAGGTCATGATCTGGCTGGAGCGCACCCGCTCCGCACGTCCGCGCTGCGGGCAGCCGGCGTTGAGGCGTGCCCGGTCGACGGCCGCCACCTTCCCGACGCCGAGTATGTCCCTGCGCTCCCGGCACCACGTGGGGCAGTCGAGTTGGTGGGGTTGCTATCTGCCGAGTCCTTGGCGGCGCGGGCAGGCCGGCCAGTCGTCACCGGACGTCCCGGGCTGGTAGCCCCAGCTGTGGTAGTTGGCGCGCACGGCGCGGTGCGCGAGCGCCAGGAGGCGGCCAGGCCGTCTCTGCCGGGCTCGGCGGCCTCGCCCCCCGGGCACGGGCGTGCACGTACGGCCTGGGCTCTTTCTGGCCAGCTCGTTCGGTGCTGCCGTGTTCGTGTTCGCGTGCGGCCCGTGGCTGGTGCGGTCGGGGCGAGGTCCCCGAAGGACCCGCTGCTCGACGACGCCGGCCGGGACCTGAAGGCCCTGGCCAAGCTCGTGATCAACGAGTCGGACGCCTACGAGTGGCTGGACGCTCTGGTGACCCGGTGGGAGCCGCGCGGCGGCCTGGTCTTCGGCTGCCTGCTGGACCTCACCGGCCAGCCCTGCGACGCCCAGTGGTGGTGGCAGTTCGCCGCCGGCGCCGGAGACCTCACCGCCGCCTACTGCCTCTACCTCCACCACATCCGCATGGGCGAGCTGCGCGACGCGGAGCACTGGTTCCACCAGGCCGCCCGCCTGGACGACGGCACCTCGGCGCCCCTGCCGCCCGCCCTGCCGGACCTGCCCGGCTACCCGCACCTGGTGCCCCTCCTGGCCCCACCGCTGCCCGACACCGCCGGCCTCCCGAGCCCGGACCACGCGCGGCGCGAGGCCATCGGCGGCCTGCCCGAACGCGAGGACGAGATGTGCGGGCCGTTCAGCCTGCCCACCGGCGACATCGCCCACCAGCTCCAGGAACTGGCCACCCACTGACCCCCGCTCCGGCCCGCGCCCCTCGACGGCGCGGGCCGGGCTCACCGACCACCAGACCCGGGAGACCTCCATGCCCAGCCACGACCCCGCCACGCTCGCCCTGGCCACCTCGGCCGCCGGCTACCTCACCACCATCACCGTCCTCGCCCTCACCGCCATCGCCGCCCCCACCCCTCACCGCCGGCGCGAAGCCCGAGAGCTCCTCGCTCTCCTCCTCAACCGCAAGCCCTGATCACCCGCCGATCTGTCAGTGGCGGCTGGGATGCTGGCGGTCATGGACGATGAGACGCTGATGCGGGGCCGGGTCTACGGAGCCGACCACGACGCGGACTTCGGCCCGCAGCCTGGCCACGAATACCGGGAACTGTGCGCCGGCCCCCTCGACGGCCTGCTCCTGGACGTCACCGGCTGGGACGCCGAGCAACTCGCCGACGGCGCCGCGCTGCTCACCGAGATCGGCCGGTACGGCGCCGGCGGCCGCGCCCACTACGAGCCGCGCCCGGCGGACCCTCGCCGCTGGGACTGGGTCGACGACACGCCCTGACGCGCGCGAGCGGAGGAGGGGCACCGCGTCGGCGGGGGAGTGACCTACGCCGGGGGTCTTGCGGGGGCGCCCGGCCGTCTGGCCTGGCGACCTAGCGTGCGAGCTCGACGGTGATGGGGTCGTTCGGGCAGTCGGCGGCGAGCCGCTGCAGGGTCTCCTTCTCGCCACTGTCCGCGGTCAGGCCCCAGCGGGTCTTCACCGCGGTCCGGTCGGTTCCCGCGACCGGGCCGCAGCCGAGGCGGCCACGCCGCCCAGGTGACGGTGCTGAGCCGGGCAGGTGAAACCGTCCCGGACGGGTGACGCCCGTTGCCCCGATCGTCCGACAACCTGTCAGAGGACATTCCTAGCGTGCGGGCCATGACGAACTACGTGCGCACCGCGCCGGTTCCCGCCGCCACCGCTGTCCGACCCACTGCGCCCTACGCGGCCAGAGTCCGTTCGGGGCGGTGGACGGCATGAGCCTGACCTCCGGCCTGCGAAGCCCCCGCACCCCGCTGCGCCGCTTCCTGGACCGGGAACTCTCGGCCGGCACCAGCCCGCTGCGCGAGAACTTCCGCACCCAGCACACCACCGATCGCCTCCTCCTCCCGCCACCGGGCGTTGGCACGGAAGCCGGCACCGTGGGCACCGCGATCGACCAGCGGCTGCGCCTGGCGTTCACGGCCGTGGCCCCGCTGGACGAGGCCACCCGCGCCGGGATCGCGCTGAGCGCCTCCGTCGGCACGCCGGCCCTCAGCGGCCGTCTGCGGGACGTCGGCGTTCAGCTGGCCGAGCGCCTGACCGAGACCGTGCACGCCCTGGACCTCGACAACCGCGCGTTGGCGATGGACCGCTCCTTCGAGGACGAGCGACATCTGGCTCGCCTGCTGCTGGCTGCCGCCTGGTACCAGATCGCCGCCCGCACCGACATCGGGTTCGTCTACACCCCGCTGTTCCTGGCCTCGGCCGACGACCCCGCCGCCTTCAGCCTGGAACGCCTGCTGGACCTGCCCCACCCCGACATGGTCGACGACGTCGCCGCTCAGCTCCTGGCTGCCGCGGACGGACCGCTCGCACGGCTGCGGGAGTCGACCGGCCGCGAGTGCTGCACTGGCGGCCCGATGTTCGCCGGCGTCGACATCGCTGCCGACGCCGACCTCCTGGTCGACGGCATGCTCATCGACTTCAAGAGCACCCGTCACACCCGACGCCTCGACAAGAGCACCGCCTGGCAGCTGATCGGCTACCTCCTGCTCGACACCCCGGACCGCTACCGCATTGACACCCTTGCCCTGTACCTCACCCGCAGCGCCACCCTCGTCACCTGGTCCGTCGACGAATACCTCGCCCTGACCGGCGCCCGCCGCCGTCACCTTCCCGAGCTGCGCGCCGTCCTCGCCGAACTCCTCTCCGGCTGCCCGGCCGACCAGGTTCCCCTTGACCTCGACGACGAGCTGCGCGCCGAACGCCTTCTGGAGCTTCTCGCCCCCGATATCCCGGAAGGTCACTGCCCGGTGTGCGCGCAGCCCCGCCCGCACGGGTCGGCCCGCCGCCTCTACTGCTCCGCTTGGTGCAGCCGGCGTGTGGTGACACTTCGGCGCCACGGGTGGCTGCCTGTCCCCTCGCTCTGCGTTCCGGCAGGAGTCGCCTGACGAACGCGAGACGGCCGCCACCCTGCCGGGTGGCGGCTGTCTCCGGATCCCATCCGCCGTAGCGGCTGACACTGACCACCAACGTCGGATGCTCGGGACCTGCACGGAGGCGGGCTCTGACCGGCGGGCACGGTCCGGGGCCTGCCGCGGTTAGGGGGTGCCGCCGCGGCGGCGGATCTCCTTGGCCAGGAAGGCCCGCCAGCCTTCCGTCCAGGCCTGCCGCTCGGCGGAGTTCTGTTTCTTGGGCACGGTGGTGAGGTGGTCGAGGAGGGTGACCTCGGCGGCGTCGTAGAGCTCGTGATCGGCGACGTAGGTGAG
This sequence comes from Kitasatospora sp. NPDC032757, assembly GCF_055579305.1. Classification (NCBI taxonomy): domain Bacteria; kingdom Bacillati; phylum Actinomycetota; class Actinomycetes; order Kitasatosporales; family Streptomycetaceae; genus Kitasatospora; species Kitasatospora sp. NPDC032757. Next base: position 41,943 of record NZ_JBVINN010000055.1, on the reverse strand, counting down.
GACGACCGTGCCGGTGGAGTCGGTGACGGCGGCGGCGATCTCGCCGTTGGTGTTTCCCAGTCCTCCCTGGACCGCGTACTGGGCGCGGCCGACTGCCTGTTCGCGGCTGCGGGCGGAGGCGGTGGTGACCTCGCGGGCGCCGGGCGGGCCGCCGAGGTAGTGGACGCGCCAGATGGCGCCGGCGGTGGTGGGCCAGCGCTTGCGGGCGGCTTGGCGGGTAATGCCGGCGGCCTCGCCGAGTTCTGGGAATCCGGCCCCTGTGCGCCCGGCCCGTTCGGCGGCCTCCGCCGCGATCTGCTGGCCCGCTTCGGCGTACCAGGTGGCCACCCGCAGGTGGGCGAGGTGGAGCTTGCGGGCCGCGGGCGAGGTTGGGCTCAGGGCGTTCGGGCCTGGACGTCGTGGGCGTTGGTGGTCAGCGGCAGTTCCTGGTGGGCGGGTGGCAGAGTCTGACGTCGGTGACGCCTGGCAGGTTGGCGAGCAGCTGGCGCAGGACGGCGAGGTCGGCGTCGGGGGTGTGGGGGTCGAAGACGGCGAGGAGTCTGTCGCCCGGCGGTGTGCCGGTCGATGTCATGGAGACGCTGGTGGCGCCGTGGCCGAGGCCCGTGCCGTCGTAGAGGAGTTCCGGGTGATGGCCGGTTTTAAGGAGGGGACTGGTCTCCTGGACCGTGGCGACGAACGCGTCCGGTTTCTGGAAGTACGGAGCGATCCAGACCACGCTGATCGCCCAGCCGGCGAAGCCGAGGGTCGTGGCGGATATCAGGGTGCCGAGCAGGAGCGGCAGGCGCCGGGGTTCGGGGCGCCCCCGGCTTGCCGCGGCGAGGAGGACGATGCCCGCCGGCGCCAGTACGAACAGCCCGTAGAGGGAGCCGGCGACCGAGACTGCGAGCAGCCCCCAGCCTGTCGTCAGGCAGGCTGTCCGGAAGGCTTCGGCCTCACGCGCGAACAGCGGTGCGGCGGCGGCCAGGAAACCGAGTACCAGTGCGCCGTCGATGAACGTCCCACCGACGAGGACCACCCAGAGCACGCCCGGCGCGGCACACAGCGCCGCCAGCACCACCAGAACCCGTCCCGCCCGCGGGACGGGTCGACACACGCTGAAGGCTTCCACGCTTCCCCCACTATTGAACACGTTCAAATATGGTGAGAGTCACGCTACAGGACCGCCCCCGGCGCCGGCGACCCCACCAGATGAACAGGCCCCGCCCGCCCGGCAACGCCCCGCCCAGCGGGCCCGTACACAGCCCGGCCGCCCCAAGTCGGCACCCACATCGAAGGTCTTCTGGTGGTTCAGGCCCGCAGCTCCGGCTCTTCGACCATGGCCCGCGCCTGGGCGGGGGCAACGTGGCGCACCTGGACGTCTCGGACCATGTCGTTCTGTTTCATTCGTGCCCAGCCGGGTTGCGGCGATGCCAGCTTGCGGCCCCGGCTGCCGGAGCCGGTGTAGATGATGGGGAAGCGACGGCGCGGCGCGGGCGACAGCCACGTGCTCGCCGTGTTCGGGGCCACCGGCTCCAGGACCACGGGCGTGAAGGTGTCGATGAACAGCGGGACCACCACGCCCTTGATACCGGGACGGACCGAGGCGACCAGGTGCATGTTCACCGCCCGGCCCATCCGCAGGATGTCCACTACGCGGGAGATGGCCTCGGCGGCTTCCTTGCCGCCGGCATCGGCGGCGTCCTGGATCAAGTCGAAGTCGTCCAGGATCACCACACGCAGGTCGGCGATGGTCGTCCGGACCGGCTCGCGCTCCTCGTCGAAGACCCGCTCGTAGCGGGCGCCCATCTCGTGCCAGCAGTCGGTGATCCCCTCAACGCTCGGGCGCAGCCCCCGATGCAGAACAAGGTGGTGCACACCCGCGAAGTGGTTCAGGCCCTCGCCCCTGACCGAGTAGACCACCGCCGTCGCGCCGCCGGCGACGGTGTTGGCGGCGCAGAGCGAAAGCGCGGAGGTCCTGCCGCTGCCGGGCTCGCCCACCACGATGATGTGCCCGGTCCTCCGGAGGTCCAGACTGATGCCCCGGCCGGTGGACCGGTCCGTCAGCAGCGGTGGGAACTGCGCGCTGGCGCGCCTCTTGAAGCTGTCCACCTCGGTCACTCGGCCCTCCTGATGCTGTACCCGACCGTCTGGGCCAGCTTGCACGGCCGTGCGTCCCGCCGGTGCCCGTTCCGAGACCCCACCGAGAACCGAGGTAACGGACCCCTTCTCTACGGGTGGGGAGCCCATGCGGCTCGGCAGGCACCGCAGTGGCGGCAGAGCCACAAAGCGGTGGCCACGGTGGCCGCGGTAGGCAAGACCACACAGAGGCTACGGGCAGGCCTGAGAGAGCTGACGCCATATCAGTAGTCCTCTTACGTCCGATCATTGCATCGACTACCCTGCGGCGCGCTCAGGCCCGAGAGGGGAGGGGTGATCCCGGCTCGGCTCTGCCTGCCAGCGTCCGCCGACCGCGATCACCCCTCCCTGCGGGCCGCACACCGAGAGGGAGGCAACACGCGTGCGAGATCGTAGAGGGGGCAGCCCCGCTGGTACAGGGCTGAGCGGACCAGGTCCTGGTGGCGGCGGACCCGCGGGCGCGCGCTCTGGTTCCAGCGGGCCTTGGAGACGGTCCAGCGAGCGGTGTAGTCGCGCTCCTTGGCCTTGCTCGAGAGGCGCCCTGAGTCCCCTCGTGCCCCGGGAAAGGCGACGCGCCGGGTACGCAGAGCCCCGGCTGCTACCAGCCGCTCCCCGCCCCCGGTTCGGCCGGCACCGACGGTCCGGGTGCTCCCGCACGGTTTGGGGGGAGCTGACCTATCCATCCCCGTCCTTCGAGTCGTGCCGGGCCCGATCGGAGGCCGGGGCCGAGTAGGCCGGGAAGCGCCGGTCCGGTCACCGCGCGGTGACCGGTCCCGAACGGCGGCAGCATTCCTGCTCGCGGGAAATGCGCACCTGATGCGGTCATGATGCTACTCATGTGCGATTAACTATGTTGCGCTACATGAGGTGTTTTGTGCTACCTTTCTCGCATGGAGGTATGTGATGTCTGAGATCTTTGCGGCGGTCGACGCGTTGCTGGCCAAGGCCCGGGACGGCGGGGACCTGCCGGAGCCTGCTGAGCGGGAGCGGCTGCGCAAGGCCGCGGGCCTGACCCAGGTCGAGGTGGCGGCGGCCCTGGAGACCCGGCGGGAGACGTTCGCGAAGTGGGAGGCCGGCACTGCCCAGCCCCGCGCTCCGAAGCGCGGCGCGTACGCGTTCCTACTGGCGGGTCTGGCCGATATCCACGGCACGCAGGGCCCCGACGGCTGGCTCACCCTCGCCCGCCGGGCCCGCCCCCTCATCACCGACACCACCACCACCGAGGGGGAGTGACCCGCTGATGGACCGTAAGACGTACACCGCCGAGCTCGCCGGTCTGCGCGAGCTGCGCACCGAGATCACGGCCGCCGAGAAGGTCGTCGCCGCCGCGCAGAAGGAGCTGGACAAGCTCACCGCCCAGCGGGCGCGCCGGGTTGCCGGGCTGGCGGGGTACGAGGGCGCCCAGGCGCCGGCCATCGCGAAGGCCTCCGGGTTGTCGGTCGGTGACGTGGTGCGGATCGCGCCGCTGCTGGACCCGACCCCGGCCGCCGTCCGCGCCTCCAAGGCCGACGACCAGGCGGCCGCCGACGCTGCGCCCGCCCAGGCGCCTGTGGCCGAGCCGGTCGCCGATCCCGTGAGCGTGGTCGCTCCGGTGCTGACTCGCCCTGCCGCCGTCGTCGAGCAGCCGGCCCCGGCCGCCCCGGCCCCGGCCCCGGTCGAGGTCGAGGACCAGGCCGTCGTCGAGCGGCCCACCCCGGCCGTGCCCGCTGTTGCTGCGCCGGTCGTTCCGGCGGTGTCGGTCGCTCCGGTCGCTGCCCCGGCGCGTCCGGTGGTCGAGGCCGGTCCGCGTGAGCTGCCCGCCCTCCCCGAGGGCCCGGCCGGTGCCCGGTTCGAGGCGGTGACGACGGGCCTGGTGTCCAAGCGCCCGAACTTCGTCCAGCAGGCCCGCAGCACGGTGTTCCTGGACGCGACGACCGGTGACCTCGCGGTGCGCGACCGCGTGGTGCGGCTCGCCCTCGGCGCCCGCACGCCCGGGGAGATCCTGGACGCCGTCCTCACCACGGCGCCGGGTACGGAGCGGGTCTACATCACCGCCGGTGCCCCCTGGCACGACGGTGCCGAGCGCTACAGCACGCTCAAGGACGCCGTTGCCGCCTGGCTCAACACCCCCGGCGAGCGGTGGACCACCGCAGTGGGCTCGGGCCGGGACAAGCTGGCCGGGCATTTCGTGCACCAGCGTCAGCCGGTCGGCCGCTACGCCCCCGCCGCCTCCCCGGACGGCCCGGTCACGGAGATCCGTTCGATGGGGGAGTGGTTCGACCCGGACGGCGCCGACGTCGTGACCTGCCGCCAGGCGTTTACGCTGTTGTGGCAGGCGCTGCGCCGCCACTGGGACGACGCGGTCCTCATGGGCTCGCCGTCGCAGACCGGCCGGGACCTGTGGTCGCGCACCATCCCGACCAGCGGCAAGTGGGCGGGCGGATACCCGGTGCTGTCGGCGGAGCTGCGCGGTCTGCTGCACGCGACGGGCGGGCAGGGCCGGACCGAGCTGATCGTGCCGCCGCGCGTCCCGGAGCAGCTGCCCGCCCTGGTGGAGTACGACCGCACCTTCGCCTACGCGAAGCACCTGTGGAAGTCGCCGGTCGGCACCCCGCGCCGGATCACCGCCGCGGCGTTCGCGTCGATGACAGAGCAGGAGCAGGTCAAGGCGCTGATGTCCTGCTCGCACTGGAACATCCGGGTGACCGTCCCGGCGGGGTGGAACCACGTCGGCCTGCTGCCCGCGCCGGTGACCGGTGACCGCGCCTGGATCTACCCGTCCGAGCCCGGCGCCACTTTCACCACTTGGGCGGGCGGCGCGGAGGTCCACCTGGCGCTGTCCAACCACCTGATGCCGTGGAAGATCGAGATCCTCGGCGGCCTGCTCTTCGAGGACGGCAAGCCGCTGGACGAGTGGGGCAAGCGCCTGAAGGCGGCCTGGGCGGACCTGACCAACCTCTCGAAGCTGCACGGCGACGAGCGGCAGCGCACCGCCGCGTACCTCGCCTCCCGTGCCGTTCGCTCGGTGCTGCTGTTCGGCCTGGGCGGGTTCGCCCAGCGCCCGCGCCTGGTCTCCGGCACCACCCCGGTCGGCGAAGCGCTCCCGGCGGGGGTGGAGATCCTCGGCCAGGACGGCGAGGTGGTGACCTGGCAGCGGCAGGCCGGGTTCTCCCGCGACCCGTACGCGCACCCGGAGTGGGCGGCGTACGTGTGGTCGGGGGCGCGGGCGGCGCTGCTGGACATGAAGTACCGGCAGGGCAAGGAGGTCATCGGCTACGCCGGTGCCCTGCACGCCAAGCCCGGCTCGGTCGTGTACTTCGGCACGGACGGCATCGCGCTGACCGAGCGCCAGCCCTGGCCCTACCGGGGCGAGCCGGGGGACTACCTCCTCAAGGGACACCTGACCGGGCCAGTCGAGCACCCGACCAGCCAGGAGCAGTACCTCAAGCTGCGCGGCCTGGGCCGCGCCGAACTCGCCGCGAAGGGAGCCGACCAGTGAGCCCCGCCGACCCGAACCGGCCGAACGAGGCCGCGCGCCTGACCCAGCAGCTGCTCGACCAGGGCTACACCAAGCGCCAGGTCGCCAAGATGCTCGGCCGCGACGCCTCCCTCGTCTCCCAGTTCTTCACCAAGGGCAAGGGCGCCGCGTTCGTCGGGGCCCTGCGCCAGATGGTGCGGGCCGTGCGCGGAGGCGAGCGAGACGAGGAGGCACTGTCGGGCATCGCGGAGGCGAACACCTCCCGCCGCCGCACCAAGACGGGGCAGAAGGCGCGGGTGCGGGGCAAGGACGTGATCGGTGTTCCGGGCGGCAGCATGGCCGGACGCGCCGGGAAGCAGGCCATCAAGTCGGGCGCCGCGCACTTGGCGGGTGTCATTCACGCGGCCGCGGCCGCCGACGGCCGGGTCGCCCTGACGGTGCGCATGCGCGGGACGTTCTTCACCTTGGCGGCCGGGTCGAAGCAGGACTCGGCGGGCATCCGGCGCGGTGTGGTCCCGCGCGCGGACGGGACCGAGGAGCGCACCTACGGTTCCTCAGCCACCGGCGGATTCCCCGCTGCGGAATGGTCGCGGCGGGTGGCCGCCTCGCACGGCGACGTCGTCCATGCCGTGTTGACCTGGCTGATCGAGACGGGCCGCGCCATCCCCGAGGCGGAGATCGTCTACCTGGAGATCCGCACCTGGACCCCCGACGGCCACCAGACCTCCGAAGTCCTGATCAGCTGACCACCGGCGGCACCCGACCACCTCCCCGCACCACCCGGCAGACGAAGGAGAACCACCGCCGTGGAGACCACCACCGCCACCGCCGAGCAGGGCGTGCCGGCCGCTCTGCGCGCCCAGGCCGTACCGCCGCTCCCGGCACAGCCGTCCGGCACCGCCGTGGCGAATCCGCTGCCGCTGCACTGGTTCCAGAAGGACGCCGTCGCGGCCGCCGTGCGCGAGGTGAAGGACGGCGGCCGGGCGACGGTGGTCGCGGCGACCGGCTCGGGCAAGACGCTGATCGCCGCCGGCTGCGCCCGGCGTGTGGCCGCGCGGGGCCGGGTGCTGGTGCTGGTGCCGACGATCGAGCTGCTGGAGCAGACCGCCGAGTCCTGGTCCACGAAGGGCGGCCGCCGAGGGCTGGCGGTGGCGGCGTGTTCGCGGGAGGAGGCGCTGGAGAGCGCGGAGGCCGGCGGCCGCGTCCACGCCCAGGTGACCACCAAGGCCCCGCGGATCGCCGACCTGGTCGCCGCCGAGAAGCCCGGCGAGCCGGTCACCGTGTACGCCACCTACGCGAGCCTGGAGCGGATCGTCCAGGCGCACCGCGACTTCGGCCTTCCGGCCTGGGATCTGGTCGTCATCGACGAGGCCCACCGCACTGCCGGCGCGGAGGGGAAGGCGTGGGCCGCGATCCACGACGACGCCCAGGTCGCGGCGAAGCGCCGTCTGTACTTCACCGCCACCCCCAGGATCGCCGACGACCGGCGCGCGAAGGACGGCCTGGCCGACCTCGCTGACACCGAGAAGCTGCCCGCGCTCTGCTCCATGGACTCGGAGGAGATCTACGGCAAAACCGTGTTCACCTGGACCCTCGGCCAGGGCATCGAGCACGGCTACCTCGCCGACTACCGCGTGCTCGTACCGGTCGTCACCGACGAGGACCTGCGCGAACTGCTCAACCTCCCGGCCGTCGCCGACCTCCGCTCCCAACGCAGCAACGAGGAACTGCTGCGCCTGGCCCTGCAGATCGCGGTGCTGCGCGCGGTCGCCGACCTCGGGCTCAGGAGGGTCATCACGTTCCACTCCCGCGTGTCGGCGGCACGGGAGTTCGCCGGCAGCCTGCTGGACGCCTCCGAGCTGCTGCCCGACGCGGACCGCCCGGAGCGGATCTGGGCGAAGGCCGTGGCCGGCACCGACCGTCTCAAGGACCGCCGCGCCGCGTTCACCGACTTCAAGGCCCACACCGGCGAAGACGGCGAGGAGTGCGGCATCCTCTGCAACGCCCGCCTCCTGTCGGAAGGAATCGACGTCCGAGCCGTGGACGCCATCTGCTTCGCGGACCCCAAGAGCTCGGTCATCGACATCGTCCAGGCCGTCGGGAGGGCGCTGCGCCAGTCCTACCGGCAGGGCAAGGTCTCCTGGGTCATCATCCCGGTCTACCTGCCGACACCGGAGATCGGCGACGACACCGCCACCGCCGACCCGGCCGAGGTCCACGACGCAGGCGAGGCCGTGAAGGCCGAGGCCGACGCCGAAATCGAGGCCTCCAGCTTCCGCACCATCTGGCGGGTCCTGCGCGCCCTCGCCGCGCACGACGCCCGGGTGGTCGGCCGGATCACCGAACTGCGCGCCAGCCGCTCGCAGGGCACCGCGCACACCACCACGACCACGGCGGCCTCCGAGGCCGGGGCGAGCGAGCAGCCGGCGGCGCCGGTGGAGTCGCCGATCGAGTGGCTGCGGATCAACGCGAAGCAGCACGCGGCGCAGATTCTCCAGACGGTGAAGCTGCGAGCGTTCAACCCGCGGGCGGTCGAGTGGCAGCGCATGCACGCCGTCGCAGCCAGGTTCCACATCGAGCACGGCCACCTCGACCCCACCGACACGGCGAAGCACGCGGAGCTGATCTCCTGGCTCGCCCGCCAGCGCCACCTCCACGGCCAGGGCCTGCTCGACGCCGCCCGCGTCAGCGAGCTGGACGCGCTCGGCATGATCTGGTCGAAGAACGCCAACGCCTGGGAACGAGGCTACGCCTACGCGAAGGCCTTCCACCACCAGCACGGCCACCTCGCGATCCCCGCCACCGCGAAGCTCGACGACTACGCGGTGGGCGCGTGGATGCGCCGCCAGCGCAAGGCCGACAACCTCACCACCGACCAGGTGGCCAAGCTGACCGCGCTGGACGAGCTGTGGCGCCTCGAGCCGGACTGGAACCGTTCCTACCGCCGCCTGCTCGCCTACCTGGAGGCCGGCGGCACCCTCGACGGCCCCGCCAACCGCACAGGCCTCGGCGACGACCCGGCCTTCCGCCCCGGCACGTGGCTGCGCAAGCAGGCCAAGGCCCGCACCGAGGGCAAGCTGACCGAGCAGCAGACCGCGCTCCTGGACGCGCTCACCCGGCACGCCGAGACCGTCACCGGCTGACCCACCCCGTACACCTGGCACTCCCGGCCTACCCAGGCCGGGAGTGCCGCTGGCGATGAGTGCAGACACAGCCTCTGAGCCCGCTCCGCGAAATTCGCATCCCGCCGGTCCTGTCGGCAGGGCTCCTCGCCCTCTGGAAGGGGCGAGGGAGGGACGCCCCCCGCCTCATCGACCTCGGCCGCATCGACGAGACCGTGGCCGTCCTCCGACAGCACGCTCCCCGGCCGCCCGCGCCGTCGTATGGCATCTGGCACGAGGAGCCGCCGTTCTGACGCCGCAGCGCGAGGGAAGCGCGTGCGAAGCGCCCACCGCGATAGCCAGCCGCATCCCGTCAGGACACCTCACGTCTGCCCCGGCGGGCGATCGGGTCAGCAGGCTTCGTCACGCAGGTGAGCGGCGGTGACGGCGACGAGGCCATGAAGGTCGCGCACCGGCACGACCGGTGCGGGGCTGATGCCGAACTCTCCGTCGGGCAGGAAGGCGACGTCGCAACGCTGACAGAGATAGGTGGCTTTCCAGGCCGCGGCCAGCGACGGCTGGATCGCCGAGTACTCCTCGAACTCCTGCCGCAGCCGCTCCTCTCCTTTGGAGCGCTTGACAGCCATGGCCACCCCCGCGATCAGAGGAGGTCCGCCCAGAAGGCCGTATGCCAGCAGGAAGCCCCGCAGCCCGTGTCCGTCGGACGACAGCACTGGCGGCAGGAGGAACAGCAGGAACACCAAAGCCAGGAAGAACGCGCCAGCAATCTCGCCCCCGAGACCGGCCTTGGCCAGCTGGGGTCGGGGCGGCGGAGCAATCTGCCTCGCCAGCAGAGTTGCGGAGACACCCGACGTGTGGACGGTCGACCGACCGTAGGCCGGCACCACACCGACCCCGCTCGCGTACGCCACACCGGACGAATAGCCAGTGCTCGTCCCGGAGTACCGGCTGGTCTGCGACTGGTAAACACTCGGCACGCTGCGCACCTGATCGATCTCGCCGCACTGCGGGCAGTTGTTCCGCTCACAGATCCCCCCACGGTTGTCTGACAGGACGTGAGCATGGCATAGGGCCGTGACGTTGGCATCGCGCCTGTCGTTGCTAGAGGCCGTTGCTCAGTGCTCACCGGCTGGGGAACGCCGGTGACCGGCCGCACAGGCGTCCGAGGTATCCGTCCGACATGAGCGACACGGAACGGGCGATGTCTGCGGACCTTCTTCCGGCGCTGGCGCAACCACGGCCTGGTCACCGAGTTCCACGACCGGCTGCGAGACCGGGTCCGCGAGGAAGCGGGCCGTGATCGGAGCCGACCGCGGGGATCATCGACGCGCAGTCGGTGAAGGCGGCCGACTGTGCCAGCCGCCGGCGGGCATTCCGATGTGTTTCCGGGGCATTTGCGGCCCCGCCTCGACGCCGTTCCGACTGGCCCGCATTGCCGACGACTGCGGCCGGGACGAACGAGACGAACGGGACGGGGCGGGAACAGCGGCCAGAACGAGCAGGGCGAGCGGTGGCCAGGCCGCGGCCCCGGCGGCCCTGAAGAGGTGCCCCGCGACGGGAGGCACCGCCCGCCCCGACCCGGACCTCGCCGCCGTCCGGCCCCACCGGCTCGCCCCGGACGCCCCACAGCCTGCCCTGCGGCCCGCCGGGCAGGCCGCCGACGCCTTCGCCGCCCTGCGCCACATCCGCGCCCCGGCCGCCGTCCTGGAGAACGCGCTCTACCACGCCCAGGCCCTCATCGAGCAGCCCCACGCTGGCCCGCTCTTCCTGGAGGCCGCCGAGGGCCTGGCCGCCGTCAGAACCTGCATTCCGGCCCAGCCGCGACCGCTTACTGCCTCCTGAACCGACGTCGAAGTGCTGCCCGTTCCCGTGAACAGAGCTACGCGCCCGGCCTCGGCCGTGCCTGCGGCCTTCCCCTCCCCCGAAAGGTGGCCATGCCCCACACCTCCGCCACGTCCGCCCGCCCGGCCTGCGCCGCCCTGCGGCGCCTGCCCCGCCTGCGCCGCCTGACCCGGACAGCGATGGTGACCGCCGTCGCCACCCTCGCCCTGGCCGTGGCCCCGCTGCCGCCTCTCGCCCGGCGGCCTCATCTTCTCCGATCCGGACCGGCAGATCTGATCGCTACCACCACGGGTAGCGCGATTGTCCTGCGGCGGGTACAAATCCCCAGCCCGCCGACCGCGGCCCGGTAGCCTGCGGACAGGCGCCCGCCGGACCCGAGACGCGCACTCACGGGCCATCACCGGCGAGTGCCGACCTGCGACGGCTGACTGGTGGGCTCGCGTGTTGCGGAGTTGCATATTGAGAGCGGCCAAGCATGACAGTCACGAAGAGTAATTGATCGGTCGCGGCGCTTGAAGCCCCTACCAGAGCCGGCGGGTGAGGAAGTCTGCCAGATGTAGCCTGCGACCAGCTCGCCGACGCCCTCGCCCACACCGGCGGCCGCCGACGCAAGACGTAGGCCAGCTGCACCGTGAGTTCCTGGCCCGGCTGCCGCGGAGCGTGGAGCCGGGCCAGGCGTGGCCGCGGGGGATCGCTACTCCCACTGCTGCGATGTACCCGACAGCCCGGCCGGGCGGAGGTGTGCGGACTTCACCCGGTTTCGGGCCTCCCGCAGCTCCTCACTGGACCAGGACGGTGTGCGGGTGGCCTCCGCTCGCCGGGCAGGCGTACAGCTGAAGGTGGTTGGCGTCCAGCACCGTGATGTCCGGAGGATTGGACCAACTGTCGTCGGATGCGCCGGGGGCCCGGTCCTCGTTCGGGATCCAGCTCGTGCTGTTTCGGTGCCATTCGGACGAGGCGATGGTCAGCAGAGGCGTCATCGCCGTACCGCAGGCCACGCAGAACCGCGGCACGGGGTCGGTGAGTCCCCAGGGGGCCCAGCCACCGATCTTCCAGCCGGGGGCGTGGGACAGGGCGTGGCTATAGAGCTCCTGCGGGTAGGCATCGTCGACCGAGATGCCCGCCGCCCGCCAGGGCGCGGGGTCCGTGATCTGCTGCTTCAGCTCCTTGGGGAGTTCCAGGAAATCGGGGTACTCGGTGACCTGCTCCGGCGCGAGCACGCAGGGATCAGGCACGTAGAAGTCCTCGTCCGCGTCGAACGGCTCGGGCGGCGCGGCCAGCACGTCGGTGACGTCCGCGGCGGTCCTCCAGGACAACTCGATCGGAATGCTTGAGTCCGGATCGTGCTCCGAAGGGCACCACAGGACCTGCAACAGGTCGGTCCGCCCGGGTGGCTGCAGCAGGGGTATGTCCCGCGCGTACAACTGGGCCACGGGCACCAGGGGGTGGAGGCCTTCGTGCCCGATGAGGCAGTACCGCCAGGGTTCCTGTGCGGGCCACAGCAGGGGCCCGCCGATCGAGCTGTCGTGCACCGTGGGAGAGCCCGGACGCGGGTGCAACCGGACCGCTGGGCGGGCCAGCGGGGCCAGCGCGGGGAAGACCGCGGCGATGTCGACCGGCCGTGGTGGGGTGGTACGTATGTCATTCATGGCGATGATCTTGCCAACACCCTCTGACAGCGGGCCAACCCCCAACAGGACGAGCCGCGTCCTTCGTGCGTACGGCGCACCCCCTGCTGGCGCAGGGTGCAAAGCGGCACAACCACCTATGCGCAGCTGACCCCAGCTGTGCACGAACCAGAGTTCAGAGAAGTGACCAGGCCGAAGGTCAGCACTCCCCGTCCCGTGCAGTCGGGACATGCCGCTGGTCGTCCAGGAAAGGCGAGGTCCGGTTGTACCGGCGAGCTGCGGCAGTCGGCAGACCCCTGCAGGTGCAAGGGTGACGTACGCCCTGGCGGCCTACGAGCGTGAACTCGTCCGGGGCGACCAACTCGCCCCGCTCGTCCGCCATCGCCTGCAAGCCCGCCGACAAGAGATCGCTGACTTCCTCGCTGAGACCCCCGACTCCGGCCAGGACGTCACGTCGGAGGCATCATGAACCGCCCGCTGCCCAACGAGGAGCAGGTCCGCAGCGCGATGGAGGCCGAACTCGACGAGAGCAAGGCCAACGGCCGTCGCGCCACGGTCAGCAACGTCGAGAAGCAGCTCGGCATCACGCCCGCGACGTTCTACCGGAACTACCCTGACCTGATCGAGTGGTTCAAGGCTCAGCTCGCCGCCCGGCGCACTGCGGCAGTCGCCGAGAAGGACACCACCAAGCGCGAGGACGACCTGGACCGGCTCCGGCGCGAGAACACCGACCTGCGCAAGCAGGTCAGGATCTATGCCGAGGCGATCCGCCAGCTAACCCTGGACAAGGCCGCCTTGGAGGACAGACTCCAGAGCATCGAGGGGGTCACCAGCCTCGACGAGCGCCGTCGCCAACACCGGGCATCAGCGGACAACGGACACGAATGAAAGGCCCCCATAACATGACCGACCGTCGCAGCCTCTCGCTGCCCGCCTTCTCCGAGCCCGCCACCGACGCCCCCGTGCCCGCCCAGACGGGCGGCCGCCGGCTGTTGCCGGTCGAGCAAGGCGCCGACTTCCGCCAGCCGCCCGGCGAGACAGCGGCCGCACCTGCCCCGGCCCGCCGCCCGCTCGCCCCCGGCGGCCTGACGTTCTCCGACCCGGACCGGCAGATCTGACCTGGCTGGCGGCCCCGCCGCAGGCTTCTGAGCTGCGGCGGTTGACTGGTAGGCGCGCATGTTGACGAGTCGCGTATTCGCCAAGGACGGCAATCAGTCGTCACTCTGCGTCATCGATCGGTAAGAAATGGCCGTCGAGTGCCCGCCGCTGCCCGCCTACCTCCAGTGTCACTTGAGGTGCACCAACGCCCCCCTCGGGGCGAGGCGGCTGGCGGACCGCTCCATCGGAGCTGAACATGACGTTCATGACGCCAGAAGAGGTGGAACGCCAGGTCGACACCCTGGACCTAATCAATGCCGAGGTGGCAGCGCGGCTAGCTCGGCAGGTGGACTCCAGCGCAAAGGTTGACACGAAGGCCATCTTCCTCGTCGGCTTCGCGGCCACTGCGGCGCAATTCCGGGCTACCCGAGACTTTCAGCCCGTGCTCGGCGGATTGGCCTTTCTGGCGTACGCGGTCTCCGTAGGAAGTGGGCTGCGCGTATTTCGCGTCTCCGCCTACAAAGATCTTGAGCCCAAGCAGATTGTTGATCAGTATGCAATGGAATCGAAGGCATTTGTGCTAATTAGGCTAGCCTCCACGCGCGTGGATGTCTTTCGAGCCAACGAATCCAGACATAAGGAGAAGGTTAAGTATTGGGTGATCAGTCTCTCGAGCTTAAGCCTAGGACTCGTGTTGTCTACGGCTTCGATCTTGGCATACTGAAATCATGACAGATGAGCCAAGCCATGGCGACGAGTCGCAACCGCAGGTCAGTCCTCAACCGCTTGAACCCCAGCCTGAGCCTCGCCCGAGCATTAGCGATACGTTTTCTAGACCCTCGCTCATCACAGAGGAGCACAGGGACCAGGCCTAAGGGTTGATACATATGGCAGACAAACCCCCGTGGGACGCTGAGGGTGCCCCTGAACAAGACGGTCGACTGATACCCGTCGATCTTGAAGCGTCGCCAGAGCTCGACCTTGATCCCGAAGTATCGCCCGATCGTGATCAAGAACAAACTCAAGCGCAGTCTGGCAGTAGATCTCCTAGTCGGCGTGCTGCTCGGCGTCGGCCCAGCATTAGCGAGATGTTTTCCGACGCGTCGATCATTAATAGGTCGGCCTGACTAGAGCGGCCGTCGAGATTGCGTGGTCGCCTTGTGCATACCGACTCCACGGAGCTCCGACCTCGGTGGCGACGTATGCGGTGGTGGCCTCGGTGTAGCCGAGGGCCTTGGCGACGACCGGCGGCGGCGCGTGTTGAAGGTAGTGCCGAAGGGCTGTAACTCGGGCTGACCTGGGGGAGATCCCGGCCGCCTGTAGGTGTTCGCGGAGAGCGCCCGGGCTCATCGGCTGCCCGGCCTGGCGGCCTGGGAACAGCCAGTGGGCGCTTCGGGGACTGGCCCGGTGCAGCCGTCGCTCGGCGTTGAGGTGCGACCGGACGAGGTCGGCGACGGGCTCGGGCAGCAGGGATGGCGGATCGCCGAAGGCGATGGTGAGGGTGGAGCCGTCGTCGGAGATGTGGTCCGTGGTGAGCCGGACGAGCCGGGTGACGGGCTGGGCATAGAGCAGGACGAGGGCCGCCGCGATCCGGGTGCGGAGCGGCAGGCCGTCGTCCTGTAGGACGCGCCGCAGATCCGCTGCCCGCGCGGCGTGGTCGAGCGAGGCGTTCCTGCTGCCGACGGCCTGCGGCACGTGCCTCAACTTCGACATGTGGCCGCCGTCCGTGCACCAGCGCAGGAACGATGCTGCGGCGTGGTTCGAGTCGATGTGCCAGGCGTCCAGGTCCTCCTGGCGGCACCGGTCCGGCCTACGGCCCCGGCTGGCCAGCCAGGTGAGGAAGTCCCGGGCCTCGTTGAACTGCCGGCGGGCGTGGCTCGCCTGCGATGTTCCCAGGGGCCGCTTCTCTGCGGTCTCGCGAAGCTGGCGGAGCAGGCGCCAGGTGGCGAAGTGCTGCAGCAGCCGGTGGTGTTCGGGATCCGCGACGGCCGCGAGTTGTTCGGACAGCCATCGCTCGTAGAGGAAGATCTGTCGGTCCACGCGGGGAAGGACACCGCTGTCCATCAGCAGATCCCGTAGCAGCGTGGCTGTCCGCCAACCAGGCGCTTTCTGCAGACCCTCGTGGGACAGCGGGATCGTCCCGGCAGCCAGGGCTTGCAGAAGCTCGGTCGCGCCGCGGTTGCGGAGCCAGACCAGCCGACTGCGCGGACGGTCGGTGTCGCGCAGCACTTCGGCGACGGGCAGAAGATCCGGAGCCACCCGGCCTTCGGCGTCGCCGAGGAGGTAGACGAGTCGGTCGGCGAGCGTGCACCGCTCGCAGAGCCGGCCCCACAGGTCTCCCTCGAAACCGCAGCGGGCGCAGGTGAATACCTGGGCGATGCCAGCGCAGTCCCGGCAAATGGGCCGGCCCTTGCCGTCGCGGCCGGGCAGGAGCCGGTCGGTTTGGCAGCTTCGGCAGTGGCCGTAGGTGCGGACCGCGTGGCGGTAGCACGTGCGGCAGATCGACCCATCGGACCATCGGACCGACCGTGGCGCCCGCCGGCCGCAGCGGGAGCAGTTACAAGTTCGCCCCGGGCGGGGCGGTGGCTTCACCATCGGGGTCAGTTCTCGGTGAGCTTGACGCGCTTGGGCCGGCGGGCGGTCAAGTCGATCGGTGCCGACTCGCCGACGGCGCGCTTGGCCGAGAGGTTCTCTGCGGACGTGATGATCAGCTCGGCCGGGGTGCAGTCGAGGATGTCGCAGAACGCGGCCAGCAAGGGGAGGGACAGCCGCTCGGGCGTGCCGGAGACCAGGCGGTGGACCTGTGACGCGGACAGTGCGATCCCGCGCTCGGCCAGGTGTGGCATTAGCTCGGTGACGGTGAACATGCCGCGGGTGGCCATCAGTTCGCGCAGCCGCCAGAGGTAGGTGATCCGGCGGGCCATCAGGAGCTCCTGGCGGGCAGTAGCGCTGCCTCGATGCTGGCGTCGAGAGCGCGGCGCAGGGTGCGGGTGCGGAAGTCGGAGGAGACGCAACTGTAGATCGCGGTGGTGGAGGCGTACTCGTGGCCGACCTGCTGCTGGACGAAGAGCGGGTCGTAGCCGTCTTCGAGCAGGTGGGTGATGTACGACCTGCGCAAGGAGTGAAACTCCAGCGCCGGATCCAGGCCGAGCGCGTCGCGGTAGGCGGAGAAACGGGAGTCCAGGCGCTGGACGCAGACCCGCTGCCCTCGCTCGGACGGCCACAGGGCTGGCCCGCCGCAGTGCCGCATGCCGGGCCGGACCTCGCTGACCCACTCGTCCACGATGTCCGGGGTCCACCGCCAGACGGTGAGCACGCTGCGGCGCTTAGGTGGGGAACCCTTCTTCGCCTTGCCATAGCGCACCAGCAGGGTGCCGTACTCGCCGAACTCGCGGCCTTCGGGGTTCCGGCCGAAGTCGGTGAGGTCGAGCATCCGGGTCTCGTTGCGGCGCAGGCCATAGGCGTAGGCGGTCTTGAAGAGGGTGGCGTCGCGGAAGGCCGGGACCCAGCCCTTGCGGCCGTTGCTACGGACTCGCAGCACCTGGTCGTCGGCGTGGTCGAAGAACGCCTCCAGTTCGGGCCGGGTGAAGGCGCGCCGCTCGGGCTCGCCCTCGGCCTCGTCGCGGTGGGTGGCGGCGTTCCACTCGTAGACCACCTGGATCGGGTGGGTGCCGAACCTGCCCAGGCACTCCTCTGCCCAGCCGTAAGCGGGGTCGGTGAGGAAGTCGCAGAACTGCCGCACCGAGCCCTGGTAGTTCCGCAGGGTGCCGCGCACACAGCCGTGGATCGTACGGAGGTCGGCGGACCACTCGTCCAAGTGCTGCGGCGCCCAGTCCCAGGGCATGGTGTTCGCATGGTTGGCGAACGCCCGGACGCGGCGTTCCTGGTCCTCGACGTAGCCGACCGAGAGGTTGCGGGCGAGCTGCTGGTTGCGCCAGCCGGCCAGCATCGCATCGAAGACCTGCTCCTCCGGCCGCAGCATCGGCAACCCGCTGATCAGGTGCAGTTGCGCCGCTCCCGGCGGTGGATTCCCTGGCAGTGCCATCACTCTCCGCTCATCGCATCAGACGCGAGTTTTTCGCATCGGATGCGATGGCGAAGCGTTTCCCCAGCTCAGTCGCTCGATGGAGTGAAGGACAGGAGCGCGGCACTGCCGATGCGCTACCGTCAACAGAGCACCCCGCCGAGCCTGACGTGCCTGTTCAGCGGCCTCCAGAGCAGCGCGGGTGCGTCGCCGGTGCCGAGTGTCGCGTATTCGCATCGAATGCGATTGGCGACCTTCTCATAGATCGACCCTCAAATGAGGACCCGTATTCGCAGACGGGGGTAGCCGGTGCGGTCCGGGAGCGGGCCAGCGGCGGCGTAGCCTACAGCCAAACGGCATACCAACGATCTTGGGGGAGCCATGGCCGAGACGGTCTCGCTGATGGACTGGACGGACGACGAGATGGGCGGGGAGCACCTGCGCCGTACCGCCCGGGGAGGCTGGTCCCGGATCCGTCCCCAGGTGACGATGATGCTGCTCATCGGCGCCGCCATGGAGGGCGCACCCTTCACTCGCGAAGAGCTCGGCCCGTTCGTCGCCACGAAGGCTAACCCGACCGGCCTCCTCACCCACTCCTGCTGGGATACCGGCGACGAGTACGACGAAGAAACGGCCGCCGAAGCCGCAGAGGCCCTGCCCGGCCAGATCGCCGACGTCACCCGCTACGCCGCGCAGTACGGCCTGCCGCCGCTGGAGACCATCGACGACGTCATCACCCTGCTGGTGGCGGCGAAGGTGCTGCACGAGATCCCGGACGACGCCGGAGTGCTGCGCCTGCACCCGGCCAGCCCACTGCCGTTCCCGAGCGAGGTCCTGCCGCTGAGCGTCGAGGAGGAGCAGATTCAGCGCGAGCTGCGGATGAGCCTCATCTACTCCGAGGACTCGTTCGAGATCATCGCCCTGTTCGAACCTGACGGGCGCCGCATTGAGGAGGTCACCACCAGCCTGCAGCGTCTGGCCCGCGTCATCGACGGCGACCCCCACGATGCCCGCCAGGCGGTCCTGCTCCTGCTCGGCGAAGGCGATTTCACCGCCACCGAGGACGTCGCCGCGATCCCTGCGCACAAGGTCTTCCGGCTGCGCTGCGACTGGGAAAAGTTCGACCGCAGCCGCATCGCCATCCACGGCGTCAACGACGAAGGCCAGATCGTCGTGACCCTTCCGGAAGACTGACATACGTACCCCTGACGAGGACTGAGCCGCCGACCGGAAGCCGCTGCTACCAGCCGTCCATCGCCCGGTGTCCCCGGAGATGGCGTAGCGGCGGCAGGCGAGGATCTCCTCGGTGGTGATGCCGATGTCGTTGGCGACCCGGGCGAGGACCTCGACGGCCTGGCGGTCGCCGATGTAGGCGGGGACGGTCTCCAGGGCGAGGATGCCGATGCGGTGCTGGGCGGCGCGTTGCTGGGCGACCAGGTCGCGGCCGGCGCTCACGTGGCGGCGCCAGGCCTCGGTGGTGATGCCGTCCGGGGCTGGGCCGGTCTCCAGCTCGGCGGCCGGGACGTCGGGGCGGGCACGCACCTCGGCGATGGCTGCGGCGACGATCCCTGCGACCGCTCCGGCCGGGAGTACGGCGCCGCCGGCGGCCTGGTGGGCGTCGGCGAGGCGTTCGGCGATCAGGCCGGTGAGCTCCGCGGTGTGGCCCTTGAGGTCGACGACCGCGCGCACCGGCAGGACCAGGTCGGTGCTGTCCCACGCGTGGGACACCCCGAGCTCGCGCTGCACGGTGTCCTCGATCGCCTCGGCGACGGCAGCCAGGTCGAGCAGCCGGTACGCGGTCGAGCGGCCGATGTCGAACTCGGCGAGCGCGTACGCCGGCCACGACGGGTGCCCGAGCACGGTCCACACCCGGGCCTGGTGGGCGGCGCGGACCCGGCGGGCGAGGACCAGGACGGCGGCGCGGACGTCCTCGATCGCGGTGCGCAGCTGCTCGGTGAGTTCACGGGCGCGCGCCGCGTCGACCGGGCCGGCCTGCTCCTGGTCCTCGTCCATGTCCGGCTCATTCCCGTGCGGCCGGCTGGGGGAACCGCGTCGGCTGTAGCTAGTAGGAACGGTCGGGCGAGGATGCGCAGCTGCTGGTCGGCGATGGCGCCCATGGGGCCGGCGGTGCCGAGGTGGGCCACGATGGTGGTCTCGAACAGCTCCAGCATCGACTGGGCCTCGTGGACGGATTGCAGGGTGAGGCCGGCGTGCTTGCGCCGGTCGCCGTCCAGGGCGGGGATGCGGCCGGTGACCACGGCGCTGTGGATGCTCTCGGTGGTGTGGATGCGGTCGCGGTACTTGTCGCGCAGGAAGTCGACCATCGCCTGGGTGTCGTCCATCGCGTCATCGTGGCGCACCGCCTGCCGGAGCACACCCCTCGCGACAAGGGAAGTTTCCGCGGCTTCGCTCCCGTGTGCCGGTGCCGGGCACGAGAAGATGGGCACCATGGAGAACGAGGTACCGCTGCCCGGCGGGCGGATCACTCCCGGCGTCGTCCGGGTCGGCCGCACCGTCCGGCGACCGGCCACCGCGTCGTCAGCGTTCGTCGCCCAGTTGCTCGGTGAGCTCCAGCGGCAGGGCTTCACCGGTGCCCCACGCCATCTCGGGTTCGACGAGGCCGACCGCCAGATCCTCAGCTACCTCCCGGGTCGAGTGCCCGCCCGCTTCCAGCACTGGACCGACCCGCAGGTGAGCGCCGCCGGGTCCCTGCTCCGCGCCTTCCACGAGGCGACGCGCGGCAGCACCCTGGCCGGCCGGCATCCCGTGGTCTGCCATCACGACCCGGGGCCGAACAACACGGTGTTCTCGCACGACGGCGTTCCGGTCGCGTTCATCGACTTCGACACCGCCGCCCCCGGCGATCCCCTCGAAGACCTCGGCTACATGGCGTGGACCTGTTCTTCGCGCTCACCATGTCTCATGAGACATGGTGTCGATCACGAGCCAAGCGCTGGGCCTGGGAAGCACTGTCGCTCGCGAAGCCCCGAAGAACGGCGCGCCTCAACAGCTGCCTGACGCGGCTGGAGCGAACGCTTGAGATCGCGAGTCCACATCTCGCATGGGCGGCCCGCCGCGGGCAGAGGCCCGGTGTAGCCGCCGCATTATGGACAGTGGCGACCTTGAGGACGCCGAGCGCACCGAGGACATCCGAGCGCAGCCGGGCGGTGGAGCCGTTCGGCCAGGCCGCGCCGCGCCGGAACGCCATCCGGCCCGGCCGGGACGGCTGCCCGTTGTCCTGGTCGTGGTCGTCGTTGTCATCGGACGAGGCGGAGTGATGGCGTTCATCCTGCTCTTCAACGGCTCCGAGACCACCGTCAACCTGACCGGCAACGCGATCTCCGGCCGGGCGGGAACGGCGAAGGGGCGGCCCGAGCGCGGGCCACCCCTTTCATCGCTGTTCTGCCTTCCCTGGCAGGGGCACGATCAGCGCCTGTCCACACCGCACCGGCGGGGGTAAAGCCCATGACCCGGACCACCCGTTGGGATAGCGACCTCTGAGTACCCGTACTCATGTGCCGTACCCGAGTGGGCGGCACCCTGTCTGCATGACTGCCACTGGCCCCCGCAAGCCGAGTCGTGCAGGCGACATCGTGATCGCCGTCCTCTTACTGATCGTTTCAGAATGACGTGGTGGCCGGCTGGAAGGGACGGCGGGGGTGCGGGACTCATGGGGCAGCGGTGCAGTTGGCCCTCACTCTCGTTGGCGGGCTCGGGACGCTCGCCTCGGCGATGCGGTTGATCGTCGCGGTCCAGCTATCGTGGCAAATGCAATCTGGATGCCTTGGATGGGGAAAGTGGACCGCTACTGGACCGGCGAGGCGCCATGGGTGCACATCTTGGAGGAGGGAGCCCGGCGCTCTTCGTTCCCCTTGCCGCCGTCAGGGACCAGCTACGTGGCTTGGCTTGATGGTGCCGAGATGGGCGACGAGCAAGGACTCTTCGAACAGATGAGTGCCCGTCTGCGGTTTCCGGTCTACTTCGGCTGGAACTGGAACGCCCTCTCGGACTGCCTTCGCGACATGGGGTGGGCGCCCGCTGACCATTACCTGATCGTCATCGAGCGGTCGGCCCTCATGCTGCAGGAGCGCGCCGAGGATCGCGAGACAGTTCTCAAGATCCTTGAGAGGGCAGGTCGGCATTGGGGCCACAGCCTGGACCATCCGGGCAAGTCCTTCAATTCGCTGCTGCTGTAGGTGCGGACACCGAGGGCGGCACCTGGCGTCTACTGCCGGCTTGGGGCAGCCGTTCGAAGACGCCGCAGGCAGATGATCGAGCACGCGAGTTCAAGTAGTCCCTGGTGGAGGTCGGCGCGTCGCTCGTACCGGATGCGGAGCCGTTTGAACTGGTGCAGCCAGGCGAAGGCGCGCTCGACGACCCAACGCACCTTGCCGAGCCCAGAGCCGTGGGCGACGCCTCGGCGGGCGATCAACGGCGTGATGCCGCGCTTGCGCAGCAGGCGGCGGTACTTGTCGAAGTCGTAGCCCCGGTCGGCGTACAGGCGCCGCGGCTTGCGGCGGGGGCGTCCGCGCAGTCCCCGGATCGGCGGAACCGCGTCCAGCAGCGGCAGGAGCTGGGTGACGTCGTGGCGGTTGCCGCCGGTGAGCGTGACGGCGAGCGGCGTTCCGTGGCGGTCGACGATCAGGTGGTGCTTGGAGCCGGGGCGGGCGCGGTCGACCGGCGAGGGGCCGACGTGGGCCCCCCTTTGAGGGCTCGTATGTGCGATCCGTCCACGGCGCAGTCGTCCAGACCCAGCAGGTCGGCGCGGCGCAGCTCGGCCAGCAGGGCGGCGTGCAGGCGGGGCCAGACGCCGGCCTCGGTCCAGTCCCGCAGTCGGCGCCAGGCCGTCACCCCGGAGCAGCCCACTGTCTCGGCCGGGACATCGCGCCAGGCAACACCGGTCCGCAGCACGTACAGGACGCCGGCGAGAGCGGCCCGGTCGGGAACGCGCAGCCGTCCGGGGTGACGGTGGCGCCGCTCAGGAGCGGGCGGCAGCAACGGAGCCACACGCTCCCACAGGTCGTCCGGAACAAGATCAGCACGCACCCGGACACCATGCCGAACAAGATCAACCAGCACAAGACCAGCGGCTCAACTCATTCTGAAACGATCAGTTAGTGCTCATCGAGATCCCTCTCACCCTGGTCGCGTGGTATGCAGCCAGCTGGAACTGGATGGGGCAGCAAGAAGGTCGTACCCAGCATGAGGTCATGACCCTGATCGGCGGCGGCCTGTCCCTGTTCCTGATGGCAGCGGCTACGACAGCTGCCATGGTCCGCCGACCGGTCACCGCCACCGTTCAGGGACTGCTGCTGATCGCGCTGCTCCTCAGCGCCATGGCCGTGGCCACCTGACGGGGCGAGCCGCACCAACGCTGTCAGGTGGCCAGCCTCAGCGCGCCGGTACGTCGCGATCCTTGCTCCCCCAGGCAGGGCACGGTCTTGCTGAAGGGATCGCGTCCCCGGATCCACTGGCGCCTCCGCCCGGCGGCAGGGTGATGAAGAGCCGGTCTGATCATGTGAGGTTCGGATGGGAGGCCACCGACCGATGCGGCCACACGTCAGTGGAGTTGCGGGCGGCCAACGTCCCTTCCAGCCCGGCTACATAGCCCCACTTGCGAGACTTGGACCCTGCCATGTCGTCCTCGAATCGCTCATGGTGGGCCGCTCTGTCGGGGCCTGGCCGCCCACGGCCTCGAACTCGTTGATCAGGTCGTCCGTGTACTGGAGGTACTCGTAGGTGGTTTCTGGATTCGCGTGACCGAGTCTTCGGCTGACGATCAGCAGCGGGTTGTGCCGGATGTGTCCGGTCAAGTACGACCGGTGCCGCCGGCGGCGCGCCTGCTGGTCCGGCTCCTCGCCGTCCGTGATGTTCTCCAGATAGGTCAAAAGCCGCAGAGCGTAGGTGTGCCTTAGGTCGTGTCAGCGCCAGCGTCGAGCCGGCAGCAGTGGCGTGGTTCGGTCGGCGAGGTTCGTCATGCGTGTCCAGGCCCGGTGGCGGTAGCCCTTCCAGGCGTCCGCCCCCGGCATCAGACCGCCGCGGCAGACGAACAAGGTCAGGGCCTCCAAGCCGAGCTCGCCCTCGTAGACGGTGATCCGCCGCAGCTTGGCGTCCATGGCCGACATCTGGAACTCGCGCATGACACCGTCCAGGACGCCCTTCACCCGGCCGCCGACGACATCGACCTCTCCCACCACGAACAGGTCGCGGGCTTTGCGCTCCAGGATCCGGGCCGCCCTGCGGGCGATGTCCGGACGCTCGAGCAGGCAGAACAGGTCGGCGGACGCGACGGCGTCCTCGGGAACGTAGACGGACCGGGCTTTGCCGTACTTCGCGCAAGCCTGGACCGTGTACTCGGCCGCCCCGCCCGGCATCCCCGGCCAGAGCCCGACTCCAGCTCCAGCTCACGCACCTGCTTACGCAGCCGGCGCAGCTCCTCGCGCTCCGCCGCCGTCATCGGGCCCTCATCGCCCGTACCAGACGCGCCGGCAGCCGCCCGGGAGCGCTGGACCCACTGGCGCAGCGATTCGGGGTTGACGCCCAGCTCGCGCGCCACCGACGGGATCCGCCGCCCGCTGGACTCCACCAGCGCGACCGCGTCCCGCTTGAACTCCCCCGAGTACCTCGCAGCACCCATGAGGACATCCTCTCCACGGACCCGAAGATCCGCTTCTCAGAAGTGTCCACAACTCGGGGTAAAGCCCACTGTGACTGTGCACCGTAGATGGCCAGAGTTTTCCCGCTACTTGGCCACCGGAGCCGACTTTCTGGGCGCCCGTGGTGTCCGCTGTCGCGGCCGCCTGGCCAAGCAGGCCTGCGCGGTGGTGGCGGCCTCCGAAGGCAGCCTGGCAGCCACGGCCGCTGAACGGCGTGCCCCGGCCGCCCGGTCGGGGCACGCGCGGGTGCGGGCTACTCCCCGGACACCTGCCGGAGCACCACCATGGCTTCCTTGGCCAGCACCTTCAACTCCCTGGTGATGGGATCACCCTCCTTGGCCCCGTCGACGGCGGTCACAAGAGCCCGAGTAGGGGGACTACTGAGGAATCCGAGGTTCTCTGTCTGACTCGTCCCGGACAATGCCTGGCTGGGGTCGTTCTGTGGCACGGCTTGGTTCCTTCCGTATGGGGACTATCTGGGAGGCCACTTCCCTCGCAGGACTGGTGTAGTCGCAAGTTCACTCTGACGGGGGTTCTTGTCGATTGTTTGCTGGTGTGAAGCTGGTCGGCCCGGTCGGCCAGGTCCTTCCGAGGGCCCTTCTCCGACCTACGACGAACCCGTCGTACCGCAGGCGGTCTCTGGGGAAAGCCTGTCAGCGGACACGGCAGACTGGCTCTGGCGCGAGTTCCGTGATTTGGTGCGCTGGCCGACCTCCTACGAGTCCCGCGCGACGGTGACGTCGACGGCATGTGCGTGCTCAACGGCATCGTCTACGTCGACGCGCACACGGTGGACGCCTGGTCCCAGCAGGCTGGTCGCGAATCGGCTTTGCCCCATGACGTCCCCGACGACGAGCCTTCCGTCGGGCAGCATGAGCGGCCCGTCGAACACGGTGGTGAACCCGAGGCCGGGGCCGGTGACGCTTTCGGCGTCGGCATGGAAGATCCGCACTCTGACCAGGGAAGTTTGTGGCTGTACTCGCACGACCAAGTGGGTCTCACAGGCTGCAGCTGGCCGACCGCCGAGCGCGAGGGATGCTGGGATCCACTCTGAGGATCCCAGCGCGATGACCGGGTGGTTCACGTACAGGTCGAGCCCGGCGATCTGCACGGACATCCCTTTCCTCGTCCATTACGACAGTCAGCTCCGGAGAGTACAGAACGGCGCTGACACCTCATCTCGAGAGAAGGACACGCTTCCGGAGGAGGTCGAGCTTCGCTCGGCCGAACATCTGGCGCTTGAGCATCTTGATGCGGTTCACGTGACCTTCGACCGCGCCGGAGCTGTAGCTGAGGGTGAGGCCGGCCATGACCGCGTCCCAGTCCTTGCGCAGGCCGGTGGCGAAGCGTCGCAGTTCGGGCAGGGTGCTGGCTTCGGCGTCTGAAGTCCACTGTTCGAGTTCTTCCTGGCCGCGCCGGTTCAGGAGGATTGACGCGAATCGGGCGATGAGATCGCAGGCGTCATCCACTCGCGGCAGAGGTTGCGGAGTTCCTTCAGGAGGACTCGGTCGGCCTCGGGGCGGTTGTCGGGATGGGTGAGGATCAGCCTGGTGACTTCGCGGGCCTTGGGGGCCGGCGGTCGGGTGCTCGGCTTGGCGTTGTCGCGCAGACGGTGGATGAAGCGACGGACGGTCCGTTCACTGACGGTCAGGCCGCGCTGGGCGAGTTCGCGGTGGAGACGGTCGGCGCTGGTGCAGCCCTCGTTGAACCGGGCGATCAGGTAGGCGGCATGACCGTCCAGACTGGTCTGCCGACCGCCGGTCGGCCCCGCGCCTACGAGCTCGTCGGCGGTGGTTGCCCGCATGAACTTCCGTGTCGTCTTCGCGTCCAGGCCCAGCTCGGCGACGATCTGGCTGTGCCCCATGCCCTTGGCCATCTTCTCCGGTGCGGGCGGAGCCCACTGTGGGCGCAGGCGGGTGACCAGCCGCTCGGCTGCCTCGCCGAGGTTCGTCCATAGGTGAAACCTGTCCGCGACCTGCGTCGCAGTGCCGGCGCCGCGGTCTGCGCCGTCGGCGTAGTAGCGGGCGCGGTCGCGGCAGACGACCTCGACGCCAGGGTGTTCGGTAAGCCAGTCGGCCAGGGCGTCGGCGGACCGGTCCGGTAACACCTCGACCGGGCGGCGGGCCTCGATATCGATCAGTACTGTGCCGTAGTGGTGGCCCTTGCGCAGGGCGAAGTCGTCAACGCCGAGCACGCGAATCTGCCCGGTCAGGGGGTCCGGCAGTGCGCGGACCAGGCGTATCAGGGCGTCCCGGCCGCTCCCTCCGGGGCGGGGAGGATCGCGGTGAGCTCAGGCCAGTACAGCCCCGGACCCGTGCGGTCCTGATCCGTGCTGGCCAGGACCGCATCAGGGCTGCCCGGGTGGACCAGGAAGTAGTCCGTGCTCGCGCACTCCTCGCCGCTGTTGTAGTGCACGACGATCGAGAACCCGTCCCCCAGCGGGACCGTGAACATCGGCCAAGCCGACTTGTCGTGCAGGCGTTCCAGCATGGCGCCGGCATCACCGGCGTCCACGCCGAAGGTCTCCGGCGACTCGCCCTCGCACAGGTCGACCAGGTGCGCGGCCCAGAATCCGGGCTCGCCCAGCAGCGGGAGGCCGACAACGGGAGCCGAGGAGTACCAGTGCCGTGCCATCGCCATGCCGTGATTCTGGCGTACGAAGATCAGCTCTGTTCGACCGCCCCACGCTCCACCCGGCCACCAACTTGACGGCTTGGCACCGCATGACAGGCTGCCCGGCCGGCGCTCCTGTCCGTTTCACCTGGATGGTAGGTGCCGGTCGCGCGGCCACGCGATCTACCTGAGGCTGATCCTGGAAATCGGTTACACCACATGACACATGGTCAGTGGACCCTTTCCTTGGCCCTACAGGAGACACAGCGTGAGTCACTTCAAGCATGTCAGTCTGAGCGCGGCAGCCGGACTGGCTGCCCTCCTTGTCTGCTCTTCCCCGGCGTCGGCTTCGAGCAGTACCGGCCCCGCGCCCGAGCCCGGGGCGAAGGACTTCGTGCAGCTGGTCGCGAGGCAGACCCAGATCAGCAACATCGATGTGGACCAGTCGTCCGGGCCCAGCCAAGGGGACGAAATCGTCGTCAGTGGGGATCTCATCTCCGGCAGCGCACCGGTCGGCAACTTCGGCGAGGTCTGCACAATCACCCGAACCGCCCCCCTTGACGAGTTCGACCTCCAGTGCGCGGGCTCCCTGTCCCTGCTCCAGGGGCAGATCACCTTCCAGGGAAGGTTCACCGTCACCGCTGCCGGCCCCGGCGACATCAACTTCGCGATCACCGGAGGCACGGGGTCCTTCCGCACCGCCCGCGGTTACATCCACGCCGATAACGTCAACGCCACGGATACGGCGCTCACTATCCACCTCATCCACTGACAGCAAGTGGCGTCTCCCGGGGCCACCGACCACGTGCGCTGGTCCCTGGGCCCGCCCAGGCACCGCGCCGAACCTGAGCGCGTGTCCGCCGGACTCCGACTGGCGCACCAGGCGGGCTGTCTTCCCGTCCAGCCTACGACCGGCCCGGACGGGCGGGGGCGCGCCGGAGTGACCCCAGGCATCCGGCCGGGGAGCACGGACGCGTCGGGAACCAGCACCACCAACGAGGCCTCGTTCCCGAACACGGCCACCGGAGCAGCCACGCTGTCGCCCTCCAGATGCTGGGACAGCACCGCGAGGGTGGACTCGGGGTCGCTATCGAGCAGCTTCTGCCAGGCTTCATCGTCCTCCTGGCGGTGGAAGGACGAGGACGAGTACGCGCACGGCCGCCGCCTTGGCTTCATCACCGACGCCGACCACCGAGCGGTCGAGCAGGCCCATGAGCGCGCCCTCGGCCTCCTCCAGGAACGGGCCGGCCCGTTCGCCGACCCGTGGCGCCCCTGGGCGCCGGATCCGGCCTGGCCGCTTCCGGTCCTGCCCGCCGGTGCCGGCCGGGCGGCGGTGTAGGGGTACCGGATGCGCGACCAGCACCACCCCGCCGGGACTCACTCCACCGACCCCCGGTGCCGAAGGTGCGGACGCCGGCCCGGCCGACGGCGACCGGCAGCTGTAGGACGAGACGGTCGCCGCGCGCTCGCGGCCGCGGGCATCGACGTCGTCCAGGCCGGGGACGGTCGCCCCCGGAGCGGTGATGCAGGCCGCGGGGGCGGGGGCGCGGCTCCCGCCCGCGCGGCCGTGGCGCAGGGACTGCAGGGGCGGGGTTATGCCTTGAGGAGCTTCCAGTCGGCGACGTTGTCACTGCGGTTGAAGTAGGCGTTGGTGCAGACGTCGTGCTTGTCGCCGGCCGTGTCCGCCGCGGCGTTCTGGTTGATCTCCAGGAAGCCGCCGTTGTCGTCGTAGGTGTTCCACAGGAGCACTGTGTCCCCTGCCCGGACGTTCTGGTCGGTGGGTGCGGAGGTCTGGGCGAAGATCCGCCACCGGCCGCTGCCCGGGGTGCGGTCCTTGGACTGGGCGGTGGCCACGCCGTACTTGCCGCCGCCGCTCTGCTGCACGGTGGTGGCGTGGTTGACGGCGTCGAGGTAGCCACCGTCGCCGGCGTAGAGGTTGCGCAGGTGGACCAGGTCCCCGCTCAGGACGGGCTGGCCCGCGGCCTTGCCCGAGGCGGAGAGGATCTCCCACGTGCCCGTGCCCGTGCCCGTGCCCGTGCCCGTGGCACGGGTGGGGGTGTCCGAAGTGGCCACGTAGTGCTTCAGACCTGCCAGGGAGTGGTTGTTGATGGTGTCGAGGTAGCCGCCCTGCCAGCCCGGTGGATCTGATCGCCGTACTTGATCTCGTTCGCCATCTGGCGTTCTCCTTACTCGCTGACGTCTGGTCCGCCGGCCGCTGCGGTGGTGAGGGCGAACGCCAGCGCGGCCGCCGGCCCGACGATACGAAGCCGCACGGCCGGCCTCCAACCGGTCAAGAAAAGCGGGGCCACGCAAGCGTCGCCCCGGCAAGGCGCCATGTCAGGAGTAGTCCACCGGACGTGGGCGTGCCATTACTGCGAACGGGTGCGCGCAGCCTGGGAGCTCGCGATGGGAGCAGCCGGAACCGGGACGAGCATCGACGACTTGCTTGTCGTGTAGGCCTCAGGATTGCTCAGGAGAGCACGACGGGGCGGCCGGTCAGGTGGACGCCCGCATGGCGCATCTCGTCGAGGGCGGTGCGGGTGCTGTCGGCGGCGACGCCGGCGGTGTAGTCCAGCAGGACGCGGACGGTGAAGCCGGCCCGGGCGCCGTCCAGCGCGGTGGCCTTCACACAGTGGTCGGTGGCGATGCCGACGACGTCCACCGCGGTGACGTCGCGGGCGCGCAGCCAGTCGGCCAGCAGCATGCCGTCCTGGGTCGAGCCCTCGAAGCCACTCTTCGAGGCCGAGTGTGCGCCCTTGTAGAACACCTCGTCGACGGCGCCGTCCGTCGCGATGGGCGCGAAGTTCGGATGGAAGTTGCCGCCCTCGCTGCCGACCACGCAGTGAACGGGGAACGAGGTGGAGAAGTCCGGCCGGTCGGAGAAGTGGCCGCCCGGGTCGACGTGGTGGTCCCGCGTGGCGACGACATGCGCGTACCTGCTGCCCGCCGAACGTCGCACCAGGTCGGCGATGGCCGTGGCGCGGTCGGCGCCGCCCTTCACGGGAACGCTGCCGCCCTCACAGAAGTCTTTCTGCACGTCCACCACGATCAGCGCACGCCTCACGGCTCACCCTCTTTTCGGATCCTGCCGACAGCGGTACCCGTTCGTGGTCGCCCACCTCTGCTCGTGGCCGCAGATTCATCCGTCCGATCCACGACAGGCGTGTCGGCCCGGCAGTCCTTCAGGCGGCAGGACACGCATGGAAGTCGCCGCAATGTCAGCCCAGGACTGACGAATCGACGGCGCCGGGAGAATGATCACCGACGCCGCCTGTGGATACGTTCGCCGGCCCGCTGGTTCCTCGGCCGGGCTGGCCGGACGGTATGCCGCCCTGGCACTGCCTAACACCCGGCTCCGGCAGTAGCGGCTGTTGCCCAGAGCACAGGACGGTGGTTCGCAGGACGTGGCATCGGCCGGCCTGCCCGGCGTGGTCCCGGCGGTGACCGACGCCTCCTATCCGCTGGCACGCCCGCCAGATCCACAACCCTGATGCTCGAATCCCACCTCGCCGCCGCCGGGCTGCGCACCACGTACGCGGTGAGCACCTGGTCGTCGCCCACCCCGAGCTGGAGATCCCGGCCCGGCCTCGCCGTGTACCGGTCACCACCCTTGCCGTGCCCGTGCCGACGGGTCACCTTGATGGTCACCCCGGCCAGCGTCCCGCCACCTTGATGCCCACTCCCGGGCCCCGGCCGGATCCCTTGATGGTCACCCCAGTGCCCGGGTGCACACCTTGATGGGCACCTTGGAAGGCACCCTCGATACCTTGATGGTCACCTTGGAGAGCGTCCCAGATACCTTGGTGACCGCCCCCCCACCGGCCCCCATACCTTGGCGGCCAGGTAAAAACCGCAGGTCAAAGCATTGGTGGCGGCCTCTCCGGATACCTTGATGCCCGGCCCTCCCGGACGGGGCATCAAGGTACGGCGCTGGTCAGGCCTGCAGCTGGGTCCAGCCGCACGGGCGCCGGCCTTCGGTACCGAGCGGGTGCCACACAGCGGCGGCGGGGCCGTGCTCGACCAGGTCCTCGAGGCGGGCCGCGCCGGTGGGGACGGCGGCGAGCAACTCGGCGACGGCCGACCGCTCCTCGGCCGCCAGGCCGTCCCCGCCGGACCCGGCCGCCGTTGTTCCTCGGACGCAGCGGGTGCAGGCGGGCAGAGACGGCCTGGAGCGCTTCTCGGAGGGCGCCGGGCCCGGCTGGGTCAGCGCCCGTTGAGCCCGAGCGCGGCGACCTGATCGAGCTACTTGCCGGTCAGCTCCGCCCGGCGGCTCTTCTCCAGAGGCGGTACTTCACCTGGTCCCACCGGCGGATTTGCTGTTGTGAGGCCGAAAGCTGATCAGTCCGACGGATCTCAGCCGTCAACTGATGCTCGAAATGGTGTGCGAGCAGCCCGTCACTTGGAGATCGGACCAACCGATGACCGTCGAAGACCTTGACCCAGTTCTGGCCGTCTGCATCCTGGAATCGGGCGGCCAGAGCACTCGAGCCCGTCCCGCTGTGTACGTACCTCCGAGACTGGCCGGACAGGAGCGGCCCCTCTGGATCGTCTCCCGCCTGATCGTCCGTATGCCATTGATCGGCGTTGAACATGCTGACGGACAGGAAGGGGCGGTCCGACACGTTGGTCACCAGGACCACATGCTCACCGCCCGACGGACGGACACTGAAGACGAGTTTTCGGGCTTCCTCCTTCTCCTCCTTCCGACGGTCGCGCAGGAGGATATAGAAGCCCAGAAGTAGCGAGCCGCTGGTCAAAATTGCACTCGCCCACGCAGGGACAGTTCCCCAATCCAACGCTGTCATGGACGAGTTCTGTGCCGAACTGCCAGCATCGAAACTGAAGTTGAGATAGATCTGAGGAGCGCCGCAGCGGCCGGGTCGGGTCGCGTTCCGGCGCGGGTCTGCGAACCCGAACGGTTCGACCAGCGCGCTGCGGGCCGATGTCCTCGGTGCGCTCGGCGTCTTCAAGGTCGCGACCGCCGACCAGCTCCAGCGTCTGCTGCGCCCCGGTGCGGCGTCGAACACCGTGATCCGGCAGGCGTTGCGCGATCTCGCGCTGCACGGCCTGGTGGCCTCGGACGGCAACACGAAGGACCGGCACAAGACGTGGCGGCTGGAAGGCGCTGCCGGGCTGGACGCGGCCGCTTCGGTGCTCGGGATGGTCCGCTCGGAGATGGGAGGCACGGCCCGGGGCGCCGGACGCTCCGGTGCCCAGCACGCGATGGCGGTCAACGAGACCGTGCTCGCGTTCGTCCTGGGCGGCAGCGCGCCCGGGGCCGCGGGCGGGGTGGGCACCGTGCGCTCCTGGTCGACCGAGGTCGAGTTCACGTTGCCGGGCGGGCGGCGCAAGGTGCGTCCGGACGGGGTGTGGCAGGCCCCGGAGATCGGGGTGCCGGTGCTGATGGTGGAGGTCGACCGCTCCACCATGGCCACTGAGAGGGTCGCCGCGAAGTTCACCGCCTACCGCGAGCTGTTCCGCACCAAGGTCCGCGACAACGACCCGGCCCTCGCCGACCAGGAGCCGGCCGACCGGACGGTGCACTGGTGGCGCCGCGCCTACCCCGGCCACACCCGCGCCGGGTACCCACCCGTCGCCCTGGTCGTCACCGACGCCGGAGCGGTCGCGCTGGCCAACCGGCAGCAGGCCGTCGCGGACCTGTCCGCCGACTGCCGGCGCGGCCGGTGGTGCAGGGAGGTCCGCGACTACAACGACGACGGGTGGCGCGAGTACGACGACGCCGTGCCCATCGTCGCGACCACCCTGGAGCTGCTGGCCGAGCACGGGCCGCTCGGGCCGGTGTGGTGGCGCTTCGGCCGCTCGGGCCGGCACTCCCTCATCGAGGCGCTGGAGAACCCGAACAACCGGGCCGCCTACGACCTGCGCCAGGCCGCCCGCGAGGACGAGGAGCACGAGGCCCACCAGGAGCTGATGGACTCCCTGGTCTGCATCGACTGTGGCGACGTTCCCGAGGAGGAGAGCACCTGGGAGTACGGCCTCGAGGGACAGGTCGAGTGGACCCGCCGCCCCGGCGGCCGCTGCTGGCCCTGCCACCAGGACCGCGAGGAGCGCCTGGAACAGGAGGCCGAAGAACGGCTGGAGGCCGCCCGCACGGCCAACGCCGCGCTGCGCCCGTGCTGGACGTGCCGGGGCTCGATCGGGGGGAAGGAGGGCTCGAAGCTGGATGAGGTTTCAGGGGGGTGTAGTTGGGGTGTGGGGTGGTGGGTGGGCTGGGGTGTTGTTGGTGGAGTGAGAACGGGCGTGTGGGGGTTGGTGGGCTTAGGTGGTGGGTGTGAGCTGGGGATGTCGTGGGTTTTGTGAGTGTGGTGGCCGGTGTTGAGGGTTTCACCGTGCGCTAATGGCTGTTTTCGGGTTGTGGCTGGTCAGGACTGTTTGCCTGGTCAGGATGGGTGTCTCGGGGGCTGTCCGGATGTTCGCCGGCGGGCCGTTCTTATTGATCTCGGGGTTTTCTTGGCTTATGTCGGGTGCGAGCGGGCGGGTCTTGGCTGTCCGGGGTGGTGTTCTCACTGGTCTTGAGGGGTTCTCAGCCGGCCGGGATTGTTATCGGACCCGTCCGCGGGAGTGGGGGCGGGGGTGGGTTTCTGCTTGGTGGTCCAGGCGCACCGCGTCGAGGGTTGTTTTGGTGATGCGTTCGGTGCCGTCGAGGATCGCGGTGAGGGCGGCTTCGCGGATGAGGCGGGCGAGGCTGCCGATGCGTCCGGCGGTGCGCTGGTGGAGGTAGGGGGCGTGGCGGGGCAGGGTGCCTGCCTGGTGGCGCTGGAGGTCGAGGGCTGCTTCCAGGTCGGTGACGAGGTCGGTGAACGGGCGGCGGGCGCCGAGGCGGGCGGGTAGGGCACCGGTCTCCACAAGGGAAGCGCGGGCGGCGAGTTGAGCACCGCGGACCCCGCTGAACAACGCTGTGCCGGTGACGTCGATGCCGGCGTAGACGAAGGTCGCGCCGATGCGTTCGGTGAGGTCTTTCAACAGGTCGGCGGCTTCGGCGCCGGTGGTGGTGCGGGGGTTGAGGCGGTGGATCTCGTCGATCAGTACCAGACGCACACCGGCGGTGTTGTAGGTGTGGCAGACGGCCTGCATCAGCTGCGCCTGGGTCATGCGGGCGGTGACGGGGATGCCGAGGTAGCGGGCGAAACCCGCGGTCAGGGTCTTGGCGCTCGCCCCTGGGGGGACGAGGACGTAGGCGACGGGCACCACCGGCTGCTGTCCGGGCGTGGGTGGGTGCTGGCGCGTGTGGGCGAGGTGGCAGGTGCGGCCGACCTCGAGGAGCGCGGTGGTCTTCCCGGTGGCGGCGGGGCCGGTGAGGATCAGGCTGGGGCGGGCGGTGGTGCGCTGGTGGCGTCCGAGCAGCATCAGACGCCGCACCGTGAGCGCGAGGGTGTCGATGGCGGGGGTGCGGACGGTGACGAACGCGGAGTGGTAGGCCAGGCGCTCCTCGATACTGCGCTGCGGCTCTCCGGGCGCGGGTGGCGCGGGGGCGGGGGTGGTGGCGAAGGTCTGGAAGCCATGCCAGGTGTCCACCGCGTACGGCGTCTCCTGCGCCGGCTCCGTCGTGGTGTCGGCGGTGTTCGTGCGGGTGTTGTTCATCGCTGGTGCCCTGTTTCTCCGGTGCCCGCGGGTGCTGGAGCGTGCCGGCACTCGGTGTGGGGGCTCTGACCGGGCGCCGTGCTCCCAGCTCTGGCGGCCTCGGCGGTTGCGGGGAGCGCTCGGTGGCGCGGTCGGCAGCGCTGCAAGGCCCCGGCACGGCCGCGCAACGCTCCGGCACGGCCCGGCTGCGCCCGCCTCTGGCCTGTCGAGGCCGCTGCCGGTCCGGGGCGGTAGTGGTGGTGACGTCGGCCGTTGTCGGGCCCGGGGGCGTGGTTGCGGGCGGTGTTCACCATCGTTCGGCTTCCTGGTGGGCGTTCCACAGGCCGAGGCCGGTGTAGGGCGGGGCGGGGGAGCGGCTGCTGGGCTGCCCGCCGCTCCACTCGTCGGTCCAACCGTCGTCGTCCTCGTCGTGGTCGTCGCTCGACTCGCCGGTGTCGGGTTCGGTGTCCAGGGCGTCCAGGCTCTCGGTGTCCTCCCAGCCGTCCGTGTCCGCGCCGCGCGTGCCCGCACCGCCCCCGGCGCGGGGGCGGTGCGCGGTTCGTCCGGCCGCGTCTGGCCGTCTTGGTGTGCCCGCGCGGTTTTCCCGCCCCGGCTGTGCCGGGTGTGCCGCGTCGTCGCCGGTTCTGGTGGGGTGGGGGATGCGGGCGGGCATGGCGCGGGTGAGGAGGGCTTGTTCGGTGCGGGTGGCGTGGCCGGCGCTGCTGCGGCGTTGGAGGTCGTCGAGGGCCTGGGCGAGGTCGGCCTCGTGCTGGTCGTGGTTGCCGCGGCGAAGGGCGGTGGTGCGGATGTGGGCCCAGGTGCGGTCGTCGAAGGGATGGTGGACGTGGTCGCGGTGGATCCAGGGGATCTCCACCAGGTCGTCTCGGTCGGGCAGGCGGACCCAGATCTGGCGCAGGTCGTGGGGGTTGTGGTGGACCTCCCACCGGCCGGCCCGGGCGGCGACGGGAGAGGGCTGGCCGCGGTAGGGGCCGAGGAGGTCGTGGTCGTAGGTGCGCTGGCCCAGGCGGATGCCGTGGTCGTTGATGGTGAGCCAGCGCACGGGCAGCAGTTCGAGGTAGTCCCGCCCCGATAGCGGGAGCGGGACGTGCCCGGCGACGGCGGTCAGCGCGC
Source organism: Kitasatospora sp. NPDC032757 (assembly GCF_055579305.1). Classification (NCBI taxonomy): domain Bacteria; kingdom Bacillati; phylum Actinomycetota; class Actinomycetes; order Kitasatosporales; family Streptomycetaceae; genus Kitasatospora; species Kitasatospora sp. NPDC032757. Next base: position 6,676 of record NZ_JBVINN010000055.1, on the reverse strand, counting down.
CCCACATCTCGTTCGGCGTCAGCTTGGCCTTGGGCAGCACGGGGTGGCGCAGGCCGTTGTGGGGACGGTGGTGCCAGTGGACGAGCCATTCGTCGAGGAGGTCCTGCAGCTGCGTGACGCTGTAGCAGGCGTGCTGTTCGACATCGCGGCCACGCTCGGTGACGTTGGAGCCGGTGTAGCCGGGCAGGTACTGGCAGAACAGCGTGTTGATCGACCCGAACGTCCGCTCCACGATCCCTTCGCTGTCGGCGCATGCGGCGGGGCAGGCTGCACGCTGACCCCGAGACTCTGGCAGGCGGCGGTGAACGTCTCGGAGAGGTAGATCTTCCCGCGGTCGACGACGATCGTCTCCGGTACCACCACCGGCCGCGCCGCAGCGCCCTCAAGACGGTCGTCGACTGCCATCAACTCCTCCCGGTGAGGGATGGAGGAGCGGGCGAAGCGCAGCACCGCGGGCCAGGTGGGCCGGGCGGGGTGCGGGACGGCCATTTCGGCCAGCAGCAAGGCGGCGTCGACGGCCTTGGTGCTGTGAGGGCGCAGGACGGCGGCCAGGATGGAGCGCGTGGCGACATCGACAGCGATCGTCAGCTCGGGCCGGCCCAGGGTCCCGTCCTCGAAGACGGCCAGCACGTCCAGGCGGGTGGTGTCGACCTGGACCTGCTCGCCCGGGCGCAGCGCAACGGTCGGGGTGAACGCCCGTCCTTCCCGCGGCCCGGGGACACCGTCGCCGCGCCCGTGCAGGCCGTCGCGCGGGTCGGTGATCTGGGCCACGAGCCGGTAGAAGGTGGCCTGCGAGCACATCGCCACCGCGTCTCCGTGCCGCTCCACGAGGATCCGCGCCGCCACGGGGAACAGCGCCTTCACCGTTCCCTTGGAGCGGCCACGCCGGCGCCGGATCGCCTCCTTCACCGCGGCCACGACCCGCTCGTCGGTGCGCCCCGCGAGGCTGGGCCCGCGGGTCGAACGGTGGTCGACCAGCCCCCACAGGCCCTGCTTGCGGTAGTCCAGCCGCATCTTCTGCACCGTGGAACGCGAGATCCGCCCGAAGCCGAGCGCGGTGAGCTCCTCGGCCTTGGCCTGCTCCCGCTGCGCCAGCGTGTACCGCTCGGGGTCGTAGCGCTCGTTGGCCACATAGCCCGCGCCCGCCCCGTCGGGGTGGCCGGTCTCCACCTCGCGGATGTGCCGCCGCCACGCCAGCGCCCGCTCCCTGGCCGCCGCCGGAGCGGTCTCGAACAGGCCCCACAGCGGCGGCGCCTGCGCCTTCCCGCCGGCCTCGGGGCCGACGAGGGCGAACGTGGGGTCGGCGAACAGGTGCCCGGCGAGCACGACTTCGTCCCGGCCCTCGGCAACCAGGTGGATCCGCTGGCCGGCCAGGCCGACGACCTGCCAGCGCAATCCCCGGAAGCAGACCTGCCCGCCGACCGACACCACCGGCCGCCCACCACGCCGCTGCGCCCCCGCACTCACAGCCCACCCCCGCCGAAACCGCCCGCCACCCCAGCCATCCTTGTCCCGCTGCTCCCCGCCTCGGTCCGTACGCGTCCCGGGCCGACGAGGACGCCCTGGTGCAACGGGCGTTCGAGAGAGACCGCCAACTGGCCGTGCCACAGGGCGTGGAAGACAGCGGGCAGGACCGTCATCGGGGTGCCGACCGCCTGAACGCCCTCCAGGAGCGGCCTGGGCCGCGCGAATGCCTCCAGCAGCGCGTCCGCTACCTCGGGGCGGCCCCGGAAGCGCGGGTGGCGGTAGCCGGCCAGCCACCTCAGGTTCGCCGCGAACACCGCATCCAGCGTCTCCAGCCGCCGATAGCGCCAGCCGACCAGGTCGCACGCCGCCCGGGCCGCCTGCGCGGCGCTCAGCGCCCGCTCACCGCCCGCCTCCGGATGACCGGGGCAGTCGGCCAGCACAGCGGTGCCGTCCGCGTACCGGGCGAACAGCTGCGGCACCCACGAGCGCACCCGGCCCCGCCCGTCGCGCCACACCAGCCGCGCCGGCCGCCCTGCCAGCCCCACCACGAACGGGTCGCGGTCCAGGACCATCAGCTGGGCGCGCATCGCGTTCGACCCGGCGACCACGTGCCGCCCGGTGGTCGCCGACCACCACAGCCCCGGCCCCCATCTGCGCCCCGGCACGACCGGGAACGCGGACACCGGCGCCAGGTCCTCGAACGCCACCGCCACACAGGCGTCCTCCCACCGCTGCCGCACCTCCCGGCCGACCGGGTCGAGGAACACCGCCTCGAACCCCGCCCGCCCATCCACATCCACCGGGCCCGCGGATCCACTCGCCCCGGCCACACCGTCCACATCGCTCACGGTTCTCAGCCAACCCACCACACACGCTCACGCGAACCGCTTTCGCCGTTCCTACCCCACCTCGTGACCTGGTGCGGTAGAGGGCTCCCGCGTTCTCACCCAGGCCCACACCCCACCGACCGAGCCCAAGCCCGGTACACCTCACACAGCGACTGCCCCACGGCCCGACCTGCGCCCCGGACGCGGCGAGGCGCCCCCATCAACCTGCCGAAACCTCTACCGCCCAGCCCCTCCTCCAGTCCCGAGCACCTTGGCGAGCGCGCCCGGGGACAGCCCCGCCCACGCGGCCACGTCCCCGTGCCGCACTCCGGCCTCCACCGCCGCCTCCGCGACCTCCCGTACCGCCTCCTGCAGCCGAGTGATGCTGTAGCCCAGGCCCATCAGCAGCCGCTCGGCGGCCTCCGTACTGCTGCCCCGCTGCGCCCCGCGCAGCTGGATCAGCTGCTCCTGTGCGTCGTCCAGCAAGTTGTCGATCAGCATGCGACGCTCGGGCGCCACCGCCGAGCGCCACGCCGTCCCTGACCCCGGCAGCCTGGCTTCTTTCGTCAGCGCCCGCAGCTGCGCGGCCATGCCCGGCGGCTGGAGCTCCTGGCGCACCCACCACAGACCGTCCCGGTGACCGGGCGGCACGGCCACGCCGCGGCGTCGGCGGATCACCGCGCCCATCCAGGCGATCAGCGGCCCGCCGTAGTCGACCGCAGCCAGCGGCCCCAGCCACGGGCGTCCCACCCGCTCGCCCAGCCGCCGGCAGAACGCCCCGTCCGCCGGCAGTGCCCGAGGCCGCCCGGCCCCGCTGTCTTGCCAGATCAGATCGGCCATCACCGGATTCAGCAGCGCGGCTGCGACCTCCACCGCCTCCGGGAAGACGGCCGCGTCCCGCGCCACCGCCCGCCACCGCCAGAAGTCCCCGCCCGCCTCCCCGCCCGCCAGGGCGTGCAGCCGAGCCGGCCACACCCGCTCGTCCGGCCACTCCAACGCCAGATCCCACCACCGGCACACCACCGCCCACGCCACCGAGAACACCTCCCCAGGCTCCACCCCCGCCCGCACCGCCCGACGGACCACCCCCGCCCACCGCCGCTGCGCCTCGCAGATCTCTGGCAGGCCACGCAGGTCCAGGGACTCCAGCGCCTGGTCCGCGTCCGCGTCTAGCAGCCACCGCCAGTGCCGCGTACACACCCGCTCCCACCGCTGCGCGTACCGCACCACCCGCACCGGCTCCCCGGACCGCCGGGCCGCACACGACCGGCACCCGAACGCCACCGGCCCCACCACCGAACCGCCCACCCGCCACACCGCCCCAGGGCCGCTCCCACCCGCCCGCGAGGCCAGCTTCTCGTCGTCCAGCCCCCACGCCGGCAACGCACGCCCCAACACCTCCTCGCCGACCCCGCACAACCCGGCCAGCACCCGCCGTCCGGCCCCATCCAGCAGCACCTCGGCATCCGCCCGCAGCACACCGCCCTCGTGCCGCGGCCGGTGGCCATGCCACTGCCAGGACGTCAGAAGGGCAGCGTCGGCCAGGCCGTAGCGGGCGGCGACCCGCCCAAGGAACGAGGAGACCGTCTCGCCGGCGAAAGGAGACACACGGAAGATCCCGGGAACCATGACCCCCAGCCTCGCGGAGAACCGCAGAACCCGAAGGCAGTTCTCTTCTTCCCGCCCCGCCCGCCTACTCTCGGCATGTCGATCAAGAACGCACCCCAGATCGCCCGCGCGGCCAACGCGCAGCTGCGTCCGTGCTGGACGTGCCGGGGCTCGATCGGGGGGAAGGAGGGCTCGAAGCTGGAGCTGCGGGAGAATGCCCGGTCGGACCGGCTGGAGTGCCCGGAGTGCGTACAGGCCCGCGCCGCAAAGGACTTGGGCCCGCTGATGCTGCCGGTCCCGACCAAGCGCGAGCTGGTGGCCGCGCTGGTCTCCACTCCAGACGATCCGTGGTGGGAGGAGCGGGTGCTGCACGCGAAGCTCTACCCGGCGAGGGGGCCGTCGGGTGTGACCTGTTGGTTGTGGTGGGTGTGTTTTGGCCTCGCATGCCGCGTTGTCTGGACCTTTGGTTGGACCTGTTGGGGGTGATGGGCGGGGGTGGGTGGTCGGCTGGTTTGGTGACTATGTGTGGTGGCGGGTGGGGTCGGGGGGTCGGGTCGGCCTGTTCGGGGGTGGGCCGGGTGTTGTGGGCTGTTTTCGGGGGTGAATTCCGCCGGGTATTCCGCCCGGTTGTTTTGGCGGATTGGTTGCCGGTGGTGGTTTGAATTCGGGTCGGAATTTCGGTGGCCGGGGGTGGCGGCGGGGCCGGTGTTCGGTTTGGTGGGGTCGGGCTGGGCGCCGCCGGGCGGCCGCCGTCCGGACCGGTGTTGTGCTGCTGCCCGCTGGGCTGGGGCGCCGGCCATGCCCTTCCACCGTGCCTCGCCGGGGCCTGCCCACAGGAACTCTCGTGTGGCCCCGGACGCTGGTCTGTGCGTATCCGCGCACGATGACCCGGTCTCAGCGGCCGGGAGAGAGGAGCTTCGTGGTGAGCACGCCCCCTGCCGACGGGCAGAGCGGGTTGGTCTTCTACCCGACCACGCTCAAGGGAGGCCGTGAGACGTACTCGCGGCACCCTGAGCCCGCGGACTGGTGCTGCCACGGCCACGTGCCGGGGCTCGACCACGCGACTTACCGGAGGGCCGTCTCCGTACACGAGGCCGGCCACACGGTGGTCGCTCTTCACGTCGGGATGCACGTCCAGGGCGTCGAGATCGTCGAGCACACCCGGGACGTGGGCTGTGGGCCGCGGCTGGAGCTGGAAGGCACTATGAGCCCGGGCCCCAATGAGCTGGCGTACTCGGCGCTGGTCAAGCAGCTGGCCGCCGGGGAGCGAGCCGAGCAGCGCTGGCTCCGGGACAACGGCCTCTGGACCCAAGACCGAGGGTGGGCGGCAGAGATGGGTGCCCTGCACGACCGCGATGCGGCAGTCCCGAGTCTCCGGGCGCTAGCTGAGAGCGATGACCCGGCGAGACTGCTCTGGACGTACCTCTACTTCGGCAACCAGGTCGAGGACGTCCTCGACCTGCATTGGGCAGAGGTACTCGTTCTGGGCGAAGCACTAGACGAAGCAGGCGAGCTGACCGGCGATCAGGCTGCCGCTCTCGCCGGCTTGCCGAACCCGGCGCCTGCCTGATCCTTTTGGCAGCCGTACTCCGCCTCCGCAGCTGGGCTTTGGCTGCCGTTCTGGTCGGCCGCCAGGCCGTCCCGCTGCGCCCGCAGCGGCCGTCCGGCCGCTGTGCCCGTGCCCGCCCTGGCCGCCCGGTGCCGCGCCCCGCTGCGCCCTCCTGGCCGCCGTCCGGGTCCGGTGTTCGGTTCGGTGTCGCCGCACCGGGAATTGCTCGGTTGACGCTGGGCGGGATTTCCTGGGCGGTCTGGAAGGGCGGTCGCCGTGTCGGCATGGAGGGCCGTAGGCCCCTTTCAGAGATACCTGAATGCGATTCCTCGCCGCTGCGCCCCGAAAGGTGTTCTGATTTCCGCTTGAAAGTGAGTGGAAGGTAATTCGCATTCCTGCCAGAAGTGCGGCCGGATAGAGCCGGAATGGACGGTTGCCGCGAGGTTGCCTGTTCGCGTCCCGCGCCCGTCCGGGAACCAGTAGGATAGGGCTGTACGGAAGTCGGGGAAACGCCGCCGGATTCGCTTCGGATTCCGGCCGGGAGTCTGCGGTTGAGGGCCCGTCAGGGGCCGCCGTCCGGGGCGCCCGTGAGGGCCCGCCACCCGGGCCGGGAAGGCCGGGCCGGAGCCGGTGCCCGGAGGTTGCTTCCGAGGGCCGCAGGCCCCGCTCCGGGGGCGCCGGATGGGCCGCCAGCCCAGCAACCAGGCGGCTGACCGGCCACCGGCCGGGGCCGAGGGAGGGCCCCCGGGGGTGGGGTTGCGACTGATACCGGAAGTCCGCGACACATCGTCAACGCCGAGGGCCGCAGGCCCCGGCCGGCACCCCGCCCGCCCGGAGGGATGGGCCTCTACCCGAATTCTGCGTCACATCGTCAACGCCCACCCCCGGGCGCAGCCCGGGAAACCCTGCCAGTCAATCGGCCCGTAGGGCCGTGAAAACACCTGCCCAACAAGGCGGGAAAGCCGACCGACTGGACGGGCCGTAGGCCAGGACAAAAAGCACCGGAAAGGCGGAGCGCAGCGACGCCCGACGCCCACCCCAACGGCGCGTGCCGCGCCCACGAATTCGCCATCGGCGAATTCCCCCAACCACCCACCGCCCGCCGAGGCGCAGCCGAGGCCACGCCACGCACGGTGACGCCGTAGGCGGCACCCCCGCACCTGGCGGTGCGTCAGCACCGCTGCTCCCGCGCCAGCGGGAGCTTAAGCCGCAGGCTTCCGCCCCC